>NZ_BAAAPC010000002.1:0-399284 GCF_039530945.1 Nocardiopsis rhodophaea
TAAGTCTCCCTGCGCCGATGGTACTGCCTTCATGGTGGGGGTGGGAGAGTAGGTCGCTGCCGCGCGTTTCTTTGGTGGGGATCGTCCTGTGGGGCGGTCCCCACTTTTTTGTTGCCTGGGTTTGTGATTGTGTGAAACTTCCGGGGGTGCGGGGGTGTGGGGGTGCCTGCTGCGGGTTCCGGGGGTGCCTGCTGCGGGTTCCGGGGGTGCCTGCTGCGGGGGTGTGGGGGGTGCGGTGGTCGGCCGGTCCCTGTCGGCACCGGTAATCCCGCCCCCGGGGGGGCGTTCCGGTGCCCCCGGGTGGGGGTGCTGGTCGGCTTCCGGAACGGCCCCGGGTGTGTGGTGGCGGTGCGGTCGGGTGTGGGGGACGTCTGCGGGTGGGTCCGGTGGTCCGGTCGGGCGCGGTGCTCGTGGTGGGCAAGGGGTCGCGGTCAGGGTTGTCCACAGCCGGGAAATCTTTCCTGGAACCGGCTATCCCTGCTGTTTAGCGTTGGGGGTATGGGCGAGAACGCATTTTCTTCTACTTCCCCGGGGCCGGGTGGCGCTGAGCGGGCTGTGGCCTGTTTGCGTACGGCCGCTGAGGTGGTGCGCGGGCTTGCCCAGGCCGATGTCCCTACCGGGGCTGAGCACACCCTGGGCGAGGCCTTGACCGATGTGCTGGCGGCGTTGGATGGGGTGAAGCTGGCGTGTGCGGATGCGGCGGGGGTGTTCGAGGCGCGGGGTGGGCTGGCCGGGTCGGGCCAGTTCCGGCTGGCGCACTGGTTGCAGCATGTCGCGCACCGGTCTCCGGGCGAGGCGCGCCAGATGGCGAATCTGGCCCACCGCTCGGCGGACCTGGAGGAGTCTGAGCAGGCCTATGCCGACGGTGAGATCTCCCTGGCGAAGCTGGAGCGTATCAGCCACTGGGTGAGCGAGGGTCTGGCGTGTCGTTGCCTGCAGCGGTGGCCGGAGGCGGCGGGGTTTGTGCATGCGGCCGAGGGGCCGCTGCTGGGGATGGCGGTGCAGCCCGCGGTGACGGTGCGGGGGCTGGATCAGGCGGGGCGGCGGTTGCGCTACACGCTGGATCCGGCCCGCCAGGAGAAGGAGTACCAGGACCGTTATGCGGGGCGGGGGGCCCGGTTGACCCGGGGGATGGATGACTCGTTCCATCTGGAGGCCTGGGGGGATGAGGCCAGCGGGGATGTGCTGCGCAACGCGCTGGATGCGTTCCTGGCCCCGCCGTCAAAGCACGGTGAGGAGCGCACCTCCTATCAGCGCACGCATGACGCGCTGGTGGAGATGTGCCAGACGGTGGTAGAGCTGCCGGCCGACCAGGCCCCGCGCCGCCGGGCGGGGGCCGCCCCGGTTGCTGTGGTGGTGGGGCTGGACCTGCTTCAGGGCCAGAGGGGGGCCGCTCCGGGGGTCAGTGAGTATGGCACCTTGTGGCCGGCTTCGGCGGTGCGGGCGCAGGCGGGTGATTGCGCGTTGCGGCGGGTGGTGGTTGACCCGGTCGATGGGCGGGTGGTGGATGTGGGGCGCTCGCGGCGGTTGTTCGGTCCGGCGGTGCGGGCGGCGTTGATGGCGCGGCGCCAGGGGTGTGCGTGGGAGGGCGGGTGTGATCGGCCGATTGCGTGGTGCCAGGTGGATCACAAGGTGGCGTGGTGGGACGGGGGCCGCTCGGATTTGGATAATGCTCAGCCGTTGTGTCGGTTCCATAATTTGGAGAAAGAGCATCGTCGGGCGCGGGAGCGGGGCTGGGGGCCCCGGCCTGGCGGGAAGCCCACGCCCCCACCCCCACCACCAGCACCGCCCCCACCGCCGGGGCGGGCGCCGGGAGAGCCCACGTCCGAGCAGCGCAAGCGGCCGGGCCGGGGCGCGCGCCCTCCGGACGCGGAGGGCGGATCGGGTGATGGGTCCGGCGATCCGGATTGGTGTTGATCGATCGGTGCGCGCGAAGCTGAATGGATGACCCGCCGGGCGAGGTGCCCGGCGGGGCTATCGGTGTGCCTGTGATCGGCTGGGGTGTCGAGGCACGCCTTGATTCACCGGGTCTTTGGGCCGTGTCTGGTTGGGCGGCCGGTGAATGCCGGGTGTCTTGTCGGCTCCGGTCTTGACCGTGCGCCTCGCTGGGCGTGCTGCCCGACCTCTGCGATGTCGGTTGATTAAGTGTCACCGGGCTGGGAGGCGAGCCGGAAGCAGGGACAGACTGGCGAAGACGAATTCAGCACGTTCGACGACATCATTGCCCCTCGAAAGCGTCAAAGAATTGCAAAGTCGAATTCGCCACAAAGAGGCCATGGAAACACCAGGTCGGTCAGCCCCGATGTCACCGCCCTGATCGGGATACTCAGTGCTATCAGCCATGACGTGGTGGGGGAAGAGGGTTGCGGAAGAGCTGGTGTGACGATCCAGCCGCGGTATGCCGGGGGCGTCGTCCTTCGCCGATACGCGTGCGGTCTGCTCTAGGCGGGCCCCTCTCAGAACGGTGTCTGTCTCCACACCAGGACGTGGGCCGGACAGGTGACGCGTCTCGCGCTCTTAAATGACCTGCCTGCGCGGCGCGCCCTTCTAGCATCGAAGGTGGTTCCACATAGGGCCGTGTTGATGAGGAGTCCCATGATTTTCATTACCGCCAAGTTCCGCGTTCTGCCCGAGTACGCGGATAGCTGGCCGGAAATCGCCCGAGAGTTCACCGAGGCGACCCGCAGTGAGCCGGGGTGCCTTTGGTACGAGTGGTCGCGCAGTGTCGAAGACCCGAACGAGTATGTGCTGGTCGAGGCGTTCCGCGATGACGAGGCCGGTGCTGCCCACGTGCAGTCGGAGCACTTCAAAACGGCGCAGAAGACGCTGCCGCCGCACCTCGCCGAGACGCCGCGGATCGTCAACACCACGATTCCGCAGGACGACTGGTCCCTGCTCGGCGAGATGGCTGTGCCGCCGCGCGACTGAGGGCCGCTGCCCGTCCTCGGTCCCGTGTCGCTGAGCTTCTGGGTTCCGCTGGCCGTAGCGGGACTCAGAAGCTCATGGCTGGCCCTAGACGAAGCTCAGCGCTGAGGTCCGGTTCCGAGACAACGTGAGCGCCGCGGGGCTAGGAGTCGCGGCACGGGAAGCACCCGCGGTCCAGCGACCAGCGTCCCGCGCCTACGAGGAGCAGTGACACCAGGCTGAACAGCAGGAGCGAATCGGTGCGTGCCTCATGCGCGGCCCTCCAGAAAACCTCGTCCATCAGGACGGGGAGCTTGGTGAAGAGCAGTGCCCCACCCTCGATGGTGCGCAGCGGCAGCGCGGCAAGTCGGGTGAATAGCCCGGGGATCATACGAGGCCACGATCGACCGCGCCCAGAACCCGGCCGAGCGCGACGTTCTGCGGCGGCTGCGCGGCGCCTTTGCCTCCTGATTGGAGGATGTGTGGCGCGCGCTCGATGTGCGCCCGCATGAGTGCGTCAATTCCCCGGCGGGCGGTCCTCTCCGGACGTGATCGCCGCGTAGTGCTCCGCGATCTCGTCGCTGGTCGTCAGCCACACCCCAGGGTGGTTCACGACGTACTCCAGCGCCTGGTCGAGGTACTTGTGCCGGAACGGCTGGTTGATGACGAAGGGGTGCAGGACCAGCGACATCACTCGGCCGCTGTCGGCCGCGTCCTCGTAGAGCTGGTCCAGCTGGTCCTTGACGATCTGGACGAAGTCAGGCCCGCTCAGGCTCTTGCCCACGAACATGCTGATGTCGTTGATCTCGATGGAGTACGGCACGCTCAGCATCCCGGGCACGTTCAACCGGTACGGCTGGTCGTCGTTGGCCCAGTCCAGCACGTACTCCAAGCCCAGTTCCGCCAGAAGCTCGGGAGTCCGGAAGGTCTCGGTCAGTGCGGGGCCGAGCCAGCCGCGCGGTCGGCGTCCGGTCGACTCCTCGATGGTGCCGATCACGTCCGTCAGGTACGCGCGTTCCTCCTCAAGTGTCATGTCGGCCTGGAGGATCGAGTTGTTCTTGCCGTGCGCGGTCCACACCCAGTCCCGCTCCCGGCCAGCTCGGATGATCTGCGGATAGCGTTTGGCGACGTCGGAGTTGAGCATCACGCTCGCCCGCACCTGGTGCCGGTCCAGGCTTTCGATCAGCCGCCAGATGCCGACCCGGGGACCGTAGTCGCGCCAGCCGTAGTTCAGCGGGTCCGGCGTCAGCCCGACCGTCCCCGGGAAGATGCTCGTCGACGGGCGGTCGACCTGGTAGTGCTCGACGTTCAGGCCGACGTAGAGGGCGATGCGGGCGCCGCCCGGCCAGTGGATCGGATCGCGCTCGACGATCGGGCTGTAGTCGAAGAGCTGGTGGTCCAACGAAGCTCACCTCGTGTCTGCTAAGTGCCGCGGTTTCGCTTGATGGGTATCGTCGAACCTTCACATTGGTGAGAGGCTCAAGACGGCGGCACGTGAAGGCGGTCACATGCGCATCGGGGAGTTATCGGAACGCACCGGCACGCCCCGCCGGCTGCTGCGCTACTACGAAGAGCAGGGACTGATCGTCGCCGGGCGCTCCCCGAACGGCTACCGCGAGTACGACGAGCACTGCGTGGATCGCGTCATGCAGATCAGAGGCCTGCTCGACGCCGGACTGCCGACACGGATCATCAAGCAGATCCTGCCTTGCCTGGACAAGCCCCGCACCATCTACTTCCCTGACGCGACACCGGAGATGATCGCGACCCTGGAACACGAACGCGACCGAATGACTGACCGCATCCGGTGCCTGACGCGGAATCGGGACGCCATCAGCGCGTATCTTGCGGCGGTACTCGATGACAGCCGCCGCGACACCAACGTCGACACCCACGGGGATACCGCGGACCCGTCACCGTCATGACCTGCTGCGGAGGACGCCCCTGGGTGCTGCGGAGTGCCCGCTGTGTGCAGGGTGTCGAGCGCTGTGGCGCCGCCCGCACCGGCGCGGTCGATCGTGTCGTCGACCAGGTGGGCGATTCCGATGACGCGGTGTCCCGCCAGCGCGGTGTCCGCCACCGCCTCCGCCAGGGTCCGGGCGATCCGGTGGGCGCGCGCCTCCGGGGCAGCCGCTCGGGGCGTCGAATGAGATGTGGCGGGTGAGTAGTTCCTGCTCCGGGCGGTCGACAGCGGCGACCGACAGGTAGTCGACATGCACCTCCGGCCCGATGGCTGGGATCGTGCTGTCGTCGAGCGCGAGCAGCACCCGGGCGATCCACGCTCCTCTCGGTGGACTCGCCGATCTCGCGCACCAGCCCGCGGGAGGTCGGGTCGGCGACCAAGTTGGAGACGCTGGTCTAGTTGAGCTCCGAGGCCGTGGCGATGGCGATGGCGGTGCGCGAGCCGGGAGCGAGGGAGCGGACAGCGTGCAGCAGGACGCCCAGGTTGGTTTCTCGTACCGCCTGGAAACCGGTGGGTTTGGTATTCACGTCCGGCCGAATGAGGGCCCCGTCGCATTGGCACCCAGCCGGGTGGAAGGTGGGTGGACGGCCAGCGGCTGATCGCATCGGCCGGTCGGTGACGGTGCCGCGTCGCGCGTGAAGCCGAGGTGTGCATGGCGGGGCGGCCGCATCAACGGTGCCACCGCCGCGGACGCCAGCGCTGTCAACGGAGGCGAGGACGCCGAGGGCGCCGGCCGTGGCGATGATGTCGGGTCCGCGGTCGCGACCGATCGCTGCGGGCCGTGTCGAGTGGTCGTGGAGCGTTACGGCGCCGACGCGGACATGGCCAGGGCTTCGGGAATCGCGTCGAAGGCCTCCTCGACGGAAGCGATGAGCGCGGCCCGTCCGCCGCCGCGCCGCTCGCCCTCGCGCTGGTCGGCGAGCCAGTTCTTGGCCCCGCAACGCCAGGCGCTGATGGCGAACTCTCCGACGAGGCGTAGCCGGACGTCCTCGTGGCGGTCGATCCCCAGTTTGGGTTCCAGCTCGCGCACCAGCCGCCGCTGGACGTGCATGGACTCCACGATCGAGTAGTCGATCAGGGCGGGCGTGGTGACGACCAGTTGCCGCGTGCGGAGGAACCTCTCCACCCAGTCGTCGTCCATGCGCCGGGTCGCCGCGGTCATCGAGTCGCGTAGTGCCGGCAAGAGGGGGCCGTGGAGCTTGCGCCGGGCGACGTCGGCCACGAAGGCGTCCAGTAGGTCCGCCTGCGCCGCCAGTGCCACCTGCTCCTTGGAGGCGTAGTTCCGGAAGAAGGTGCGTTTGGAGACCTCGACAGCGTCGACGAGCTCATCGAGGGTGACCGCGTCGAAGCCCTTCTCGCTGAACAGGCGCAGCGCCGCGTCCGCCAGGGCCCGCCGGGTGCGGAGCTTCTTGCGCTCGCGCAGCGGCAGCGCGCGGTCCACGGACGACGGCGCACCCGTCGGCGCGGCCCGTGGCCTGCTCTCTGACGTGGGGGAATGCGGATTCATAGCTGGTCAGCATAGCAATTTATCCCTGAGGGGCGTAAGCAACGCGGTGGTTTTAATAACTTGATAGCTAATGCCACTCAGTGGCATATTGTCTCCTCGTTGTCTGACCCCCACACCAGAAGGCTTCTCAACTCAATGACCGTGACCACCCCGGCCGGTTCGGCCGGCCCCCCTGAAGCGCGGGAGAGACGGGCGCTCACCCGTCTCCTGCGCACCTATCTCCGCCCCTCCACGGGGCGCATCGGCCTGGTCATGCTGCTGCAGCTGATCCAGACGTCGGCCATGCTCTACCTGCCGACGCTCAACGCCGACATCATCGACAACGGCGTGGCCCGGGCCGATACCGGCTACATCATGCAGTCCGGCATCATCATGCTCGCGGTGGCGCTCTTGGAGGTGGTGTGCGCGGTCGGTGTGCTCTACCTCGGCGCCCACGTCGCCATGGGCCTCGGCCGTGATCTGCGCGCCGCCGTCTTCCACCGCGTCCAGAGCTTCTCCGCGCGCGAGGTCGCACGGTTCGGCGCGCCGTCGCTGATCACGCGCACGACCAACGATGTCGAGCAGGTGCAGATGCTGACCCTGCTGACGCTCACGATGGTGGTGTCCGCGCCCATTATCGGCTTCGGTGGCCTCCTGATGGCCTTCTTCCAGGACGCCGCGCTGTCACTGGTGCTGCTGGTGTTTCTCCCGGTACTGATCCTGGCCCTGATGCTGCTCATCCGTGTGATGGGCCCGCTGTCGGCCTCCTTGCAGGAGCGGATCGACCGGGTGAACCGGGTGGTGCGCGAGCAGATCACCGGTATCCGCGTCATCCGGGCCTTCACCCGCGACGCCCATGAGCAGGAGCGGTTCGGCGCCGCCAATGGTGACCTGCTCAACGTGGGCCTGCGCTTGGGCCGCCTCCAAGCGTTCATGATGCCCATCGTCCTGATCACCACGGAGTTCGCCAACATCGCTGTGGTGTGGTTCGGCGCGTACCGCATCGACAGCGGCGGGATGCAGGTCGGTTCGCTGATCGCGTTCCTGCTGTACCTGACGCACATCCTCGGCGCCTGCATGATGGCCATGGCCGCGTTCTTGATGGCCCCGCGTGCCAGGGTGTGCGCCGAGCGCGTCCGGGACGTGCTGGGCACTTCCTCCACCGTCGTGCCGCCCGCCGCCCCGGTGCGGTCGCTGCCCGGTACGGGGGAGGTGGAGATCCGCGATGTGGACTTCGGCTACCCCGGCGCCGAGGAACCCGTCCTGCACGGTGTCTCGCTGACCGCGCGACCCGGCGAGACTACCGCCATCATCGGCTCCACCGGCAGCGGGAAGTCGACGCTGCTCAACCTCGTGCCGCGGCTTCTCGACGCCACGTCCGGCACCGTCCGTGTCGACGGTGTGGACGTCCGTGAGCTGGACCCCGAGGTCCTCTCCGCGGCTATCGGCCTGGTGCCCCAGAAGCCGTACCTGTTCACCGGGACGATCGCCTCCAACCTGCGCTTCGGTAACCCCGAGGCGTCCGACGACGACCTGTGGCACGCGCTGGAGATCGCCCAGGCCCGCGATTTCGTCGAACGGATGCCCGAGCGGCTCAACGCGCCCATCGGGCAGGGTGGCACCAACGTCTCCGGCGGGCAGCGGCAGCGCCTGGCCATCGCACGGGCACTGGTCGCCCGGCCGCGTGTCTACCTCTTTGACGACTCCTTCTCCGCGCTCGACTACGCGACCGACGCGGCCCTGCGCGCGGCGCTGGAGCGCGAAACCGGCGGGGCGACCGTCATCATCGTCGCCCAGCGGGTCGCGACCATTCGCCACGCGGACCGCATCGTCGTGCTCGACGCGGGCCGGGTGGCGGGCACCGGGACGCACGACGAGCTCATGGGCGGTCCGGGCGGCACAGGTGGCAACAGGATCTACCGGGAGATCGTGCTCTCCCAGTTCACCGAGGAGGAGGCGGCCCAGTGACCCCTACGGACAGAGACGACCAGAGGATAGATGACGGCGGGACAGGCGGCGGCAGGACGGACCACGGCGGGACAGACGGCGGGAGGCACGTCGACGGCAGGCAAGACGTCGGGAGGAAAACAGACGCGGAAACGCCCCGGGACGCAAGGAGGGGCACGTCGGTCGATTTTCGTGGATCGGGCCTGCGGCTGCTTCGCGTCGTGGGGGAGGACGGCCTAGTCCTCGCGGGCGTGGTCATCATGATCGCAGCGACCGTCGCGCTGAGTGTGAGCGTGCCGCTGCTCCTCGGTCACGCCACCGACCTGGTCGTCGCGGGCGCCGCCGAGGGCGGCGTCGACTTCGCGGCTGTCGGGCGGGTCCTGCTCATCGCTCTCGCGGTGGCCGCCATAGCGGGGATCGTGGGGCACGTGCGCGGGCGGCTGTCCGTGCGCGTCGCGCAGCGCACGGCCCACCGGCTGCGCGGTCGGGCCGTGGCCAAGCTGTCGCGCCTGCCGCTCTCCTACTTCGACCGGCACTCGCGCGGGGAGGTGCTGTCCCGGGTCACCAACGACGTCGACAATGTCAGTACGGTCCTGCAGACCGTCCTCGGCCGCATCATCCACTCGCTGCTCACGGTCGTGGGCGTGCTCGCGATGATGCTGGTGCTGTCTCCTCTGCTGACGCTCGTGGCGCTGCTGGCCGTGCCTGTTTCGATCGGCCTCGCCGCGTTCATCGGCAAGCGCGCACAGCCCCGGTTCGTCGCGCAGTGGGCCACCACGGGCAAGCTCAACGGGCACATCGAGGAGATGTACACCGGCCACAACGAGATCGCGGTCTTCGGGCGGCAGAAGGAGGCCGAGCAGGTCTTCGCCGAGCACAACGATGCCCTGTTCGAGGCCGCGCACAAGGCGCAGTTCGTCTCCGGTGTTATCGAGCCCACCCTCAGGTTCGTCGGCAACGCGGGCTACGTGCTGGTCGCCGTCTTCGGCGCGCTACGGGTCGCCTCCGGCACGATGTCGATCGGCGACGTTCAGGCGTTTATCCAGTACACGATGCAGTTCAGTCAGCCCATCGCGCAGATGGCCTCGATGGCCAACCTGACGCAGTCCGGGGTGGCCTCGGCGGAGCGGGTCTTCTCCCTCCTCGACGCCGACGAGCAGGAGCCCGAGGCGCTTGTCCCGGCCCGCCCCGACCGGGTGGAGGGTCGCGTCGTCTTCGAGGACGTGTCCTTCCGGTACGAGCCCGACGAGCCGCTCATCGAGCACCTGTCACTGACCGTGGAGCCGGGGCGGACGGTCGCCATCGTCGGCCCCACCGGGGCGGGTAAAAGCACCCTGGTCAACCTGTTGATGCGGTTCTACGAGGTGACCGGTGGGCGCATCACCCTTGACGGGGTGGACATCGCACAGATGGCGCGCGAGGAGCTGCGCGGCAACACCGGCATGGTGCTGCAGGACACCTGGCTGTTCGGCGGAACGATCGCGGAGAACATCGCCTACGGGGCCGGCGATGTCGCGCGGGAGCAGATCGTCGCGGCGGCGCGCGCCACGTATGTGGACCGATTCGTGCGCACCCTTCCCGACGGTTATGACACCGTGCTCGACGACAGCGGGTCGAGCCTGAGCGCGGGTGAGCGCCAGCTGATCACCATCGCGCGCGCCTTTCTCAAAGAACCGGCCATCCTGGTGCTCGACGAGGCCACCAGCTCGGTCGACACCCGCACCGAGATGCTCATCCAGCAGGCCATGGGGTCACTTCGCGCGGGACGCACCAGTTTCGTCATCGCCCATCGGCTGTCGACCATCCGCGACGCCGACGTGATCCTCGTGATGGAGCGTGGTTCCATCGTCGAGCAGGGCACGCACGACGAGCTGATCGCTGCCGGGGGAGCCTACGCCCGGCTGTACGCGGCCCAGTTCGAGGAGGCGGTGAGCCCGGTGTGAACCGATGGAAGCTGAAGAGAGGGCGGTGGGCCGGGGGACGAGGCCGGCCCGCAAGCCCCCTCCAGGTCGGTTACCTGGCTGCCCAGCACATGCTGCGTGGCGGAGAAGCTGTCGGCAGTAGCCGTTGGCAGAACCGGTCGGCATAAAACACGGTCGGCAGAAAACCGGGGCGGAAGGGGCGGGCGGAAGAGGCGGACCGAGACGGCGGCCGGGGTGGTGTGCCGGATGGACTGGACGGAGCCGCGGAGGGTTGTGCCGCTTTCCGGGCACGCTGTGATCTCGGTCCTCTCCGGGTGCTGCTCGGCGTACTTCCGTGCCGCGCCCGCCCGCGTCTCCGGTTGGTCGGAGTGTTGGTGCTGCTGATCTGGCTGGGGCGCGGCGCTTGGTTTCGGGGAGTTGGGAGCGGACGGTCGGGGCCCGCTCGTGGTCCCATATCCGCGGCCCAGGTGAGCGGTGCGTAGGATGCCGCTAGTTGCGAAGTCTTTGCAACAAGAGCCAAGTGTGAGCTAAGGGGGCGTCCGCCGAGGTGGAGACGGGCGAGGAGACGCGTGGGGCCGATAGCGCGGAGCCAACGGCAGATACGCGGGGGCACGAAGGGCACGCGCAAGCGGCGTCCCCCCGAGGGAGGGCACCTTCGTGTGGGGAATCCCGGTCCGGTGACGC
Organism: Nocardiopsis rhodophaea; assembly: GCF_039530945.1. Taxonomy (NCBI): domain Bacteria; kingdom Bacillati; phylum Actinomycetota; class Actinomycetes; order Streptosporangiales; family Nocardiopsidaceae; genus Nocardiopsis; species Nocardiopsis rhodophaea. The sequence continues at coordinate 10,907 of NZ_BAAAPC010000002.1, forward strand.
GACGCCCGCGCCGGAACCACCGCGGGGTATTTTCGCGCTCCGCGTTCCGCTCGGCGGGCGCGGCGAACGGACCGCGCTGCGGGTCGCTCTCGGGGCCCTCCTGCTCATGGCGTTGGCCGCGCTTCTCGCCCCCTGGCTGGCCGGGCACGATCCGGTCGCCACCAACACCGACGCCGTTGCCCTTCCGCCCGGCTCGCCCGAGCACCCCCTCGGCACGGACATGCTCGGGCGCGACCTGTACTCCCGCCTCCTCTACGGCGCCCGTCTGTCGCTGCTGGTCGGCTTGGTCGCCGGTGCCGCCACCGTCGTCGCGGGAACGGCGCTCGGCGCCCTCGCCGCCGTCGGTCCCCGCTGGCTCGACATTCTCGTCACAAGGTCCGCCGACGCGCTGCTCGCACTCCCGATGATGCTGGTGGCGCTGGCCCTCGCCGCCGTCGCTGGAGCATCCGTGGCCACGGTGGTGGCGGCCATCGCCATGACCGGGTGGATGCCTGTGGCGCTCATCGCCCGCTCCGAGGTGGCGGCGCTGCGCGAACGGCCGTTCATTCGGGCCGCCTACTCGCTGGGCTTCTCGCGGAGCCGTGTTGTCCTGCGCCACCTGGTCCCCAACGCCGTGCCGCCGATCGCGTCGATCGCGGCTTTCGAGGTGGGGCACGCGATCCTCACCGAGTCCACCTTGAGCTTCCTCGGCGTCGGTATCCCACCGAACACCCCCAGCTGGGGCAACCTGCTCACCGACGCGCGCTCCCACCTGCTCACCGGGCAGTGGTACACGGTGGCCCTGCCCGCGGTGGCCATCGTCGCCACGATCATCGCGGTGAACGTCATCGCCACCGGCTTGGACCGGCGCGGCACCGTCGAGGGGAGGACGTGGTGAGCGGTGCGATGTCGAGCAGCACAGGCAGGACCAGCACAGGCAGGACCAACACAGTGCTGACCATCTCCGGTCTGGCGGTCGACGTCGCGGGCCGGCGCGTCGTCGACGGGGTCGACCTCGACCTGGCGGCCGGGGAGATCACCGCTCTGGCCGGACGCAGCGGCAGCGGTAAGAGCCTCACGGCGCGGGCGGTGGCGGGGTTGCTGCCCGGCGGGGCGACGGTGTCGGGCCGGGTACTGCTGAACCGGGACGGCCGGGCCGAGGATCTGCTTGGCCTGTCCCCGCACCGCCTGCGGCGGCTGCGGGGCTCGGCGATCGGCTATGTCTTCCAGGAGTCCCAGGCGGCGCTGAACCCCACGGTCACCGTTGGCGGTCATCTCCTGGAAACCCTGAAGGCCCATGGCGTTCCCCGCCCTCACCGCAGGACCAGGGGCCTGGCCGCGTTGCGCCAGGCCGGGCTGCCCGCCCCCGAGCGGCTCTGGTCGGCCTACCCCTTCGAGCTGTCGGGCGGGCAGGCGCAGCGCGTCGCGCTGGCGCTGGCCAGTGCGCTCGATCCCCCGGTTCTCATCGCCGACGAGGTCACCTCCGCGCTGGATCCGGTGACCCAGGCCGGGGTGTTGGACATCCTGCGCGCCGGAGCGCGGGTCGGGCAGCGCGCGGTCCTGCTGATCACCCATGACCTCGCTGTCGCGGGTTGCTGGGCGGACCGGCTTGCCGTGCTTGACGGGGGCCGGATCGTGGAGAGCGGGCCGTCGTGTCGTGTCCTGCGCGCACCCGCCCACCCGTTCACCGCGGACCTGGTGCGGGCCAGCGGGGTCGTGCCCTCGGGTGCGGACAGTGCGGACGCGCATGTGTCCGCGCGCGTGGCCGGGGAGCGCGCATGATGCGGCCGCCTGGGTACCTGGACGAGGGGTCGGGCGAGGCGCCGGGCGGGGGCGCGGTCGGCGGCAGTGGCGACCGGAGCAGCGGCGTGCGCGGCGGGGGTGCCCCGCTGATCTCGTGCCGGGGCGTGACCCGCACGATCGGCGGTCGGCGTCGGCGCGTGGCGGCGCTGTACGGCGTGGACCTGGATATCGCGGCGGGGGAGACCGTCGCGGTCGTCGGGCGTAGCGGGTCGGGCAAGTCGACGCTCGCGGGCGTGCTCACCGGCCTCGACCAGCCGCAGAGCGGCACGCTGCGCGTAGGCGACGTGGACGATGTGTGGAGCGTGCCGGAGCGCGAGCGCAGGAGAGTGCGGCGGCGTTTCGGCTGGATCCCGCAAGACGCGCTGACGTCGTTCGATCCGCGTTATGCCGCCGGAGACGTGGTCGCGGAGGCGCTGCCGGATGCGGCGGCCCTGGACGCCGCGTCGGCCGTCGCTGCGCTGTTCGAGCGGGTCGGCCTCGCACCGGAGCTGATGACGCGGCGGCCGGCCACGTTGTCGGGCGGCGAACGCCAGAGGGTCGCGGTGGCGCGGGCGCTGGCGGTGGATCCCGATGTGCTCGTCGCGGACGAACCCACCAGCGGCCTGGATGTGGTGGCCCAGGAGCGGGTGTTGGACGTGATCGCCGTCCAGCGGCGGGCCGGTGTGGGCGCGGACTGCGGGGACCGGGCCCTTGTGCTGGTCACGCACGATCTGCGGATCGCGCGCCGGATGGCGGATCGGGTGATCGCGTTGGACGCGGGACGTGTCGCGGCCGATGTCTCCGTCGCGGATCTCGACACCGGCGGCCCCGCGCTGCGGCAGTTGGTGGAGGCCTCACCGGCACCCTGAGTCGGGTGGGGCGGTCCGTGGTGGAGACGGGTGGCGCGGGCGAGTGGCCCGGACGGTGGAGTTGACGGGTTGAGCCGACGGATGGGGCCGACGGCTGGGGGTAGCGGGTGGGTGGAGGGGTGGGGGTAACAGCGGGGGACGGCTGGGGTGGCGTTCTGGAATCTAAAATGACGAGTGGTTATAGCGCCGGACCCCGCGGTGATCGATAGCGGGCGGGCCGAAATCGCCGACTGCTGCGGCGCCTCAGCTCACCATCACCGCGGGGTCCGACAGGCGTTGCCCCGTAGGACAGGGCCCGAGGGCGGAACGCTCGCCGTTCCGCCCCCACTGACCGGGGAAAATTTGTCCTCCCCCGATTGATCCCCCCTTGGTTCGGCACATGCCGGGGGAGATCACTCCGAGCGCTGGTTGGGGATGCCAGCCAGCAGAGCCCGAACCTCGGTCTCGCGGTAGCGGCGGTGCCCCCCCAGGGTCCGAATCGAGGTCAGCTTGCCCGCCTTCGCCCAGCGCGTGACGGTCTTGGGGTCCACGCGGAACATGGTGGCAACCTCAGCAGGGGTCAACAGGGGCTCCGCCTCGGGCGTGCGAGTTGACATGTGTACGGCCTCTCCTCCTGGATCTGTGTGCCGATCCTGAGCCTTATCCTGGCACTTGGCCCGGATGTCCAATATTTCCCTCAAGGGCCATATTGGCATCACCCGAGGTGATTGTGCGACCACTTAACGCGACTTTGTTGGATGGGAGTCGCAAAGTCGTCATGCGGTGCGTCACGCTGAGTGATTCTAGCGCCACGTTTAGTGGCATGTGGCCTATTCGGTCAAAACTTCGTTCTCCGGCCCCGTTTTTCTCGATCCGGAGGGCCGAAAGTGCTAGAGGCGGCCCGTCTGAAAAGGGGTTTGCCGCGACGGGCAGCTCGGACTCAGCGTTTCTGACGAGGACTTTCGCGGGCGCGTGCGGTGCGACCGGTGTCTATGTCTTCTCTCATCGACTGCTCTCCTGTGTCACGCACATCCTCGGCGTGGCACGGGGTTCCGGTTACTCAGAGTGCGCTCTGTAGCGTGCCGAACACAGTCTATGTCGATCTCTATCGACTGGTATGCCCAGTTTCGGCAAAGTTGGTGCTAACTGTGAAGGTTCTCCCCAGTCGGACCGTCGTGAGGTGCGAAAACATGCGTCAGCAGCTAGAAGAAACCTGGTACACCAGGTTGGGCCTCGGTGTGGCGTGTGACCAGGTAACGTGACGCGGATTCATGTTCTCCGTGACGGAAGCATGACGCTCAGTTGGCGTGCTCCAGGGCCTGTATCGACTTCCAACGCTGCGTAACGCGCTGGTACATGGCCACGGTGAGCTCCTCGTGGCCGGTCTCCAGACCAGTGATGGCCGCCGCGACCTCGGCGACCGACTCGTCGTCGCGCAGCTCGTCGTCGTCCAGCAGGTGCACCAAGCCGCCGTAATCAAGTTCAAGGAGCGCCCCCGGCTGGGCGACGCCCGTCAACCAGTCCTCCAGCCGCTTGCCGGCACCCAGGGCCGCGCTCTCGCCCAGACTGGTCTCCAGTACCCGGATCGTGTGCTCCAGGCGGCGGCGGGCTGACGCTATCTCGGTCACATAGACCAGGGCGCGGCTCGGCTGTGTGCCGGGCAGGGCTTCGGTGCGGTCGGACCCCGTGGCGGAGGAGTGCGCGTGCACCCCGGCATCGCCGCGTGCGGTGGCCGGATCCGGCCCCTCCTCCAGCACCAGTCGGCGCTCCCCCGCTGCGAACGGCGCGAACCAGGGCAGGGGAATCCCCCAGGTACTGGTCAGGATGTGGGTCCGCAGCGGCTCACCCCGGTCACGCCAGCGCTGAAAGGCCTCTTCTGTGGCCTGGGCGACGGGTTCCGGCACGAACGCCGCGCTGAGCCGGGCCGGCGTCGTCGACCGGAACTCGCGCGCCGCCAGCCACGAACGCAGCCGGGTCTGCCAGGGGCAGATATAGAGGTCGTCACCCCACACGCGCACGTAGGCGTCCCGGCTCTCCTGCTCGGGGGCGAGGGCCGGCGGCGTGGCCACCAGCCGGTGCAGGGAATCGGCGTGCTCGGCCGCCATCGCCTCTACGCGTCCGAGGCCGCCGGCGGACTCGGCATAGGCCCTCCAGTACGCCTGCTCCCGGCGCGGAAACGCGGTAACTGGCTGGTAGACGCGGAGATAGGCGGTGTAAGGCAGCACGATCGAATGGTGGCATACCTCGACGGTCTCCAGGGCTCCGCATGACACTCCGCGGCGGACGCCGGTAGTCGATCTCGGTGATGTTGGGTACTTTGGTCCGAGGTTGCCAACGGTCCGGCTGTTTTCCGTGCGCCCGCTCGCCATGGGAGGCGTCCCCGGTGGACAATGGTTCTACAGGGGCCGGGTGACACGCCCGGGGCGGCGCCGCATGGCGTCCGGGTGGTGTGCCGCGCGGCCTGTTAACGAAGGGCGGCGTAGGCAGGTTGGTCCCAGACCGGGTACGGTTGTATCCGTACGTAAGCTGGCGCCTGTCGTCAGTGCGATGACGGCCGTCAGCCCGGCAGTGCGGTTTTGCTAGTGATCTGGGGTTTTCGTCAAACCCAATCGTTGAGGGGGTCGAGCCAATGGGGCGCGGCCGAGCCAAGGCCAAGCAGCAGAAGGTCGCTCGGAGGCTGAAGTACAGCTCCGGCGGGACCGACCTTGAACGGCTGCGGTCGGAGCTGGGTGTCGCTGAGGGCAATACGGGGAGTTCGGATCGGTATTCGGAGCCGTCGGATTCCACCTATGGGGACCCATACGACGACCTGGTCGACCGTTATGCGGACTACGCGGACAACTACCCGGGCGGCGACACGTCCTCGGAAGACGAGTCCGAGCGATCGGACAGCTACCGCTGAACCTCCGCTTCGCGCAGAGTCGGCGGGTACGCGCAGCATCCGCATAACCGGGTTCCGCTGATACGCAGGCAGATATAGCCGGTCCGAGCCACCGAGGGTGGGTCGGACCGGCTATATCTGTATGTGCCGAATCCCGATGAACCGCGTCCGCATGTGCAGCATCCGCAGGCGCCGAATGCGCGCCGGGCACAGGCTTCGGGAACACCGCCGCAGGCGGCGTGCACGGTCCCTGGGGCCGCCGGTGGGGGACGGCCCTGTCGCGCGTCGCGTCAGGCGTGATCGCCGACAAGTCGCACCTGGCCCGATCCCGGGGTCACCGACCCCATGTTCCATGCGTGAAGGCCGCGCTCCGCCAGCGTGGCGACCGCCCGGTCAGCGGAGTCGGCGGCGACGATCGCGACCATGCCCACGCCCATGTTGAACGTGGCCTCCATGTCCTCCCGTGAGATCTTGCCCCGCTCCGCGATGTAGGAGAACACCGGGCCGGGCGTCCATCCCGAGCGGTCGAGGGTGATGTCGAGGGTGTCGGGCAGCGAACGGGCCAGGTTCGATGCCAGGCCGCCGCCGGTGATGTGGGAGAAAGCGTGGACCTCGGTCTCGGCCGCCAGCGCCAGGCAGTCCTTGGCGTAGATCCGGGTGGGGGTCAGCAACACCTCGCCCAGCACACCTTCCAGCTCCGGGACATGGCCGTACAGGTCCAGGTCGGCCTCGTCCACCACGTGCCGGATCAGCGAGTACCCGTTGGAGTGCGGGCCCGAGGAGGCCATCGCGATCACGGCGTCGCCCGCCCGCACCCGGTCCGGGCCCAGGACCGCGTCGGCCTCGACGACGCCGGTGCCGGCGCCCGCCAGGTCGTACTCATCGGGCTCCATGGCGCCGGGGTGCTCGGCGGTCTCGCCGCCGATGAGGGCGCAGCCCGCCTGGTGGCAGCCCTCGGCGATCCCGCTGACGATCTCGGCGACGCGCTCGGGGACCACCGACCCGCAGGCGATGTAGTCGGTCATGAACAGCGGCTCGGCGCCGCTGACGACGAGGTCGTCGACGACCATGCCGACCAGGTCGACGCCGATGGTGTCGTGCTTGTCCATCTGCTGGGCCAGCAGCACCTTGGTGCCCACCCCGTCGGTGGAGGTGGCCAGTACCGGGGCGCGGTACTTCGCGACGTCCAGGCGGAACAGCCCGGCGAAGCCGCTGGCATCGGTGACCTGCTCGGGTCGGCGGGTGCGCGCCACGTGCTGCTTCATCAGGTCGACGGCGCGCTCCCCGGCGGCGATGTCGACACCGGCGGCGGCGTAGGCCGGTGTGGTGTTGGCACCCTCTGCCACGCGAAACCTCTCAACTGTGCTCGGCTTTTGTGCCCCGGCGCCGCGGCGGCGGGACGACCGCCCCGAGGGAAGAAGGGACCTCCCCGGGGCGGAGGGTCTACTTCGTGCTCGCGGCCGACGTCAGCGGCTCGGGGGTGCTGCGGGACTTCTCCAACAGGTACTTGCCCCGGGAGTCCTCGTCGACCTCGATGGGGTACACGCCGTCGAAGCAGGCGCGGCAGAGGCGGTTCTTGGGCACGTGCGTAGCCGCGATAACCTCGTCCAACGCGATGTAGGCCAGCGAGTCGGCGTTGATGGACTCGCGGATCTCCTCGTTGCTGAGGCTTCCGGCGATCAGCTCGGCCTTGGTGGCGAAGTCGACGCCGTAGTAGCACGGCCACAGCACCGGTGGGCTGGAGATGCGCACGTGCACCTCGGTGGCGCCGGCTTCGCGCAGCATGCGGACGAGGGCGCGCTGGGTGGTGCCGCGCACGATGGAGTCGTCGACGACGACCAGCCGCTTGCCCTCGATCACCTCGCGCAGCGGGTTGAGCTTGAGGCGGATGCCCAGTTCCCGCAGGGTCTGGCTGGGCTGGATGAAGGTGCGGCCCACATAGGAGTTCTTCACTAGGCCCTGGGCGAAGGGGATGCCGCTGCCCTCGGCGTACCCGACGGCCGCGGGGGTTCCCGATTCCGGAACCGGGATCACCAGGTCGGCGTCGGCCGGGTGCTCCTTGGCGAGGCGGCGCCCCACCTCGACGCGGGCGGAGTTGACGTTGCGGCCGGCGATGGTGGTGTCGGGGCGGGCGAGGTAGACGTACTCGAACAGGCAGCCCTTGGGAGCGGCCTCGGCGAACCGCATCGAGCGGACGCCGCGCTCGTCGACCGTGATCATCTCGCCCGGCTCGATCTCACGGACCACGGTGGCGCCCACGATGTCGAGGGCGGCGGTCTCGCTGGCGACCGCCCAGCCGCCGCTGTCCAGGCGTCCGAGGACGAAGGGGCGGATGCCCTGCGGGTCCCTGGCCGCGTAGAGCGTCTGCTCGTCCATGAAGACGAGGGAGAAGGCCCCCTGCACCCGCGGCAGCAGGTCGAGCGCCGCCTCCTCGATGGGGCGCCCGCTCTCCGCGAGGAGGTTGGTGAGGACCTCGGTGTCGGTCGTCGCGCCAAGCCGGTCGCTCGGCAGCATGGCCGCGAGCTCGGGGGTGTTGATGAGGTTGCCGTTGTGGCCGAGGGCGAGTCCCCCGTCGCGCGCCGTGTAGAAGGTCGGCTGCGCGTTCTCCCACACCGGGGAGCCGGTCGTGGAGTAGCGGCAGTGCCCGATGGCCAGGTGACCGCGGAGCGAGTCGAGTGTCGCCTCGTTGAAGACCTGGGAGACCAGTCCCATGTCCTTGTAGACGAGGATGCGCTCGCCGTCGCTCAGGGCGATCCCCGCGGACTCCTGGCCGCGGTGCTGCAGCGCGTAGAGACCGAAATAGGTGAGCTTGCTGACTTCTTCGCCGGGCGCCCAGACCCCGAAGACACCACAGGCGTCCTGCGGTCCTCGTTCGAGGGGATCGATGTCCATAGAGAGCCGGCCGTCGGATTGCGCCACGTTCCTCAGCTTAGTGCCTGATCACCGAAGGCGCGTCACGCAGGGTCGGGTCCGGCCCGAAAACGCTGCTGACACGGCATTCGGGGGCCATAGCGAGAATCGGGGAACACTGCGCGAATCGAAAGAACACTGCGCGAATCGAAGAACACGGCGCGAATCGGGGGCCACAGCGCGGCATCGCGGCGCCGACGTCGGTACGCCTGGCCCAGCGCTGCTGTCAGGACTCCGGCCACAGCGGTAGCAGTGCCGCGAGGTCGGCGCGGTTTCCGCTCGCTGACACCGTGTGGGCGGCCACGGCGTCCTCCCAGCTCGTCCGCCCCACGGCCAGACTGAGCCAGGTGAGGGAGTCGGTCTCCACGACGCCGGGCGGGGTGCCGCGGGTGTGGCGCGGCCCCTCGATCACCTGCACCGCGCCGAAAGGCGGCACGCGCACCTCCAGGCTGTGGCCGGGGGCGCGTTCGGCGAGCTCGGACAGTGTGCCCCGCACAGCAGCGCGTACCGCGGACCGCTCCGGGGTCTGCCCGGCGTCGCGGGCGCGGAGCACGGCGTGGGCGCAGGCCGCCAGGACGAGGGCGGGCCGGTCGGGGCCGTCGTACGCGCTTTCGCCGAGCGCTGCGAGCTGGGCGTCGAGGGCGGCGCGCAGGGCGGTGTGGCGTCGCTGCGCTGCACTGGGCTTCGCGGACATGGGCACGAGCCTAGGGCGTTCGCGGGAGTGGAGCATGGGGGACTGGGTGCGGTCCGCTCGCCGCCCGCACCCGTGTCCGCTGATCGCGGGAGCGCGTCCGTAACTGCAGCAGGTCTTTCGCCACAGGTCTTTCGCTACAGGTCATGAGCGGCAGGTCTTTCGCGGCAGGTACCTGTGCGCGTGTCCGTTGCCGGCCACCAGGCGCGTCGGGATCGCGCGGAGATCATGACGCGTAGGAATCACTATGCGCGGATCGCCGGTACTTGTCGGTTTTTCTGCGGATGCGGTGTGGTCCTACCGGGCATGGGCGGTTGCCCTGAGGGTGTCTGGCGCCGAAACTGTCGGTTGTGGGAACTCGATACGACGCGGCGGTGAATGCCATGTGCCGCGCAGGTGGGAGGGAGGCCGTAGGCCATGTCGGCGCTGGTGTTCCCCTGTGATGTGCGTCCTGTTCGCGAAGGCCGCCTCGACCGTTCACTCGATGTCATGGGGAGCCGTGGTCAACGGGTGTCCGGGCCGGGATGGTTAGGATGAATAGCTCCACTACATGGGTCTTCAGTGGTCGATGCCGGACTTCAGGCGAACGCGAGCAAGGAGTGAAACGCCCCTGGGAGGCCGCAATGGGGCGTCGGTTGGTCGTGCCCGCACCGAACCGCCGACCCATTTGCCCGATTAGTGCCCATAACATCCCACACGGACGAGTACCGCACTTCGGGAGATAGATGTGCGTCTGCGCCTGACACCGCGCGATGACAGCTACTACGAGATGTTCGCTGACTCGGCGAACAACCTGGTGATCGCGGCGCGTCTGCTGGTTGAACTGATCAGTGACGGCGCCGACCGCGATGCGATCAGCGAGAAGATGCGTGCCTGCGAACACGCCGGGGATGAGCGCACCCACGCGATCATGCGGCGGCTGAACGAGAGCTTCGTCACCCCCTTTGACCGTGAGGACATCTATCGGCTGGCCTCGTCTCTGGACGATGTCATGGACTGCATGGACGCGGCGGTCGACCTCATCGGCCTCTACGGACTGGACCGCCTTCCCAAGGGCATCATCGACCAGGTCGAGGTGCTGGAACGGGCGGCGGAGCTGACCGCCGAGGCGATGCCCCGGCTGCGCTCGATGAAGGACCTCACGCGCTACTGGATCGAGATCAACCAGCTGGAGAACCAGGCGGACCAGATCTACCGGAGGCTGCTTGCGCGGCTGTTCAGCGGGGAGTACGACGCCCTCACCGTCCTGAAGCTCAAGGACGTCATCGAAGAGTTGGAGACCGCGGCCGACGCGTTCGAGCACGTGGCCAACACGGTCGAGAGCATCGCGGTGAAGATGTCCTGACCCTAGCCCCTACCCGCAGCCCCGTTCCCCGCCGGAGGTCCATCCCTCCGCTTCCCACGTCCCGTTTCCCCGCCCACCGCTGCCCCCGGCCCGCCGCCCGCCCATACCCCCGAGTGCGAAGTCCAGACGCCTGTGTCCCCTGAAACCCCCGCGCTTCTCGCCGTCATCCTCGTGGCGCTGGTGTTCGCATACACGAACGGTTTCCAGGACGCCGCCAACTCGCTCGCGACGTCGGTCTCGACGCGGGCCCTGGGTCCGCGCGCCGCTGTCATCATGGCCGCGAGCATGAACATGCTCGGCGCGTTCCTGGGCGAGGGCGTGGCTCGGACGATCGGGCAGAACATCATCGCGCCGCCCGAGGGAACCGACGGCCTGACCGTCCTGTTCGCGGCCTTGGTCGGCGCGATCGTGTGGAACGTCGCCACCTGGTACAAGGGCATGCCGTCCTCCGCTTCCCACGCCCTGGTGGGCGGGATGATCGGGGCGGCGCTGGCGTCGTGCTCGACCGTGGAGTGGTCCGGTGTGGCGGCCCGATTCGTGCTGCCGATGCTGCTTTCGCCGCTGATCGGCGGGGTGGGCGGTCTCGTGGTGATGCTGGCGATCATGTGGCTCTTCCGCCGTGCCAATCCGCGCCGGGCCGGGCGGCAGTTCAAGCTGGCACAGAGCGTCTCGGCGGCTGCGATGGCGGTGGGCAACGGGCTGCAGGACGCGCAGAAGACGATGGGCGTCGTGGTCCTCGCTTTGGTCACCACCGGGTATCAGGCCTCGTACGACGTGCCGATGTGGGTGGTTGTGGCGGCGGCGGTGGCGATGTCCCTGGGGACGCTCACCGGGGGGTGGCGGATTATGCGGACGCTGGGCCGCCGGGTGTTCCACCTCGATCCGCCCACGGGGTTCGCGGCGGAGAGCACGGTCGCGGTGGTGTCCTACGCGACCTCGTTTATCTGGCAGGTGCCGATCTCCAGCACCCACACCATCACGTCGGCGATCATCGGGGTCGGTGCGACCCGTCGGCTGTCGGCGGTCCGCTGGGGCGTGGCCGGGAACATCGTCGTCGTCTGGCTGCTGACGCTCCCGGGCACCGCCGCGATCGCCGCCCTCACCTACGGCTTGGTGAAGGCCGTAACGCTCTAGGGCACGAGGGTGCGTCGATCGCGGCGGTTCTTCCATTTCCCCGGGGCTGAACCAGGTGGTGTGGCTGGTTCGCCCGTCGGTCCGTTCGCATTGGGCCGTTTCTCCTCGGCCGGGGCCTTTCGGGTAGATCGAGAAAAGCCCCGCGGTCGGAGAGCCGCGTCCCGTGGGCGCACCATTTCCCACGGAGTCCCCACTACGCGCGGGGCCCGCACGCTTCCGGACCGGTCGGGCGCGGGAAAACGCTAGGGGGTCAGCCCACGCGGGGGATGTTCACGAGGAGCAGCTGCGGGCTGTCGACCTCGTGGAACAGCCACACCCGGTCACACCGGAAGTCCAGGGTCACGGGGCTTCCCTCGGGCAGGATCCTGGCCGTGACGTAGGGGTTCTCCCGCTCGATGATCTCCTTGGCCATTTTCGCCGGGGCACCGGCCAGCTCGGGCCACTCCTGCTTGCCCTGGCAGAACGATGCGGACTTCTGCGCGGGTGCTCCCTGGTCGGTGACGGCGGCGTTGGCAGCCGCCGGGATGCCAACCCCCAGGCTTGTGGCCGAGGCGAGAACGAAGGCGGCAACGGTGACGCGCTTCATGGCAACCATTCCTTCAACTTGTGATTGGAAAGGACGCCACAAAATGTAGCACTGAAAGGTGGCCGCTGATTACGGGTGCATTGCGGGGGTGGTGCCTGTAGCCGAATCTTTGCGTCGGTGGGTACATAAGTGCTGGTCGCGGCGGGTAAATGCACTCCATGTTTCTCGGAGATGTCATAAGTCGTTGAAAACGGGAGAATGTGCGGTGATCAGTTTTCAGGGTGGCGAATCCGCAGCTCTTCGGCCCTTTCGGGGGTGTCAATCGGGGGTGGTTTGGGGGTGTCGAGTGCGGGCTCGGAGAATGGATCTTCGAGTGATCATGAAGGCGAAATCGCACGTGCAATGCACGTTCGCAGCCGTCCTGAACTGCTAATATGCCGGTTAAACGGATTTAAATAACAACTTGATAACGATCGATGGCGTGTAAGTAGCGTGCTCTCGGCTCGTTGTTTCCGGGGCTTTGGGGGTGTCCGTTCGCGGTGTGCGGTTCAGCTATCCGAGAAATGGTTTACATGGACCCGAGTGAGCTTCTTCACATTCGCTGGTGCGCCATATTCCGAACAGGATGGTGAAAGGATAAATGAATCGCTAATCGCCTGATCCAGGGGAGCGCCGATGCGCTGCGACGACAAATGGTGCCGGCCGCGGGAAAGCTGCGGGATCAAGTACCGAGGGCAAGTACCGAGCTCAAGTACGGTGCCAAGTGCTGGGCCGAGTACTGAACCAAGCAATGGGGCCACGTAATACCGTGCCCCTTGGAAATGGGCGCAAGGGGCGCAGGGCTGGTCGGGGGAACCGGATGTGCCGGGCGGCCCGCGTCCCGCCGCCGACGTCCCGATGCGCGACGGAAAAGCAGCATCGAGGGCTCAGGGGCTGTGGGACACAGCCCCTGAGCCCTCGACGTCTCCTCGAACCGGTGGTTACCCGAAGCGGCCGGTGATGTAGTTCTCGGTCTCCTTCTTCTCCGGCTTGGTGAAGATCTTGTTGGTCTCGTCCATCTCGATCAGCCTGCCGGGCTTGCCGGTGCCGGCCAGGTTGAAGAAGGCCGTCTGGTCGCTGACTCGGGCCGCCTGCTGCATGTTGTGGGTGACGATGACGATCGTGAAGTTCTCCTTGAGCTTGGCGATCAGGTCCTCGATCGCCAGCGTCGAAATCGGGTCGAGGGCGGAACACGGCTCGTCCATGAGCAGCACCGCCGGTTCGACCGCGATGGCACGCGCGATGCACAGGCGCTGCTGCTGGCCGCCCGACAGGCCCGCTCCGGGGCGGCTCAGACGGTCCTTGACCTCGTCCCACAGGTTGGCGCCGCGCAGCGAACTCTCGACGAGTTCGTCGGCGACGCTCTTGCTCAGCCGCTTGTTGTTCAGCTTCGCGCCCGCGATGACGTTGTCGTAGATCGACATGGTGGGGAATGGGTTGGGCCGCTGGAAGACCATGCCGATCTCCCGGCGGACCGCCACGGGGTCCACGTCGGGGCCGTAGATGTCCAGGTCGTCGAGCATGACCTTGCCCTCGACCCGGGCCCCCGGTGTCACCTCGTGCATGCGGTTGAGGGTGCGCAGGAAGGTCGACTTGCCGCAGCCGGAGGAGCCGATGAAGGCGGTCACCGAGCGGGGCTCGATGGTCATCGACACGTCCTCGACGGCGAGGAAGTCGCCGTAGTAGACGTGCAGTCCGGAGACGTCAATTCTCTTGGCCACTGGAAGTCCTCAGGTCAGTCAGTGTGGAAGCTTTTGGGTCGATGGGTCGACTGCGGTCAGTGGGTCGACAGCGGTCACGGTGTCGGATCGTCGATCGGCGGTCATCGCCCGAGCTTCGGGGCGAAGAAGCGCGAGATCAACCGGGCGCCGAGGAAGAGCAGCATTACGATCAGGATCAGCGTGAGCGCCGCTGCCCACGCTCTGGCGTAGGCCGCGTCGGTCCCCATGCGGACCTGCTGGTAGATGAACACCGGAAGGCTCATCATCTGTCCGTTGAAGAGGTTCCAGCTGATCTTGTCGGCCGCGATCCCCGCGGTGAGCACCAACGGGGCCGTCTCACCGATAACGCGCGCGAGCGCCAGCATGATTCCCGTGGTCAGCCCGGCAATGGCGGTCGGCAGGACAACTTTGACGATGGTCAGCCACTTGGGCACACCCAGGGCGTAGGAGGCCTCACGCAGCTCGCTGGGCACCAGCTTCAGCATCTCCTCGCTGGACCGCACCACCACCGGGATCATCAGCACCGACAGCGCGATCGCACCGGCCGCGCCGTTGGTCTTTCCGGGGCCGAAGAGCATCATCCACAGCGCGACCACGAACAGGCCCGCGACGATCGACGGGATACCCGTCATCACGTCCACGAAGAAGGTGATGGCCTGTTTGAGTCGGCCGCGCCCGTACTCCACGAGGTAGATCGCGGTCATCAGGCCGACCGGGATGGAGATCAGCGCCGCGAAGCCGGTGATCGCGATGGTGCCGACGATGGCGTGGTAGACACCGCCCGCCTCCATGCTGGGCAGCACGCCGTTCATCGAGACGGTGAGGAAATACCCGTCGAACCGGTCCATACCGTTGACCAGAACGGTGAACAGCAGCGAGAGCAGCGGGACGATCGCCACCGCGAAGCAGCAGTAGACGACCCCGGTGACCAGCCGGTCCTTGGCCTTGCGCCAGTTCTCGACGAGGGTCGAGGCGGTTCCGATGAGCACGAGGTACCCGACAGCGAGGAGCACCGCGAAGGAGGCCGGGTGGAACGCATTCAGCGCGAACTGCGCGCCGCCGACGACGATCGCCACACCGGCGAGCACCGCCGGAGGGAAGTAGCGCGGTAGCGTCCCGGTCGTCAGCGTGGGCCGCTTCAGCCGCGGGCCCTTGCCAGCGGCGCCGGTGGAGGGGGCGTTGCTCGTGGTGGTCATTTAGGAGAACTCCTTGCGCCGCGCGACGATGAAGCGCGCACCCATGTTGACGACCAGCGTGATCGCGAAGAGCACCAGACCGGCCGCGATCAGCGCGGACACACCGTAGCCGGTGGCCTCCGGGTACTGCAGGGCGATGTGCGCCGCGATGGTCTGGTTGCCGCTCTGCAGGAGGAAGGGGGAGATGACCAGAGCGGGCGAGAGGATCATCGCGACCGCCATGGTCTCGCCGAGCGCGCGGCCCAGGCCGAGCATGGCGCCGCCGATGATGCCGGGGCGGCCATAGGGCAGGACCGCCATGCGGATCATCTCCCAGCGGGTGCCGCCCAGGGCCAGCGCGGCCTCGCGGTGGGCCTGCGGCACCTGGTGGAAGACGTCCCTGGACATCGCGGTGATGATCGGCAGGATCATCACCGCCAGCACGATCCCGGCGCTCATCATCGTCCGTCCGGTGGTCGACACCGGCCCTTCGAACAGCGGAATCCAGCCCAGATACTGCTTCATCAGCTTGTAGACGGGCTGCAGCTCCAGGACGAGGTAGCCGACGCCCCACAGGCCGTAGACGACGCTGGGGATGGCTGCCAGCAGGTCCACGATGTAGCCGAGGACCGCGGCGATGCGGCGCGGCGCGTAGTACACGATGAACAGCGCGATGCCGATGGCGAGCGGCGTCGCCAGGACCAGCGCGATCGTGGCGGCGAGCACGGTCCCGAAGGCCAGGGCCGCGACACCGAACGCGGGGTCGGTGCGGGTGCTGGCGTCCCACTCGGTGGCGGTGAAGAAGTTGGCGGTGTTGGCCAGCAGCGAGTCCCAAGACTGGAAGAGCAGGAAGGCCGCGACCCCCGCGAGGATCAGCAGGATCAGGAGCCCTGACCCGCGTGCGGTGTTGGCGAAGACGACATCGCCGACACGCCGTTTGCCCTTGGGCGGCGGGGCCGCCGCGGACGTGTCCGCGTCCGTGGTGGTCATGTGAGACTCCGGTCGAGATTCGTCACGTTCGTGGTCGCGGTCGCCCCTCCGGAGACCGGTACCGTCCCGTGTTGTCCTGACGTGGGCTGACAGGGCCCGTTATATTGTGCGGCTTTCGCGTGGGCGTTTCGACCATGCCGTGCCGCCGCCGACACCAAAAGCGCGCAACGGCCGGGAGCGGCCGGCCGTACAACGCCGTGAAGGGCAGGGCCCGCACCCGTCGGTGTGGGCCCCGCCCTCGCGGAGGTCTGCGGCGCGCCGATTAGGCGCTCGCGGAGATCTTGTCGATGGTGGCCTGGAGCTTGTCCCGCGTCGTGGAGGAGATCGGGGCGGAGCCGGTCTCGTCGGAGGAGGCCTGCTGGCCCGCCTCGCTGATGACGTAGGAGAGGAAGGACTTCACCAGCTCGGCGTTCTTCTCGTCCTCGTACTCCATGCAGGCGATCTCGTAGCTGACCAGCACGATCGGATAGGCGGAGGACTCCTTAGTGAGGTAGTCGAGCTCGATGGCGTGGTCGTTCTCGGTGTTGCCCTCGCGCTCCGGGGAGGCGTCCACGATCGCGGCCGCGGCCTCGGGGCTGTAGGCGACGAATTCGTCGCCGACGCCGACGGCGGCGGTGCCCAGACCCTTGACGTGGGAGGCGTCCACGTAGCCGACGGTGCCCTGGCCGCCCTGGATGGCGGCGACCACACCGGAGGAGCCCTGGGCGGCCTCGGCCGGCTCGATGGGCCAGTTGCCGTCAGGCTCGTGCGGCCAGGCGTCCCCGGCGGCCTCGGCCAGGTAGGAGGTGAAGTTCTCGGTGGTGCCGGACTCGTCGGAGCGGTTCACCGGAACGATCTTGGTGTCCGGGAGCTCGACGTCGGGGTTGTCCGCGGCGATCTTCTCGTCGTTCCACTTGGTGATCTTCTGGTTGAAGATGTCACCGATCACCTCGGGCTTGAGGTTGAGGGAGTCGATGCCGTCGAGGTTGAAGGCGACGGCGATGGGGGAGATGTAGGCCGGGAGGTTGACGACCTCGGAGCCCTTGCAGCGCTTGGTGGCCTGCTCGGTCTCCTTCTTGTCGAGGGCGGCGTCGGAGCCGGCGAAGGTCACGGCCCCGTCGATGAACTGCGAGCGGCCCGCGCCCGAGCCCACGGCGTCGTAGTTGACCGTGGTGTCACCGCACGCGCCCTCGTAGGCCGCCGTCCACGCGGCCACGGCGTTCTCCTGGGCGCTGGACCCGGCGCCGGCGAGCGTGCCGCCGCCGTCGACGCAGTTGACGTTGCTGGCGTCGGCCGCGTTCTCCGGGTCGACGGCCTGGTCACTGCCACAAGCCGAAAGTGCGAGGGAACCGGCGAGGGCGAGCCCCGCGAACTGACCGTACTTGGAGAGCTTCACAGCTCCGGTGTCCTTCCTGTGGACCTTCGTCTTGGCTGGACAGGCCCCCATCCGAAGGGTCCCGCCGACTGTGAAGGTAGGCAGGCCAGGTGACGAGCCCTTCCAGGGAGGGTGAACGGAGAGTGAACGCGGGCGTCACCAGGGCGGAAGAAACGGCAATAAAGCGATGGATGTACGGTTAATCACTTCGATTTTACCTTTTCGCGCCCCTGGTGAACTGCGTGGATCACCACAGGCCCAGGGCCCGTCACGGCGCGTGGTGCGGGGTGCCGCGCCGCGGCCGAGGCTCTCTCAGGGGGCCGCGTACATCACGTCGGCGTCCCACAGCGTGAACCCGAGCGACTCGTACAGCCGCACCGCCGCCTGGTTCTCCTCGTCGACGTAGAGCAGCACCCACGGCAGGCCCCGGTCGCGCAGATGGCGCAGACCGACAAGGGTGAGCGCGCGGCCCAGGCCCGTGCCCTGCCATGCCGGGTCGACCCCCACCACGTAGACCTCGCCCACCGGCTCGCCGTCGGTGAGCCCGGCGCCGTCGGCGTGCGTCTTGGTCCAGTGGAACCCGGCGATCGCCCCGGTGGCGGTCTCCTCGGCGACGAAGAAGCCCTCCGGGTCGAACCATTCCTCGGCCTGCCGCTGCCGCAGGTCGTCGAGGGTGACACCGCCCTGTTCGGGGTGGTCGGCGAACGCGGCCGCGTTGGCCTTCAACCACGCCGGTTCATCGGTTCCGACCCGGAACGTGCGGATGACCAGCCGCTCGGCCACCTCATCGGACAGCACTGGCTCAGGCAGGGCCTGTGCGGGCGGGACCTGTCCGGAGGGCCCCGTGGACGGCGCGGTACCGGCGGTGGCTGCCCCCGTCGTCCTGGCCGCCGGGGCCTCGGTGCCGTCGCGCAGCCGCAGCCGCATCTTCAGCAGCCCCCGCACCTGCTCCCAGCCGAACGAGCGCGCCAGTGCCACCGCGCCCTCCAGCCGCCCATGAGCCCAGACACGCACTCCGTCCGGACCGGCGTCCTCGGCCAGCGAGCGCAGCAGGGTGGACCCGTGCCCGCGGCGGCGCCGCTTCGGCAGGACGACGACCTCGGCCGCGTCCGGTTCGCCGGGCGTGCGCTCCGCGAAGGCGAAACCGGCCAGGGACGCCGGGCGGCTCCCGGTCTCCTCGAAGATCAGGTGGAAGCGCGTGGTGCCCGTCTCCGCGCCGTGGCGCACACGCAGCAGCGTCTGTTCGGCCAGCGGAGCGACTCCGTCATGTTCCTGGGCCGCCTCGGCCAGGGCGATCACCGCCTCGGCCTCGTCGGTCTCCAACTGCCCGGTGATGTGCACAAAGCTCATGGGAAGAGCCTAGGGCCTGTCCGGCGGATCATTCCGAGTGCGCGACCACTGGATCGGTGTCGGCCCCGCTCCCCCCGAGCGGCGGGAATGCCGCTACAGCAACACAGCCCCGCACTGGAGTCCCCTACTCAGGCGGATCGCGGAAAGGGTGGCGACCACCGGTGGTCCGGAACGTCATCGCCGGACAGGCCCGGCTTTTATCGGATCACCCTGATAGCGGAGGGCAGGGTGATCCATTTAGAAGGGTCGGGTCGGTCTGCACGCGCCGTTCTCTTCTGGCACGGGCACCTTCCCTGTGCCCGCCTCGGAGACGATAGGCCACGCCCGACCGGGCGAAAAGGCCTCCGCGCCCTGTTTCGGCGAGGGCCGAAAGACGGCGCGATAGGTGTGGTGGAGGGCACATTCGGCCGTCCCGCGAACCCCGTCGGTCGGCCGCCGGGGACGCGGGTGGGGTCGGCGCAAGCGGGCCCGTTTCTCCGCCGGCCCTCCGGGCGGTTCGCCCCGTGCGGGGATTTCGATGGCCTTGGCGAGCGATCACGCTTCGCTCCCGTGCGCCGCCGGTCTCGTTGTGAGCGAGCGCCACGGCAACACCGTGCGCCACTTACGTCACTCCGCTCGGGATGGAGCTCCTCGACCCGGCCCGGTGAACGAGGCGGAGCACCCGCCGGTCAGTTCTTGCGGCGGCGGCCCATGTAGCCGGTGCCTGTGCGCACTCGGCGGAAGGGGCTCAGCGGGACGGACAGGAAGAGCAGGAGCAGCAGGAACGCGAACATCACCAGCGGAGTGAGGGAGGACGACACGTCGGTGTCGCCCGCGGCGACCGTGGTGCTCTCCTCGCCGTCCTGGCTGTCTTCGCCCGGCACGACGGTGGGCAGGTCCGCCAGGTCCCGGGACGAGCTGGGCGTGTCCAGCTCGGGAATGTCGGCGGGTCCCGTGGGCAGCGCGGGCCGGTCGCCCTCCGAGTCCGATGAGCGCGTGGTGACGGGGCTGTGCGGCGGCGCGGGACGCGGAGCGGATGTGGTCTGCCGCGGTGACCGTGTAGCGGGCTTCTTCGCCGACGGCTTCTTCGTTGACGGCTTCTTAGTGGAGGGCGACGTGGTGGACGGCGACGACGGGTCTTTCTCCGGCGGTGTCGTCTTCGGCGGTGGCTCTGGCGAGCCGCTCTGGTCCGGCGGGTTCGACGGATCGCTGGTTTCCGGCGGATCCGAGGGGTCCGCGGTCTCGGGCGGCTCCGAGGGATCTCCGGTTTCCGGCGGGGGCGTCGGGTCTTCGGTCTCCGGCGGGTCGGTTTCGTCCGGGGGCGACGGCTCCTCGGACGGGTCGGGCTCCTTCTCCGCGACGACCTCCACCTCGACCGGAGCGGACTCGGCGGTGTCGCGCGGCACCTCGTCGACCAGGGCGCAGTCGATGCCCTTGTTGACAGCGACGTAGTCGACCATGGCCGTGACCGTCACCGACTCCGTTGGCGCGCCGGTGACCTTGGCATTGGCGGGCGCGGTCCGCGCCTCATGCTCGCCGACGCTGAAGCCGCTGTCCACGCGGAGGTCGTAGAGGCAGAACTGGATGTTGGGGCGGTCGGGGGAGGGCGCGACCTTGAGGTCCAGCGTCGCGGTCTCCCCGGTCTCGACGGTGAGCCGCTCGGGAGCCAGGGAGATGACCGGGCGGAGCTCGGTGTCGAGCGCCAAGGTGTCGGCCGAGGCGGATGGCACGAGCGCGATCAGGGTCGAGCCGATGAACATTGTGCCGAGCGGGAGGGCTGCGACGCGCAGAGACGCCCGGGAGGTTCTGCCGTCATTACCGCTCAGCATGGGCCACTCTCCATCCGCCATGGCTCATCCGACTGCCGCGGGCGCGCCGCAATTGCGGTCACCACGGACACACACCGCCGCCGTTTCCGGCCGTCCCAGCATCTTAAAGGGTGCTCCACTTCACCACGAGCCCCCAGAGCCGGGGTGCGGAAGAAGTAACCCGGTGGATGCCGGGGATTCAGATCGATCCGGTTGATCCCGTCAGTCCGGAAGCTCGAAGGGAGCACTCGAAGGGATCAGTGGCGCGCCGAGGCCGACCGCTGATCGGACTCGTCGCCAGTGGTCTCCTCTCCCTTCGGCGCCGGGGACGACTCCTTGGCCCCCGACTTGGTCGTGGTGTCGGGAACGAAGCGGTAACCGACGTTGCGCACGGTGCCGATGAGCGATTCGTACTCACTGCCCAGTTTCGCCCGCAGTCGTCGCACATGCACGTCAATCGTGCGCGTGCCGCCGAAATAGTCGTATCCCCACACTTCCTGCAGCAGCTGGGCCCGGCTGAACACCCGCCCCGGGTGCTGGGCGAGGAACTTCAGCAGCTCGAACTCCTTGAACGTGAGGTCGAGGATGCGGCCGCGCAGCCGCGCGATGTAGGTGGCCTCGTCGATGACGAGGTCGCCGCGGCGGATCTCGTCGGGGTCATCGGTTCCGGCGTCGGCCTGGCCGATCGCCAGCCGCAGCCGCGCCTCGACCTCGGCCGGCCCCGCCGTCGTGAGCAGGAAGTCGTCGACCTGCCAGTCGGGGGTGAGCGCGGCGACCCCGCCCTCGGTGAGAATGGTGATCAGAGGACAGTCCAGCCCGGTGGTGTCGAGCAACCGACAGAAATTGCGGGCCGCCACAAGGTCGGTGCGGGCATCCACCAGAATGGCGTCGACCGGGGGACTCGCGGCGCGGTCGCCGCCCGACACGAGGAGGGCGCCCGCCTCGGCGGGCGCGACGCGCACCGAGTGCAGGAGCAGGCCCAGGGCCGGCAGCACGTGATCCGACGGTTCGTTGGAGTTCGTCAGTAGCAGCAGGTGGCTCATGCGTCCCATCCCGTGGCCCCGCGCGCGGCGGGTGATCGAAGGCGCCGTTGCCCCCGGTGAAGAATAGATATCGACTGATGAATCGCCTCCGAGCACTTCAAGGATAATCAATCGATGGTGAGCGGAATCATCCGGTACTGGGCGGCGGCCAAGGAAGCCGCCGGAACCGGCGAAGAGACCTACCACGCCGACACGTTGGCGGAGGCGCTGGACGCGGTGCGCGCCGGGCACTCCGGCGACGACCGGCTGCTCCGCGTCTTGGAGCGCTCCTCCTTCCTGGTGGACGAGAGGCCGGTGGGTGCGCGCGACCATGCCGCGGTCAAGCTGACCGAGGGCGGTGTGATCGAGGTACTCCCGCCCTTCGCGGGAGGCTGACGGGAGGCGAGAGGACGGCGGTAGGCACGAGAATGACGGGAGGGTGAGCGGCCCGGGCCGCACGCACACCGGCACCACACGAGCGCAGGGGTACCGCGTGGGCTCAGGGGCACAGCACGCCACAGCGCTCGCTTCGAACGTGAGGACGTAGATGAACAGCGGGACGGGCGGGGCACACGGTGCCGCCCACACGATCACGATGCTCGGCAAGCCGGGCTGCCACCTGTGCGACGAGGCGCTGGAGGTGATCCGGCGGGTCGCCGACGACCTGGGCGTGCACTACGAGGTGCGCGACATCACCACCGCGCCGGCGGAGGAGAAAGACGAGTACTGGGACAAGATCCCGGTCACGTTCGTCGACGGCGCCCAGCACGACTTCTGGCGGGTGAGCGAGAAGCGCCTGCGGGCCGCTCTGTCATGAACCGCTCCGCTGGTCCGCGCCCCGGTCTCCGGTCCCGCCGTCCCCTCGGCGTGCCCCCGCGCGCCGACCGGAAGTCCCCCTGGTACAAGGGTTCGCGAACGCACGCGTGTGGCCTGGGAGGTCCGCGCGTTACGCCGACCCTACTTTGTGCCTCCTTTCACAAGGGCGTAATCTTAGGTTCAAAATCCATTCCGGCCGGGATCTTGACGAGTGCGTCGCGCTCGTGAGGAGCAACGGACCTGTGTCGGCCCGCACCTTGACACTTCGTCGATCGAAGCCCTGGAGCACACGCCCGTGACCCCTCCTACGCCACGCCCCCGGGAGAGGGGAATCCCGGAGGCGACAGTCGCGCGACTGCCGGTGTATCTGCGCGCCCTGCAGGCGCTGAACGCCAGCGGGACGCCGACGATCTCCTCCGAGGGCCTCGCGACCGCGGCGGGGGTGAACTCGGCGAAGCTCCGAAAGGACCTCTCGTATCTAGGGTCGTATGGGACGCGCGGGGTGGGCTATGACGTCGAATATCTCATCTACCAGATTTCGCGTGAGCTTGGTCTCACAAAAGACTGGACGGTGGCGATCGTCGGAATAGGCAACCTCGGGCGTGCGCTGGCTAATTACGGAGGGTTCGGTACCCGCGGGTTCCGGATCGCGGCGCTGCTCGACGCCGACACCGCGGTCGTCGGCCGGGAAGTCGCGGGTCTCTCGGTGCGTCACATCGACACCCTGGAAGAGGCCGTCAAGATGGAAAAGGTGTCCATCGGAGTCATCGCGACTCCGGCGGCGGCCGCGCAGGGGGTGTGCGACCGCTTCGTCGAGGCCGGTGTCACCAGTGTGCTCAATTTCGCACCGGTGGTGCTCAATGTGCCTCCGGGCGTCGATGTGCGTAAGGTCGACCTGTCCATCGAACTGCAGATCCTCGCCTTCCACGAGCAGCGGAAGAACGGCGGCCACGGGCGACCGGGGTGGATCGAAGCCGCGGAAGGTCTGTGAGGACGGGCGCGGCAGCGGAATTGGACTGAGGTACGGAGCGTGGCGGTAATCCCCGCATTGGAGTGCAGATGAGTGTCCTCGCCGTTGGGCTGAGTCACCGGGGCTCACCGGTGGCCCTGCTGGAGCGCGCTGCTCTGGACGGCCAGACCCGGCTCAAGGTCATGGCCGAGATGGCGAACGCCGCGGCCGTCAACGAGGTGCTGATGGTCTCCACGTGCAACCGCACGGAGATCTACGCGGACGTCGAGAAGTTCCACCCCGGCGTCGCCGCCATCACCGAACTCTTCTCCTGGCACACCGGTATCTCGCTGGCCGACCTCACCCAGCACTGCTACGTGCACTACGAGGAGCGCGCCGTCCAGCACCTGTTCTCCGTGACCTGCGGGCTCGACTCCATGGTCGTCGGCGAGGGGCAGATCCTCGGCCAGGTCCGCAACGCGATCAAGGACGCCCAGCACACCGGCACCATCGGGCGGGTGCTCAACGACCTCGGCCAGCGGGCGCTGCGCGTCGGCAAGCGCGCCCACACCGAGACCCACCTCGACCACGCCGGCGCCGACATGGTCGGCCTCGGCCTCGTGGTCGCCGGGCGCCACTTCGGCCCCTTCGGCTCCGCCCGGATCGACGCGATCGGCTCCTGCGGGGCCGAGAGCGCCGACGCCCCCGCCCGCTGCCCGATGGGCGGCAACGAGGCGCTGGCCGAGCCGACCGCCGACGTCGCGGCCGCCGTCCCGCAGCCCCAGGTCCTCACCGGGGCGCGGGTTCTGGTGCTGGGCGCCGGATCGATGAGCGCGCTGTCCGCCAACACCGTGGCCCGCCAGGGCGCCAGCACGGTCATCGTCGCCAACCGCACCCACGAGCGCGCCGCCCGGCTGGCCGAGTGCCTAACCGAGGCCTACGAGCCCATCCAGAGCCACGCCGTCCCATTCGAGGACGCCGCTGGCCTCCTCCACGAGGTCGACCTGGTGATCTCCTGCACCGGCGCCCAGGGCCTGGTGCTGACGCGGGCGGAGGTCGAATCCGCCCTGGAGCGGAAGTCCTGCGGGCGCCCGCTCGTCTTCCTCGACCTCGCCCTTCCACGCGACATCGACCTTTGCGTGCGCGACATCCCCGGCGTGCACCTAGTCGACATCGAGGACCTCCGCCAGGCCGCCGCCGAAGGCGCTGACGCTGCCTCCGGGCGTTCCGGCGCGATCTCCGTGGTCCGTGACATCGTCGAGGAGGAGGTCGCCGAATACCAGGCCGTGCGCCGCGCTGAGCAGGTCGCTCCGACCGTTGTCGCGCTGCGCAGCAAGGCCCGCGAGGTCGTCGACACCGAGCTCTCCCGACTGGAGGGCCGATTGCCCGACCTGGACGACAAGA
The DNA here is from genome assembly GCF_039530945.1 of Nocardiopsis rhodophaea. NCBI lineage: Bacteria > Bacillati > Actinomycetota > Actinomycetes > Streptosporangiales > Nocardiopsidaceae > Nocardiopsis > Nocardiopsis rhodophaea. The sequence continues at coordinate 35,610 of NZ_BAAAPC010000002.1, forward strand.
CCCGCGGCGAGGTCGGCCACGCCCTGCGCCGCGTCGTGGACAAGCTTTTGCACCAGCCCACGGTCCGGGTCAAGGAACTCGCGGCGGGACCCGACGGCGACTCCTACGAGGCGGCCCTGCGCGAGCTGTTCGACCTTGAGCCGACGGCACCCGGCGCGGTGAGTGCCGAGCACGGTTCCGCACAGAGCACCGCAGGGGAGACGAAGTAGTCATGACCTCCGTGCCCGCCCGGCTCGGCACCCGTCGCAGCACGATGGCCACCACGCAGTCGCAGCAGGTGGCCGACGTCATCACCGAGCGCACCGGCATCCCGGTCGAACTGGTCCTGATCACCAGCTACGGCGACGTCACCAAGGCCCATCTGACCCAGCTCGGCGGTACCGGTGTCTTCGTCAACGCGCTGCGCGACGAGCTGCTCTCGGGGAACATCGACTTCGCGGTGCACTCCCTGAAGGACCTGCCCACCACACCGGCGGACGGGCTGACCCTCATCGCCATCACCGAGCGGGACGACCCGCGCGACGCCTTGTGCGCCCGCGACGGCCTGAAGTTCGCCGACCTGCCGCGCGGCGCCGTCATCGGCACCGGCTCGCCGCGGCGTGTCGCCCAGCTCGCGGCGCTCCGGCCCGACCTGAACTTCGTCCCGATCCGCGGCAACGCCGAGACCCGCCTGGGCAAGGTCAGCTCCGGTGAGCTCGACGCCGTCGTGCTGGCCTACGCCGGGCTCGCCCGCATCGGCCGCGTCGACGACGTTACCGACGTCTTCGAGCCCTCCCAGATGCTGCCCGCTCCCGGCCAGGGTGCTCTCGCCGTGGAGTGCGACATCTCCCGTGCCAGCCGCGACCTGGACTACCTCGCCGCCGTCGACCACACCCCGACCCGGATGGCGGTGGCCGCTGAGCGCACGGTTCTGGCCGAGCTGGAGGCGGGCTGCGCCGCCCCCGTCGGAGCGTTCGCCGAGTACCACGACGGCCTGCTGCGGCTGCGCGCCGCGGCCGTGGCCACCGACGGCCGGCAGTCGGTGCACCGCGAGCGCGCCGTCGCGCTGGACGGCCCCGACATCACGGTCGCGGCGGCCGAACGTCTCGGCCGCAAGCTCGCCCGCGAGATGATCGCGGAGGGGGCCGACCGCATCGTGGCCGCCGCCACTGAGGAGTCCTCAGGCACCGAGGACGAGCCAGAGCACGGGGGGCAAGAGCAGGGGGAGCAAGGGTAGGCCGCCGCCCTGGCTGGGCGCCCCGGCCAGCGCGCCATCGGGACGTCGGACCCCGGGATGCCGGGGGAATCGCGGTGGCGCCGGGAGGCCGAGCAGCGGGGGAAGCGCGGTGGCGGAGAAAACCAAGGAGCGAGCGCACATTGACTACGCCCCACAGACAACCGCGGGAACGCCTGCTCTCGCGGACAGGGGTCCGATTCCTCCTCGGGCGTGATGTCCGGGGCATCCTCGGAGGTTCATGGTGAATCAGCACACTGAGCCGAGCGCTGGCCATGTCGCGATCGTCGGGGCCGGGCCGGGCGGCGCGGAGCTGCTGACGCTGCGGGGTGCCGCGCTGCTCGCGGAGGCCGACGTCGTCATCACCGTCCGCGAGCCCGGACCCGAGCTGGCCAAGTACCGGGCCGCCCTGCTCACGCACTGCCGCGACGACGTCACGGTGCTGGAGCCGGCCGAATGCGGCGGCGAGATCAACGCCCTGGCCGTCAACCACGCCCGCGAGGGCAGCCGCGTGGTCCGCCTGTACAGCGGCGACCCCCTGGTGGGCTGCCGGGGCGCCGAGCTGGCCGCCGCTTGCCAGCGGGCCGGCGTCGAGTGCGAGCACGTGCCGGGGCTGTCCTCCATCACCGCGGTCCCGACCTACGCGGGCGTCCCGCTGATGCCCGAGGGCGTCAGCGACCTGCACGTCGTCAACGCCCGCAGCGCGGGGTTCGACCTGGAGCGGCTGCCCGAGGACGACGGCGGAACACTCGTCGTGCTGGGGCCGGAGATCCCCGACGACGACCCGGGCCACGCCGGTCCGGGCTACGACCGGCTGTGCAAGGCGCTGATCGCGGGCGGGCGGCCCGCCGACACCCCGGTCGCCGTCACCCGCATGGGGAGCACCACCGAGCAGAGCACGGTCGTCTCCACGCTCGGTCGGCTCACCGCCGACATCAAGGCCGCCGACGCCAAGGGCAACAACGTCACCTCGCCCGCGATGCTCGTCGTCGGCCCCGGCGTCGCCCAGCAGAAGGAGCTGTCCTGGTTTGAGACGCGTCCGCTGTTCGGTTGGCGGGTGCTGGTTCCGCGCACCAGGGAGCAGGCGTCCGGGCTCGCCGGCCAGCTGCGCGGTTACGGCGCCGTGCCCGAGTCGGTGCCCACGATCTCCGTCGAGCCGCCGCGCACCCCGCAGCAGATGGAGCGGGCCGTGCGCGGCCTGGTGACCGGCCGCTACCAGTGGGTCGCGTTCACCTCGGTCAACGCGGTCAAGGCCATCAGGGAGAAGTTCGAGTCCTACGGCCTGGACGCCCGCGCGTTCGCCGGGGTCAAGGTCGCGGCCGTCGGTGAGCAGACCGCCGCCGCGCTGCGCGAGTTCGGCATCCAGCCCGACCTCACCCCGCCCCCGCACCAGCAGTCCGGCGCCGGACTCGTCGAGGTGTGGCCGCCCTATGACGCCGAGCTCGACCCCATCGAGCGGGTGCTGCTGCCGCGCGCCGACATCGCGACGGAGACGCTGTCCGCCGGCCTGGACGACCTGGGGTGGGAGGTCGACGATGTCACGGCCTACCGGACCGTCCGCGCCGCGCCGCCGCCCGCACCGGTCCGTGAGGCCATCAAGGGCGGCGGGTTCGACGCGGTGCTCTTCACGTCCTCCTCCACCGTCCGCAACCTGGTGGGCATCGCCGGAAAGCCGCATAACACCACCGTCATCGCGGTGATCGGGCCGGAGACCGCCAAGACCGCTGAGGAGTTCGGGCTGCGCGTCGACGTCGTCGCCCCGAAAACCTCGGTTTCCGCCCTCGCCGCCGCTCTGGCGGAGTACGGTGCGGCACAACGGGCCGAGGCGCTGGCCGCGGGGAAGCCGGTCCTCAAGCCCAGTCAGAAGCGGCGCGGCCGACGGCGCAAGGCGCTGTAGGTCCTCCGAGATCCCGGCCCGCCCGGTCCACGACCAATCCGCACCCTGCCCCACAAGGGAGTGTCGCCACATGTCCGCTCGTTACCCGGCCGCCCGCCCGCGTCGGCTGCGCCGCACACCCGCGCTGCGCCGCCTGGTGGCGGAAACGCGGTTGCGACCGGAAGAGCTGATTCTGCCGATGTTCGTCAAGGAGGGCATTGACGCGCCGAACCCGGTCGAGTCGATGCCGGGCGTGGTCCAGCACACGCGCGACAGTCTGCGCAAGGCGGCGCAGGAGGCCGCCGAGGCCGGCGTGGGCGGGCTGATGCTGTTCGGCATCCCGGAGTTCAAGGATGACCGCGGCGCGGCCGCCGACGACCCGGGCGGCATCGTGCAGCGCGCGCTGCGCGACCTCTCCGCCGACCTGGGCGACGACATGGTGATCATGGCCGACCTGTGCCTGTGCGAGTACACCGCGCACGGGCACTGCGGCGTGCTCACCCCCACGCACCAGGTCGACAATGACGCCACCCTGGAGCGCTACGCCTCCATCGCCATCGCGCAGGCGGCGGCCGGTGCGCAGGTGGTGGGGCCGAGCGGGATGCAGGACGGACAGGTCGGCGCGATCCGTGCGGCGCTGGACAAGGCGGGGTATACCGACGTCGTGATCCTGGCCTACGCGGCGAAGTACGCCTCGGCGTTCTACGGCCCGTTCCGCGACGCCGCCGAGGGCGCGCCGCAGTTCGGCGACCGCGCCGGGTACCAGCAGGACCCGGCCAACGCCCGTGAGGCGCTGCGCGAGGTCGAGCTCGACCTTGACGAGGGCGCCGACATGGTCATGGTCAAACCGGGGCTGGCCTATCTCGACATCATCGCCAAGATCGCGGAGCGGGTCGACGTACCGGTCTCCGCCTACCAGGTCAGCGGCGAATACGCGATGGTCGAGGCCGCGGCGCGCAACGGATGGATCGACCGCGAGCGCGCGATCATGGAGGCCCTGCTCAGCTTCCGCAGGGCCGGAGCCGCGCAGATCCTCACCTATTGGGCCACGGAGGCAGCACGCCTCCTGCGCTGACGGGAAACAGACGCTTCCCGGTCGCCCAGGTCGAGGTCGGGAATAGCGAGAACTGACCGACACGACCGGGATGAACAGGGAGGGAACCCATGGCCGATGTGATCCAGCGGCGGAAACGCCGTCCCGCGCTGGGCGACATGTTGGGCGCGGCCTTGAAGTACGCGTCCCTGGGCTGGCCGGTCTGCCGGGGTGCCGCGCCCTCCGCGATGGGCGGGCGCGCCTGCGGTTGCGACCGCATCGGCTGTCCCGACCCGGGCGCCCACCCCATGTCGGCGGCGTGGGGCATGGAGGCCACCGTCAACCCGGACACCATCCGCCGATGGTGGACGACCACCCCCGCGGCCAACGTCATCCTGCCCACCGGCCGCGTCTTCGACGTCCTCGACGTCCCCGCTGGCGCCGGTGTCATGGCCCTGACCCGGATGGACCGCGCGGGAATCCCGGCCGGCCCGGTGGCGGCCGTGGACGGCCGCCACCTGTTCTTCGTCGCCACGCGCTCGCCGGTGGACGAGGACGAATGGTGGTCCTGCCACCTCGACTGCGTTCCCGAGACCAGCTCCGACACCCCCGGCCTGCGCTGGCACTGCCGCGACAGCTACGTCCTCGCCGCGCCCTCGCAACTTCCCTCGGGCGCCGCCGCGACCTGGATCCGCGGCCCCCGTGAGGGAGCGGCCCCCACCGGACTGCCCGACCCCATCGCGGTCCTCGACACCATCTCCGACGCCTGCGAGGAGTTCACCTCCTGAGCCCCGCGCGGTGATCCGGTGATCACCGCCGGGTGGAACCCGGGTCCGCTGGGCGGCCTTGTCCGCTGTGGACCCATCCGGTGTTCTGCGGTGAAAAGCGGCACCGAGGGCGGGTGGGGGTGGGGCGGCCGGGCTTGTCGCGGGCCCGCTCTGGCGATGATCATGGGGAATCTCCCGGCAAACCGGACAGAACTGGGACCGTCCCCATGATCATCGCGGGAAAGTTGTGGAAAACCGGGCAGGCGGCCCCCAATCCGCGTTTCGGGCCGCCCGCATGGCCTGCCCGGGAGCTGATCCGGGGGCGCTCCACCCCTGGCCTCTTCGCGGCCGCCGTCGCCGCTCCACCGGGAAGAGGACCGGCGGTGCGACCCCCGCCAGACCGAACCCGCCAGGGGACCGGCGTCCTCAGCCCCCACCGGCCTCGCTGCCGCTTTTCACCCAAGAACACCGGATTAGCCGAACGCCGACACGGCCGCCCAGCAGACCTTGGCGGGCAGGGCCGGGATCGCCTCGGGACAAGAAGAGAGCTAGGGCAGGTCCAGCTTCTCGTCGCTGACGACGATGCCGTCCTCGTCGCTGTAGAGCCAGCTTTCCGGGGTGAAGACGACGTTCCCGAAGGACACGGCCCCGTCCAGGTGGCCGGCGCCGGTCTTGGCGGACTTGCGCGGGGTGCTCCCCAGGGCCTTGATGCCGAGGTCGAGCTTGGCCAGGGCCGCGACGTCGCGCACCGCGCCGTTGATGACGACGCCGGCCCAGCCGTTGTCGAAGGCCGCCTGGGCGATCAGGTCGCCCATCAGGGCCGTGCGCAGGGAGCCGCCGCCGTCCACGACCAGCACCCAGCCTTCGCCCGGCTGGTTGAGCTGCTCTTTGACCATGGCGTTGTCCTCGTGGCACTTGATCGTGGCGATCGGGCCGTGGAACGCGGTGCGTCCGCCGAACTGGCGGAACTGGGTCTCGCAGGTGACGATCGATTCCCCGTGGGCGTCGATCAGGTCGGCGGTGGCGAACACCTCAGACATACAGTCCCCCTGGGTTGGGTGCGGTGGTGGGTCTGGCAGTGCTGGATAGGGAAGTACTGGCTAGTGCGGGGCCGACAGGCCGGTGACGGATGTGCCGGTGGTGCGGGTGTGTCCGCGGAAGGTGTGTCCTCGAACCTAACAACTCGGGTCGCGGCACGTGCGGCGGGTCTCGGGAATTCACCCGCCCGGCCAGGTGCCACACTGGGAGGCGTGGCTACACATACGACTTCCGATGAGCTGTTCCAACGAGCCGGTGCGGTGGTTCCGGGGGCGGTGAACTCCCCCGTCCGCGCGTTCGGCGCGGTGGGCGGTACCCCGCCCTTCATGGCGTCGGGGAACGGCCCCTACCTGACGGACGTGGACGGCAACACCTACGTCGACCTCATCTGCTCCTGGGGTCCGCTGATCCTCGGGCACGCGCACGCCGCCGTGGTGGAGGCGCTGACCGAGGCCGCGAGCAAGGGGACCTCCTATGGCGCGCCCACGCCGGGCGAGGTGGAGCTGGCCGAGGAGATCGTCGCGCGCACCCCGGTGGAGCGGGTGCGGCTGGTCAACTCCGGCACCGAGGCCACCATGTCGGCGATCCGGCTGGCGCGCGGCGCCACCGGCCGCAGCAAGGTGATCAAGTTCGCCGGGAACTACCACGGGCACGTCGACGCCCTGCTGGCCGCGGCCGGGTCCGGGGTGGCGACGTTCGCTCTGCCCGACTCCCCGGGCGTCACGGGCGCGAGCGCCGCCGACACCCTGGTCCTGCCCTACAACGACATCGAGGCCGTGGAGCGGGCCTTCGCCGAGTCCGGGGACGAGATCGCCTGCGTGATCGCCGAAGCGTGCCCGGCCAACATGGGCATCGTGCCGCCGAAGGACGGCTTCAACGCGAGGCTCAAGGAGATCACCGCGAAGCACGGCGCGCTGATGGTGCTCGACGAGGTCCTCACCGGGTTCCGCGTCAGCCGCTCGGGCTGGTTCGGTCTAGAGGGCGTCACCCCCGACCTGATGACGTTCGGCAAGGTCATGGGCGGCGGGCTGCCCGCGGCGGCGTTCGGCGGCCGTGCCGACCTCATGGAGCAGCTGGCCCCGGCCGGTCCGGTCTACCAGGCCGGGACGCTCTCGGGGAACCCGCTGGCCACGGCGGCCGGACTGGCGACCCTGCGCAACGCGACCCCCGAGGTCTACGCGCACATCGATCGCGTGTCGGCGCGGGTCGCCGAGGCGGCGGGCAAGGAGCTCAGCGCGGCCGGGGTGCCGCACCGCATCCAGCACGGCGGCAACCTGTTCACGGTGTTCTTCACCGAGGACGAGGTGACCGATTTCGACGGTGCGCGGGCGCAGAACACCGCCGCCTTCGCCGCCTTCTTCCACGCGATGTTGGACCAGGGCGTGTACCTCCCGCCCGCGGCGTTCGAGGCGTGGTTCTTCTCCGCCGCCCATGACGACGCGGCCATTGACCGGGTCGTCTCGGCTCTGCCCAAGGCCGCGCGCGCCGCCGCGGAGGCGAGTGCCTAGGTGTTCCTGCCCTGGGAAGGTCGGTAACGCGGAAGCGCCGCTAACCGCGGTGGGGATACCGGTGGTGATTGCCGTGATCGACCACCCTCGGTGGCCAGTACACCTGTGGAGGGGCCGTTGGCGCCCGGCGGAGCACGCCACCGCCGGGCCGGTCGGTACCGCCGGACGGATCCCTCGCGGGAAGCCGGGTGACGGTAGGGGCTGTGATGTGCGAGGGGCGCGAAGAAACGCTACGTGATTCACTGACTGACCGTTAACCGGCGCTTTATCCTAGGGAGATGTTGGATCTCGACCGGTTGCGCGCGCTCACCACGATCGCCCGGTACGGCTCGGTGAGCGCGGCGGCCGACGTCCTGGGCATCACCACGTCGGCGGTCTCCCAGCAGATCACCAAGCTTGAGCGGGAGACCTCCGCGCAGCTTCTGGAGCGCAACGGGCGCGGTGTCCAGCTCACGGACGCGGCGCACGTGCTCGTCCAGCACGCCGACCGGATCCTCGAACTCATCACCGCCGCCGAGGCCGACCTGGAGGCACAGCGGGGCGGCGTCGTCGGACCTCTACGGGTCGCCGCGTTTCCCACCGCGGCCCGCGGGCTCATGCCCCAGGTCCTCGTCGACGCGGCGGAGCGGCACCCGCGGCTCACCGTCACGCTCACCGAGTGCGACCCCATGGCCTCCCAGACGCTGGTGCTGCGCGGCGAGTGCGACCTCGCCGTCGTCCAGGACTGGGAGGGCTCCCCCCTCCCGCCCCCCGAGGGCATCGAGCGCGTCCACCTCTTCGACGACACGGCCGAGGTCGCCATGCCCGCCTCACACCCGCTCGCGGAGCGGGACGACGTGGAGATGTCCGAGCTCGCCGACGAGAGGTGGATCTCCTCCCCGCGGGGCACCATCTGCTTCGACTGGCTTGCCGACGCCCTGCGCCGCCGGGGCGTGGAGCCGCGGATCGCACACTACAGCGGCGAGTACCCGACCCAGCTGGCCCTGGTCGCGGCCGGACTGGGCCTCGCGCTGCTGCCCCGCCTGGGCCGGGGACGGCTCTGGCCCGATGTGGTGACGGTCCCGGTCCGCCCCGTGCTCTTCCGGAGTGTCTACGCGCTGTGGCGGCGCGAGGCGGGGCGTCGGCCCGCCGTGCGTGCCATGGTGGCGGCCCTGCGCACGGCGGCCGATACCGTTTAAGGGCACGCCGCCTCGCGCGTCACGTCGCCCACCACCCGCAACGGCCCGGTTGTCCGCGCCACCGGTGGGGCCGGCACCGCGGCACGGCGTTCCCGGATGACAAGAGCCACGAAGGGAAGCGGTCGCACACATGCCCACGACCACCGTCGTCCACCTGCTTCGGCACGGTGAAGTGCACAATCCTGACGGAATCCTCTACGGGCGGCTTCCGGACTTCCACCTGAGCGAGACCGGCCAGCGGATGGCCGATCTCGCCGCGGCCTGGTTCGAGGGCCGGGACATCGCCGCCCTGTACTCCTCGCCTCTGGAGCGCACCCAGGAGACCGCCGAGCCGTTGGCGGACCGCGTCGGCCTGCCCGTCCGGCTCGACGATCGGCTGATCGAAGCGGCCAACTCGCTGCAGGGCAGGCACGTCTCCCGCGGCTCGCTCACCGACCCGCGGGTCGTGCGGCGGCTGTACAACCCCTTCCGGCCGTCGTGGGGCGAGCCCTACACCGAGATCGCGGCCCGCATGGTCGACGTCGTCAAGGTCGTCCGCAAGGAGGCGTGGGGACGCGAGGCCGTGTGCGTCAGCCACCAGCTGCCGATCTGGACGGTGCGCCGCGCGGCCGAGCACAAGCCGCTGTGGCACCGGCCGGACCGCCGCCAGTGCGAGCTCGCCAGCGTGACGTCGCTGACCTTCGAGGACCAGCGGCTGGTCAGCGTGGGCTACTGCGAGCCCGCGGCCGCGCTCTACGGTTCGGGACCGGGCGTCCCCGGCGCGTAGCCGCCTAACCGCGGGGGCCGGAGGGGCACGGGAAGGAATGGCCGGTGTTCCGTGTTGTCCGCAGGTGGGGCAACCCGCGTCCGGTCACCAGATCAGCGGCCGTGCGTTCCGCGGTTGGCGCGAGCGGGTAGGCTACCTCGTTGGGTGCGGCGTATGCGTTGCTCTCCGTTCGTTCGGAGGGACGGCACGCGTTCCGCGTTCCGATCCCGCTCTCATGAGCCCGTGGGACGACGCGTCGTATCCCCCTCGATGGCACCCATTGGTCCGCCCGCGTCCGCGGGAACGGGCTGGGTGGGCTGTCGTGTCTGAAGCAACCGTTGGCGAGAGGTGATCCTATGGGTTCCGTCATTAAGAAGCGCCGCAAGCGCATGGCGAAGAAGAAGCACCGCAAGCTTCTCAAGAGGACTCGCATCGCGCGCCGCAACAAGAAGTAGGTTCGTGTCTCTCCGCCGACGCCGCCCCTCCGGTTCCCGGCCGTGGCGGACGCGGAGACACTCTCCTCATTCACGCGTACCCAACTCTTTCGAGGCGTGCAGTCATGGGCCGAGTCGTACTTGTCACCGGGGTCTCCCGCTATCTGGGCGCCCGGGCCGCGGAGAAACTGCTCGACGACCCCGGTGTCGACCGGGTCATCGGCGTCGATCCCGCGCCGCCGGGATACGCGCCGGGGCGGGTCGAGTACGTCGCCGCGGATCTCCATGACGGCAGTGTGAGCAGGGTCGTCCGCGACTCCGGCGCGGACACGGTCCTGCACCTCGGCCTCGCCACCGCCCCCGAGAGCGCCGAAGGCCGGGCGGAGTCGCAGGCTAACCACGTCCTGGGCACCATGCAGCTGCTGGCCGCGTGCCAGCGGTCCACGTCCGTGCGGCGGATCGTGGTGCGCTCCAGCGCGGCCGTCTACGGGGCCGCCGCGCCCTCCGCGGAGCTGTACACCGAGGACCTCCAGGCTCGCGACATCCCGCGCTCCGCCTACGCCCAGGACGCCGCCGAGGTGGAGCGGCACACGCGCGGCCTGGCCCGCAGGCGCCCGGACATGTCCGTGGCCGTCCTGCGCCTCGCCAACCTCATCGGCCCGTCGATGGAGACCCCGCTCGCTCGCTACTTCGGGCTCCGGGTCGTCCCCACGGTCCGGGGCTACGACCCGCGCCTGCAGTTCATCCACGAGGACGACGCCGTCGACGCGCTGTGCCTGATGGCCGGCGGCGACAACGAGGGCGTGTTCAACGTCGCGGCCCCCGGCTCCATCCCGCTGTCGCAGTGTCTGCGCCAGGCCGGGCGGCCCGGTGTGGCGATGCCCGAGCGCGGCCTGCGCATGCTGCGCGGCCTGGCCCGGCGCGGCCGTATCGACTACTCACCGGAGCAGCTGCGGCTGCTCTGCTCCGACCGCGTCATGGACGTCAGCAAGCTGCGCCGCACCGTGGGCTGGTCGCCGACCTACACCTCGCAGGAGACCTTCGAGGCGTTCCTCGCGGAGCTCGGTGTCGACGGCGATGACCCGAAGAACGGGCGCGAGCGCGGCCGTGGCCGCGACCGCCGTCCCGTGATCCACCGGATGCGGGCCGCCGTGGGGCGCTCCTAGAGCCGCCTCCGGGCCGCCCCCTATCACCCAGCCCCGCCCGTTCCGACGCGCCGCTCGCGCACGTCCCGCGCGTTTCAGCGCTGGTCGGGCGTGCCCCTGCGACGGCGGATCATGCCCACGGCCACCGCGCCGCCGACCGCCCCCGCCACGGCGGCGGACACCCCGACCCGCAGCTTGACCCGGTGCCTGCGGAACTCGTGCACCGGCCATCCGCGCTCCTCGGCGTGCTCGCGCAGCGCGTCGTCGGGGTTGACCGCGTTGGGGTGGCCCACCAACGACAGCATCGGCAGGTCGTTGCACGAGTCGCTGTAGGCGGCGCAGGCCGACAGGTCCAGTCCCTCACTCCGCGCCAGCGCGCGCACGGCCTCCGCCTTGGCCGGGCCGTGCAGCAGGTCGCCCACCAGCCGCCCGGTGTAGACGCCGTCGACCGTCTCGGCGACGGTCCCCAGAGCGCCGGTCAGCCCCAGCTTCCGCTTGATGATCTCGGCGAGTTCCACGGGGGTCGCGGTGACCAGCCAGACGCTCTGCCCGGCGTCGAGGTGGCGGCGGACGAGGCGGCGCGCGCCCTCCCAGATCCGGTCGGACATCGTCTCGTCGTAGATCTCCTCGCACAGCGAGACGAGGTCGTCCACGGCGTGCCCGGCGACGAACGCCAGCGCGGCCTCGCGCGCGGCGTGGATGTGCTCGGGCCGCTCGCTGCCGCTGAGCCGGAACACCGCCTGCCCCCACGCGAACCGCAGCAGGTCACGCGTGGTGAACAGGTCGCGGGCGGCGAGTCCGCGGGCGAAATAGTAGATCGACGCACCGCGCATCAGGGTGTTGTCGACATCGAAAAAGGCCGCGCCGTGCCGGACGATGGCGGGATCGCCGCCATTCTGATCAGGTCGGATATGCGCCCACATGTTTCGAGCCTACGGTCACCGGGGCGCGCGGCGACCGGAACGCGATTGCGGGATCACACCGGGTGAGCTAACTCACAACACAATTGGGGGCAACTGCACGCGGCCCCGGGAAATCGGTGCAAGTCGGAGCCGCGAAAGCCGAGTCGTGTGCACAAGCGGGTGCGAGAGTGCAGCATTATTAGCGGGATGGTCGAGGTAGGACTGGCATTCGTCTGCGCACTGGTGGCTTGGAGCGCTACCGCTGCGCTTATCGCGCGTACTCAGAGGGAACCCCGGGTCTACACGGGCGCGTGGGTCGCGTCGTCGGTGGGCGTCGCGATCGCGCTGAGCGCTGCCTTCCCCGGGGCGCTGCTGGAGTTCTCCGACGTGACCTTCCGGATCTTCCAGATCGGGGTCGCCCTCATCGGGCCGCTCATGGCGGCGTGGGGCGCGGTGGAGTACGCGGTCGATTCGCCCCGGGCGCGTTTCGGGACCCGTCTGGTGGTGACGGCGCTGACCATCGTGCCGCTGGTGGTGCTGACCCTGGACCGGTTGCGCGGCCGCTACGACAGCAGCTATCCGGCCCTGGCCGACCACTACGACCTCATCCCCAAGTCGGTGCTGGGTCTGGTCCACACGTTCGCGGCGCTGGCCCTGATCGCGTGCGCGATCGTGGCCGTGCGGCGGATGGGGGAGCGCCCGCGGTTCGCGCAGCACCAGCTGACGGTGATCGGCCTGGTCGCCCTCGCGGCCGTGCTGGAGATCCTGGTGGCCCGCGTCGGGCTGGCCGTGCTCGGCCAGCTCATGATGCTGGGGGCGGTGGGCGCGCTGTGGGCGGCCCTGGTCCGTTCCCAGAAGCCGCCGAGAGAGCGCCGCGGGCGGGGACGCGGCGGCCGGCGCCGGTCCGCGGCTCCCCCGCGGGACACGTCCGAAGCCGACGAGGCCGAGCAGGAGTCCCAGGACTTCCGTGATCAAGAGGAGGACGGCGTGTGGGGTAGGCGGCGCCGCAAGGAACCCGAGTACGACGAGTACGACGACGGCTTCGACCGGGGCTTCGACGACGAGGACGACTACGACGACTACGGTGAGCCGTCGGCGTCCCCGCGCCAGTCCTCGCGGCTGCTCGGCATCATCACCATCTACACGCTGGCCGAGGGGCACGAGGACGCGTTCGACGACTGCGCCGACGAGGTCGTCGACGAGGTCGCCCGGCGGGAACCGGACACCCTGCTGTTCGCCGCCCACACCGTTCCCAGCGCGCCGCAGCAGCGCATCGTCTACGCCATCTACCGCGACCAGCTCGCGATCGAGGAGCACGAGCAGCAGCCGCACGTCATGGAGTTCCAGCGCCGCAGCTCTTCGCACGTCGTAGCCACCAATGTGATCGAGCTCGCACTGTCGGGGGCCTCGGCCAACGACAATCTGGCGCACATGCTGATGCCGCGCTGAATCCGGGGCGAACGCACGCGGACGCACCGATGAGCGCGGGATGAGAAGCGCCCGACGTTTCCCGGGCCGATGGTGGAAATCGGCGGGGAGATTCCCACCGGAAACCGGGAGAAGGGGACGCGTGAAGTACGCTTCGTTCTCGTCGACTAGTCAGCCGGGGCGTCCTGGGGCGCCGCTGAGCTGTGCTCTGCGGCCCTGACCATCCCCCTGGGCCGTGCGGAGCGCCGGGACTAACGGGAGTGTGCTGGAACCCCGATGCGTAAGTTTCTCGCCTTCATCTTGATCTTCCTGCTGGTGATGGTCGTGGTCGCCGACCGCGGGCTCCACTCGGCCGCGCAGAACGAGATCGCCAAGCGTGTAAGCCAGCGGTACCAGCTGTCCTCGGAGCCCGAGGTCACCATCGGCGGCTTCCCCTTCCTGACCCAGGCGATCGGCGGGGAGTACTCCGAGATCCACATCGTCACCGGCGCGATGACCGTCAACGACGTCAGCCTCGACCGCGTCGACGTCACCGCCCGCGACGTCCAGGCGGCTATCGGCGACCTGATGACCGAGCCGAAGGTGATCGCCAAGACCGCCGACGCCACGGTGATGCTTCCCTACAGCGAGCTCCAGTCGCGGCTCCCGCAGGGCATCGTCATCGAGAACAAGGACGGCAAGCCGCGGATGACCGGTGACCTCGCGGTTCCCGGCGGCATCAGCGTCCCGGTCGCTGCCGACCTCGACGTGTCCATCGACGGCGACGTCATCAAGGTCACGCCGTCCAGTATCGAGGTGAGCGATGCCCCCCCGATCCAACTCGGCTCGGCGGTCGAGGATCGGCTGACGGTCAGCTTCCAGGTCCCCCAGATGCCGTTCGACCTGCAAATCACCAAGATCGACGCGCTGCCCAACGGGGTCGAGGTGTCGGCCGAGGCGACCAATGTCAGGCTCGTGGGCGCGGCTTCGGAGGGGTAAGCCGCGCATGGGACCGGAGCAGCTCGCCGGCGGGGCGGTGGTCATCGCGACCCTCGCCGTGGCGACGCTGTTCGGCGCGCTGTGGCAGCGTGGCAACGGGCGGATGCGAGACGTGCGGCCGACCGCCGCCGCTGGCACCGGGAGACGCGGCGCGTCGCGGGGCGACCGCGCGGCCCCGAACGATGGAGGGACGGGCGTGAGCGAGGCCGACGGCGGAGCGGTCGAAGGTGGCGCAGCCAACGGCGGCGGTGTTACTGGCAGCGGCGTTAACGCCAGCAGTGTCGACGGCAGCGAGCCCGACGGCCTGTCCCTGACGGCCGAGGACATCGGGTCCCCGCTGGGGGAGCGGGCCACCCTGGTGCAGTTCTCCACCGCCTTCTGCCAGCCCTGCCGCGCCACTCGGCGGGTGCTCACCGAGGTCGCGGCCATGGTCGAGGGGGTCGCGCACGCCGAGATCGACGCCGAGTCGCGGCTCGACCTGGTCCGGCGGCTCGGCATCATGCGTACGCCCACCGTCCTCGTCCTCGACGCTCGCGGGCGCGTCACGCGACGGGCCAGCGGCCAGCCGCGCAAGGCCGACGTCATCGCCGCCCTGGGCTCCACCATCGACCCCTGAAGCACGCCCCGCGCCGACCCGCGCGGCCTTCGGGGGATGTGATCCGCCCCACTCGTGACATCCGCGCCCCCAACCCGTACGATCGTGACCGTGACTTCTCCGACAGATGCGCTTTTGACGAAGCGACGCGCCGTGGACTTCTGCCGCGTCGCCACCGCACTCTGTCGCGCTTCCCGCTAGAGCGGATCTCCGCGGTGCGCCCGCGCCCCGGATCCGGCCCACGGCCAGCCTTCCGTTAGCACGGAGGACGAGCCGGGCCATCGCCTCTCGCCCCTCCCGCACCGCTCACGCAGCTGGGAAGCCCATCATGCAGGTCGACCCTCGCGGACAGCGATTCGCCGCCGTCGTCACCACCGTCGTTCTCGCCCTCGTCCTGATCACCGGTAGCCACTGGCTCCTGGCCTTTCAGGCGCTGGTGTTCGCCGTCGCCGTGATGATCGGCGTCCGCCACTCGCCTTACGCGTGGATCTTCGCCCGCTTCGTGCGCCCCAGGCTCGGTGCTCCCCCGGAGCTGGAGGACGCGGCCCCGCCGCGGTTCGCCCAGGGGGTGGGGCTGGCCTTCGCCCTCGTGGGGCTCGCCGGTTACCTGTTCGTCGGTTCCTGGCTGGGGATGGTCGCCACGGCATTCGCTCTCTTCGCCGCTTTTCTCAACGCCGCCTTCGGCTTCTGCCTCGGCTGCGAGATGTACCTTCTGCTCCGCCGCCTGCCCCTCCCGGGCAAGGCCGCATAGGCGCGGCTCGGTGGTTTCAGATGGGGAAGCGCATCACACCGGTGCGTGGGTAGGGACAAACCACATCCGGTGTCCCAAGCACACGGACGACACACAACCGACCGATTCGGCCGCTGAGGCCATCGCAGGCAACGATCTATGAGGAGGATCCCCATGAGCCGCTCCGACGTCCTTGTGGACGCCGACTGGGTGGAGGCTCACCTGAACGACCCAAGCGTCGTTCTCGTGGAGGTTGACGAAGACACCTCGGCCTACGACAAGGGGCACATCCCCAACGCCATCAAGATCGACTGGAAGAAGGACCTCCAGGACCCGGTCCGGCGCGACTTCATCGACAAGACCGGCTTCGAGAAACTGCTCTCCGAGCGCGGTATCTCCAACGACGACACCGTCGTCCTCTACGGCGGCAACAACAACTGGTTCGCCGCCTACGCCTACTGGTACTTCCGCCTGTACGGCCACCAGAAGGTGCGGCTGCTCGACGGCGGCCGGAAGAAGTGGGAGCTCGACTCCCGCGAGCTGGTGGAGGAGGTGCCCGAGCGCCCGAAGACCTCCTACAGCGCCAAGGACCAGGACCGCTCCATCCGGGCCTTCCGCGAGGAGGTCGTCGACGCCATCGGCACCAAGGATCTGGTGGACGTGCGCTCGCCCGACGAGTTCGTCGGCAAGCTCCTCGCCCCGGCCCACCTGCCGCAGGAGACCTCGCAGCGGCCCGGCCACATTCCGACCGCCCGGAACATCCCGTGGGCCAAGACCGCCAACGAGGACGGCACGTTCAAGTCCAACGATGAGCTGCGTGAGCTCTACACCGAGGCCGGTGTGGATCTGAACAAGGACATCATCGCCTACTGCCGCATCGGCGAGCGCTCGTCGCACACCTGGTTCGCCCTGCACGAGCTGCTCGGCCTGGAGAACGTGAAGAACTACGACGGTTCATGGACCGAATACGGCTCGCTCGTCGGCGTGCCGATCGAACTTGGGGAGGCCCAGTGAGTGACAACGGATGCGGAGCGCCGGTCGGCGGCGTCGCCCTCGCCAACGCGGACGCCGGTGACCAGGCGGTCATCCAGGGTGTCGTGAAGCGCGACGGCGCTCCGCTGCGCGGCGCCTACGCGCGGCTGCTCAACGCCTCGGGTGACTTCGTCGGCGAGGTCGCCACCGGCGACGAGGGAACGTTCCGCTTCTTCGCCGCCGATGGGGACTGGAAGGTCCGCGTGCTCGCCTCCCAGGGCTTCACCGCGGAGTACGACGTCACGGCCGAGGTGGGCAAGGTCATCGACCTCCAGGTCGAGGCCTGAACGTCCGGCAGGCCCGTGACGCCGCCCGATCCGGCACCGAGCGCGTGCCCGCAGAAGGACTTCCCTTCTGCGGGCACGCGCTCGTCTTTGCCCCTAGGGACACGGCGAAAACCCGCGAATTCGTCCGGAGCGCCCCCGTCCCCGCCCCCACCAGGCGATGATCATGGGGATTCTCCCGGCAAAGCGGACCGAACCGGGTTCCTGACCATGATCATCGCGCAGAAAGGTTCCGGACAGCGCCATTCCCGACGTTGGGGGCGCCCGGCCTAGCCACGCCTGGCCCGTCAGGGGACCGGCGAGCCCCAACCCCCGCCGCGCTCGGCGCCGCCGTGACCGCTCGGCCGGGCAGCTTCCCGGAGTGCGCGCCCCCGACGCTGGCCCGACCCGGCCCTGTCTGCCAGGAGACGGGTACCCCGGCACCCTCCCCGCTGTGTCGGCGCTATGGGGTGCGATGATTCGCTTCCATGACTCCCGTGATCCTCTCCGCCGTTCTCGGTGCCGCACTGCTGCACGCCATGTGGAACGCGATCGCGCACGCGATCACCGACCGCCTTCTCGGCTTCGCGCTGATCGGTGTCTCCGGAATGGTCTGCGGCGGGGCGCTGGCCGTGGCCACCGGGCCGCCCGCACCGGAAGTCTGGCCGTTCCTGCTGGGTTCGGCGCTGGTGCACGTGCTCTACATGGGCCTGCTCATGCTCTCCTACCGGAGCGGGGAATTCGGTCAGGTTTATCCGCTCGCCCGGGGGACGGCGCCGTGGGTCGTGGCGCTGGTCGCCACTCTTGTCATCGGTGAGGCGCTGCCCCCGCTCCACCTGGCCGGGGTGCTGGTCATCTCCGCTGGGCTGATGGTGCTGGTGCTCGCCGGTGGACGGCCCCGACCTGGCCAGGCCCCGGCGCTGCTCGCCGCCGTCGCCACCGGTCTGGCGATCGCGGGCTACACCGTCATCGACGGCACCGGGGCGCGCCTGTCCGGGGATACCACCGGGTACCTGGGCTGGCTCATGCTGCTGCAAGGGCCGGTGTTCATGATCGTCGCGGTCATCACCCGCCGGGGGCGGCTCGTGGAGCAGCTGCGCCCGATCTGGCGCGTTGGCGCCCTGGGCGGCGCGTTGAGCGCGGGCGCCTACGGTCTGGTGCTGTGGGCGCAGACCCAAGGGGCGCTGGCGAGTGTCGCGGCCCTGCGCGAGACCAGCATTATCTTCGGCGCCATCATCGGCACGGTCGCCTTCAAGGAGAGTTTCGGCCATGTCCGATCTATCTCCTCGATTGCTGTCGTGACCGGTATCGTCCTGCTCGCGCTTTGAATTACCGGTCACGTTATTTTCAGCGAGGTCGTGACAACTCGGCTACCGCCTGAAACCATTCCACCGTACCCATCCCGATCTCCCCGGCTCCCGTGGCCCGGGCAGGAGGTGCGACGCGGTGGCAGCCCCTCGATCAGGAGTACAGACCGGGCTGACCTACATCGGATGGCGCCATGAGCTACTGGTTCCGGACCCCGGTCCGGCGCCCCGCCGTCCCGCACCCCCGGAGAGCGTCGCCATCACCGAGGAGTGGCGCGCCGCCCAGTGGCGCCACGAGGCGAGAACGAACCGGCCCCTCACCGCCCTCCTGGCCCTGCTGGCCCTCGTAGCCGTGGTCTGCGTCGGCCTGTGGCCGATGCGCATCCTCCCCGGACTTGTCGCGCTGGGCCTGTGCCTGGCCTGCCTCGCTATGGCTGTGCCCATCGTGGTCGCCCTGCTGCAGAGTCGCCAGGCGATGGCCGAGCGCCTGCGCCGGGAGGAGGCCCGCCTCGCCGAAGAGCAGGAGCGGCTCGACGCGGAACAGCGCGAGCGTCTGGAGGAGCACGCCCGTCAGTACGCGGAATGGCAGACCCGCCAGCGCGCCTTCGAGGCGCAGCCCCGCTGGTACGGGGTGCGGGTGCCCGAGAACGCCGGAACCATGGTCGTCGCGGGAGGAACCGACGCCGGCTGGTCGGCCCTGCTCACCACCATCGGGGCGTCGCGGCTGCGCAGCGGGCGCGACCTGACCGTCGTGGACCTCTCCGGCCGCGCCCTCGCCCGCGACCTCATGGCGTTGGTCAAGCGCTGCGGCATCACACCGCGCATCCGCGTCCTCCCCGCTGGCCTGCAGCGGCTCCACCTCGGCACCGACCTCGACGGGGCGCAGCGCGCCCGCATCCTCTCGTCGGTCGCCTCGGCCCTCGACCCCAAGGCCGACATCGACATCGACGAGATGCTGCTCCTGCAGATCCTTGAGGTCGTCGGCCCGGGGGCGAGCGTCTCCGCTGTCATCGGCGGACTGCGCGCCCTGGCCGACCCCGGCGAAGGAGCGGCGGTCCGGAGCGACCCCGCTCTGATGCTGCTCAGCCCGGAGCAGCGGGCCGAGGTCCGCGCCCGCTGCGGGGCGGACCGGTCGGTCATGGAGCGCGCCTGGGAACTGGAGCGGCACATCGCCCCCTTCGAGGGCATCGGTACGCGCTGCGGCGACGAGCCCTACGCGCAGATCAAGGTGATCGCCACCGACCGCGCCGCGGGGGACGTCTCCACGCGCGCCTACGGCACCTACGCCGTCGCCGCCCTGCGCGAGCTGCTGGAGCTGCGCTCCCGCGGTCCCCACAACGAGCGGCGCGCCCCCCGGCCGTGGGCCAACACCATCGTGGTGTGCGGCGCCGACGTGCTCCCGGCCGCCGAGATCGATCGGCTGATCGGCGCGGCCTCATGGTCCGGAGTCGGCCTGGTGCTGATGATCCGCGAGGTCGGCGAACGCACGGCGCACCGCCTGGCCGCCCCCGGCGTGTTCCCCGTTCTCATGCGCCAGCCCACCTCCGCGTCGGCGGCGCGCGCCGCCTCCTGGCTGGCGACCGGGCGCGTGGCGGCCTCCGCCGCGGCGGGAGCAGCGGCCGAGAAGGCGGGGGTTGGGGAGGCGGGTGACGTGGAGGCGCTGGCCGCGAGCAACGGCCACCGGGTGGCGGTACGGCTCCGGATGCACCAGCTCACCGAGGTCATCGGCGAGGCGCTGAACGACACGGTGGGCGGGGGCTACGTAGCCGAGGACAGCGAGGGCGTCACCGCCCCGGTGCCCGTGCGCACCGCGGCTCCGCCGGTCACCCCGCTCAACCTGGCCAAGAACATGCGCGTGGCCACCGCCTGGGGCCGCGCCACCACCCAGGCGGCCGAGATCGGCGAGACCGACGGCACGGGTCCGGTCAGCGACTACCAGCTCGACCCGCACGGCTTGCGCACCCTGCCGCCGACGGCGATGGTCGTCCCCGGTGACGCGGGGCCGGTCCTCACCGACGCCAACCCGGGCATCCTGACCCTGCCCACCGCCACTCTCAGCACCGTCGAGGAGTCCCGTGGGGAACCGGCCCGCCCGCTGGCGCCCCCCACCGCTGATCCGGGGGCCGCGCACCCCAATGTCGGCCCGCCTCCTGAGCGCCTGGACTGGCGCGCGGTCTGATCGTGCACCGGCCGCACCGGCCCCCAACGCGCCCGAAGCGGGCGTCCGTCCGAGGTCCGCGTCCCTTTTGGTCCCACAAGAGGCCACGGGCAATAGGCTTAGGAGGCGCCGCCACTCGCGTCAGGCGCCTTTTCGAACTGCCTTCCGGCAGCCACCTCCAGCAGCAATTTAGTGGGGATCATGAGCGAACTTCCCTTGCGCGCCCAGTTGGCCGCGGTCTTGGGCAAGGGCGCGGCCACGCTGTCCCGGGCCACCGGGCGCGGCGACGGTTCCGTCATCGGCGGCCGGGTCGCGCTCAAGGTCGAGCCGGAGCTCCTCGCCAAACTCGCCCGCGGACGCAGGCTGACGCTGGTCAGCGCGACGAATGGCAAGACCACGACGACCCGGTTGATCGCGTCGGCGCTGCGTGAACTCGGTGAGATCGCGACCAACGAGCACGGTGCGAACATGCCGACCGGGCACATCACCGCCCTGGCGAACGCCCCGGACGCCCGCAACGCCGTCCTTGAGGTCGACGAGAAATACCTGCCGCAGGTCCTGCGCGACACCAGTCCGGCGGTCGTCGTGCTGATGAACCTGAGCCGCGACCAGATGGACCGCGCCTCCGAGATCAACCTGCTCGCCAAGAAGTGGCGCGACGCGCTGCGCCGCAGCGAGGCGCACGTCGTCGCCAACGCCGACGACCCCCTCGTCGCGTGGGCGGGCCTCGGCGCGCGGCACGCCACCTGGGTGGCGGCGGGGCAGCGCTGGAAGGAGGACTCCTGGTGTTGCCCGGAGTGCGGCGGCCACCTCAAACGTGAGCCCGATCCCCACTGGGAGTGCCCCGAGTGCGGGCTGAGCCGCCCGGAGACGAGCTGGGCCGTCGACAACGAGAACGACACCATCATCGACTCCAACGGCCAGCCGATGCGGCTGGAGCTCGGCCTGCCCGGCGACGCCAACCGCGCGAACGCGGCCGTGGCCGTGGCCACCGCCGCCGCCTACGGCATCCACCCCAAGCAGTCGCTGCCGCGGCTGCGCGAGATCCGCTCGGTGGCCGGGCGCTACACCTCCGTTGTCACCGACGGCGTCGAGGTGCGGCTGCTGCTCGCCAAGAACCCGGCCGGGTGGCTGGAGTCGTTCGCGGTGCTCAGCCAGCCGCACGTGCCGGTGATCCTGTCCGTCAACGCGCAGATCCCCGACGGTAAGGACACCTCCTGGCTCTGGGACGTCGACTACACCGTGCTGCGCGGGCGGCGGGTCTTCGTCATGGGCGAGCGCCGTACCGACCTGGCGCTCCGGCTGGAGACCGACGGGGTCCCGTTCCAGGTCGCCGACACGGTCGCCGACGTCGTCAGCCACGTCAAGGCGGAGCAGTCCGGCATCACGCAGATCGACGTCATCGCCAACTACACGGCCTTCCAGCAGATCCGCGCGGCCTACGGCCGCGTGCAGTAGGAGGGGGGACCCCATGAGCGACTCCAGCAGCGCCCTGCGCCTCGTCTGGATCTATCCCGACCTGCTCAGCACCTACGGCGACAAGGGCAACGTGCTCGTGCTGCGCCGCCGCGCGGAGCTGCGCGGCATCCCGGTGGAGGAGGTGCACGTCCACTCCAGTGACCCGGTCCCGGCCGAGGGCGACATCTACCTGCTGGGCGGTGGTGAGGACCGGCCGCAGATCCTCGCGGCGGACCGGCTGCGCTCCGACGGCGGGTTGAAGCGGGCGGCGGAGCGCGGCGCCTGCGTCTTCGCGGTCTGCGCCGGCTACCAGATCATCGGCGAGAGCTACGGTGACGACGACGATAACCCGCTGCCGGGCGTGGGCATCCTGGACATCCGCAGCGGGCGCGGCCAGGTACGCGGGGTCGGCGAGATCGTGGCCGACGTCGATCCGTCCTTGGGTGTCGGGCGTATCACCGGTTTCGAGAACCACCAGGGCCGGACCGCGATCGGGTCGTCGGCTATGCCGCTGTCCCGTGTGGCCAGGGGCGTCGGTAACGACGACGGCCAGACCGAGGGCGCCGTCCAGGGCCAGATTCTTGGCACTTACCTGCACGGTCCCGCGCTGCCGCGCAACCCGGAGCTCGCCGATCTGCTGCTGCGCTGGCGCGTCGGGGAGATCCCGCCGCTGGAGCCGTCGTGGGGCGAGCGCCTGCACGAGGAGCGGCTCGCGGCCGTCCTGTAAGGACCCCGCCGCTGCGGCGTCGCGCACGTCCCCGCCTCCGCCGGGGGGTCGGCGGAGGCGGACGGGCCCGGGGCAGGCACAGTGCTGGGCAGAGACGGAGCGGGGGCAGAGACAGAGAAGCGCTGAAGGGCGGTGCCCCCTGTCATGGGGGTCACCGCCCTTCAGCGTTGCGGCATCCTCGGCGGGGCGCGCGTGTCCAGGCGTGCTACAGGAGGATCAGCAGGGCGGCCAGCAGGATCAGTGCGATGGGCAGCAGGCCGAACCCGAGCAGCTCCTTGTGCCAGTCGGCGTTGATCATCTCCTGCTCGGTGTGGGTGGAGATGATCACCGGGTCCTCTTCGGTGCCCTCGATCACCATGTCGCCGTCCTCGTTGCGGCGCGCCAGACCGCCGACGAACAGCTCCTGCCCGGGGCGGATGACCCACTCCTTGTAGGTGCAGCCGGGGGTGAGGCCGGCGGGGCCGATGACCGTGGTGCTGGTGCACTTGTCCTTGCCCACGGCGGCCAGCTGTGCGGGAGAGAGGATGTCGGCCGGCGGCTCCTCGCTCGCGACGAACTGGTCGACGGCGACCTCGGCATCGTCGACCTCGGCCCAGTCGGGCGCGCAGAGCACGCTTCCGGTCGCGTCCGTCAGCCGGAACGGCTCATGGGAGTGGAGCCCGAACAGTCGCTCGACCTCAAGGCGGTCTCCCGGTCCCCGCTCTTCCCGGTAGTGGTGGTGGGTGACCTCCACGCGGAACCAGACACACGGTGTCTGCGAGTAGGGGGAGGTCAGCAGGCCTCCCGGCCCCTCGGCGGCGGTCGCGTTGATCTCGGCCCGTGACGGCAGCCGTTCGCATGCCTGCAGACCACCCGCCGTGTAGTCGGGGGTCAACTCAAGCCGCCGACGGTGCCGGTGCGCCCGCATGGCGCGCAGCCACAGGAAGGCACTGAAGCCGACCAGAGCTAGCGCGATCAGCTGGAGTGTTGGCGCTACTTCATCCACGGTGTCGTCCTCGTGAACCGATGCGAGTCAATGATTATTCTGGCAGGTCAAGGGGCATTGCCCGATGCCGAATCCATCTGTATCCCGAGGCGAATCCACGGGGCAATGATTTCGGGTGTTCAGGTTTCGCTAATAGAGGCCCTGGGTAGTCCAGTTCGACGTGCTCTTCGGGTGCGCGGAAGGCCTACGGCTGATGGTGTTCCGTGCACACATCAGACGCGGAACACATCGCCCCGGTTCCCCGTGGTGGCAAAGAGCACACACATATAAGGATAGGGCCGGTCGTGTGACCGGCCCCGTCGTCGTGTCCGATTGTGGCCGCGTGTTTCCGCGCTCGTCATCCGGCCGGTTGTCAGGCCGGGCGGCGCCTGAGGCTGATCTGGGCGTTGGCGCCGGTGTCCGGGTCGACGACGACCTCCTGCCCGGCCGCGATGCCGTCCACGACGAACTCGGCGTCGACGGGAACATTGCGCTTGACCAGACCGAGCGCGATCGGACCGAGGTCGTGGTGCCGGGCGGAGGAGCCGACGGCACCGACGGCGCGGCCGTTGAGTTCGAGCGACGCGCCCCGCTCGGGCAGGCGCTCGGCGGTGCCGTCCAGGTGCAGCATCACCAGGCGCCGCGGCGGGCGCCCCAGGTTGTGTACCCGCGCGACCGTCTCCTGGCCCGGGTAGCAGCCCTTCTCCAGGTGGACGGCGCGGCCGATCCAGTTCATCTCGTGGGGGATGCTGCGGTGGTCGGTGTCCAGGCCGAGGCGGGGGCGGTGCTCGGCGATGCGCCGGGCCTCATAGGCCCACATCCCCACCGGGCGGACCCCGGCGGCGGTGAGCGCCTCGGCGACGGGCACGAGGGCGTCGGCCGGAAGGAAGAGGTCGGTCTCGTCCTCGGCGCGGCGCACGGGAACGTCCCGCAGTTGGTCGGCGACGGCCTCCAGCGCCTTCTCCCGGTCGGGGCCGGCCAGCGTGAGGACGCGGCAGCGGTCACCGAGGTCGTCGACCTCCACGCGGAGCATGAACCGCATGGAGTCCAGGAACTCCGCGAGGTCGGCGGCGGCGCCGGGCTCGGTGTGCGCCCAGACGGCCGTGCCGTCCTCGACGATCGACAGGTGGAACCGGATGTGGCCCTTGGTGTCCATCACCAGGGCCTCGGTGGCGGTGCCCGGCGCGATGCCGTCCAGGAACTGGCTGGTGAGGCTGTGCAGCCAGCTCAGGCGGTCGGGGCCGGTCACGCGGACGACGCCGCGGTTGCCGCGGTCGATCCATCCGGCGGTGTCCTCCAGCGCGCGGCCCTCGTGGGCGGGTTCCCCGTAGTGGGCGGCGACGTCGGCGTCCGGGGGCTCGGCGGCGACGGCCCCGGGGCGCGTCAACAGCGGCGAAGTCATACTTCGAGCCTACGCGGTCCCGGTGCCCCGATCCGCGTCCTGTACGCCCGTCGCGGCGCGGCAGCGGTGGCACTGGCCCATCACCGTCAGGTGGCGGGCGTCGGCCTCGAAGTCGAGGTCGTGGCGGAGCCGCTCGACCAGCGGGTCGGCCAGATCGAGCGCGGTGTCGGTGACCTCGCCGCAGCCCCGGCACACCACGTGCAGGTGGTCGGCCTCCTCCGCGAGGTGGTAGGAGGGCGCGCCCGCACCGAGGTGGGTGTGCGTGATCAGTCCGACCTTTTCCAGCAGGTCGAGGGTCCGGTAGACGGTCGAGAGGTTGAGCCCGCTGGCGGTCTTCTGCACCCGGGTGCAGATGGCGTCGGGGGTGGCGTGCTCCAGCTCCCGGACGGCTTCGAGGACCAGCTGCCGCTGCGGCGTCACGCGGTAGCCGCGAGTGCGCAGCTCTTCACGCCAAGTGAGGTGCGACATGGTTTCGAGTCTAAGCGGTCGCGGGGTGATACCCGCCACGCCCGGGTCGGGCGTCAAGGTCGTGAAAAAACATTTGCCGCACGGGCGGCAGCGGACATAACGTCAGACCCACGCAGGAAAGGAGGTGGTCCTAACAGTGAATGCTTTGAGGACTTGCGAGGTGTCCGCCCGCTAGGGCGACACGAGTCATCGGATCGCTCTGGCGAATCCACAGTGGACACCCGGATCCCCGGGCAGCCGGATCTTGTCCTGCCGGCCCCGCCGCCCAGCGGAGGGAAGCGCCCGGGGATCTGTCATGCCCGCATGATCCGCGGCCGCCGGGGCGACACGGCCCCGACCCCCGGTCAGCTCCGCGGGGCCGCCTGCTTGAGCTGGGCGGACATGTAGGAGCGCAGCTCTTGGCCGTGCGCGGCCATGTCCCAGGCGTATCCCAGGGTCTCGCGGTTGTCGCCGAACAGCCCGTAGAGCCGGTGCCCGGCGGTGACGTGCTTGCCCGTTTCGGTGCGCAGCACCACGTCAGTCGACATCTCCACGCGGTGGGCGAAGATGTTGCCCAGGTAGAGCTCGGTGAAGCCCTCGGGGTGCGAGATCAGCACCTCCAGGTGGATGGTCGGAGCTTCGCCGGTGGGCTCCGTCCCCTCCTCCGCCTCCGACGGGCGAATCCGCCAGAAGCCGGACTCGGAGGTCACGAAGTCGCCGAGGGAGCCGTCTTGGTTGATCCGCCAGACGCGGCTGCGGTAGTTCAGGTAGGGCTCTCCGTCGTGCGTGAACTCGATCTCCTGGCCGAACTGGAACTCGTCCATGTCCGTGTAGCCGGCGACGCCGACACCTTCCCAGCGACCGATCAGGAACGACAGCTTCTCAAGATCGGGGTGCACCTCAGGCTGCATAATGTCCGAGGGTAGCCGCGGTGCGGGAGTGGCCTGTGCACTTTTCTCGTGCTGGTCTCGCCCGCCCCGGCACGCTCGTCCGAATACCGGTGGCTGTTTTGTCCGTTGCTGGTGAGCATGTGGCGTGCCCCCGCCGGCCGACGCCGAGGCGCTTCGGCGGGACCGTACCGTGCCAGTGACGCCGGCCCCCGGGAACTCGGTGTCACGCGACGTGTGCGACGTGCCAGGACATGCCGCGTCTTCCCTCGAACCGCGTGTTATCAATCTGTAATTTACGGTTCTGTCGTCCGCGTCGGGTATCAACGTTGAGCGCTCCCGACCTGGGAAATCGGCCGCGATCAGGGGCCGTGGCGGGGTTCCGCCGCTACATCCGTTCCCGCGGAACCTGGTAAAGAAGATGCCAATGCCACGACGATGTGTGGACGGCGAGTCACAGAAAAGAGGCGGCCCGTGTTGCTGGCGATCGGGGTAGTGCTGCTGCTCGGCGCTGCGATCCTGGCACCCCTGGCCATCCGGGCGGTGCGCAGATGGTCTCTGCACCGGGGCATCGCCGAGGTGCGCCCCCGGGCGCTGGCCACGTGTGCCGGGCGGCAGGTCAGCGTTTCCGGAACCGCCGTACCCGGCCCTAAGGGTGTCATCGAGTCGGGGCTGGCCAGCGCTGAGTGCGTCTGGCACGGCCACGAGGTGCTGCGGCACTACTGGGCTCTCACCCGCAGCCCCGAAACCGCCGATCACGACCGGGAGCGCGCCTCGGACTCCATCGCCGACTACGGTTCCTCCGACCTGTTCGGCATCGTCGGCCCCGGCGGCTCCACCGGCGGGTCCCCGGTCCTGATCGATCCCGAGGACGCCGCGCTGTCCGGCGCCCACATGTGCCTGCAACGCGTCGTCGGCCGTCCGCAGCCCGGTGTTCCCGCCCAGGCCGACGACCTCTTGCCCCGGGTCAAGGGGAAGATCTCCGGTCTCTTCCGCGGCGAGACCATCGAGTTCGAGTACCGCGAGTGGGTGCTGCGCCCCGGCGACCCGATCGTCGTCCACGGGCGCCTGGAGATGCGCGACGGGCGCCCGGTGATTACCGCGCCACTCGACGGCCGGCTCCGCATCGAGCAGGGCGGCGACCGCCCGGAGGCCCCGTCCGCGCACCGTGCCACGGACGCGCTGCTGCTCAGCGGCAGTGCGGTAGTGACCGCCTGCACCGGTGTGCTGCTGGTATTCGCCGGAGCCTGAGGCGCCACGGACGGCCGTCGCGAGGGGTACGCTCCACCGGCGGTCTCCCACGGCTACGCTGGCCCCATGAGTCGCTCATTGGTGATCAAGGCCACGTCCGGTGAGGATGCCCCGGAACGGTGCAATCAGGCGTTCACGGTCGCCGCCGCGGCGGTGGCCAGTGGTGTCGAGGTGTCGCTGTGGCTCACCGGTGAGGCCAGCTGGCTCGCCGTCCCCGGCCGGGCCGAGTCCTTCTCTCTGCCGCACGCGGCGCCGCTCAGCGACCTGCTCCAGGGCGTCCTGGCCGCCGGACAGGTCACCGTCTGCACCCAGTGCGCCGCCCGCCGGGGCCTCACCGAGGACGACCTGATCGACGGCGTGCGCATCGCGGGCGCCCCGACCTTCGTCGAGGAGGCCACCGCCGACGGCGTGCAGGCACTGGTGTACTAGTACTCGACGGCCGGCGACAGGCGGGACCCGGGCCCGCGGCCCGCTGGGCGGTCTCGTCGGCGTCCGCGGTTTCCCGCGATGATCACGCGGATCGTCGGGGCACATCCGTGGGCCACATCCGCGGGGCGAACTGCTGGGCGAATCGGGCGCAATCACCGGCGTGCGCCGTGATCACCGCCGGGTGAGGGTCACCGGAAAAGCGAAAGGCCCGCGTCCCCAACGGGAGCGCGGGCCGTGGACAGCGGGGGCTTCGCTACTTCTTGCCCTGGTTCTTCACGGCCTCGATCGCGGCCTTGGCGGCCTCGGGGTCGAGGTACTCGCCGCCGGTCTTGCGCGGTGTGAAGTCGTCGTTGAGCTCGTAGACGAGGGGGATACCGGTCGGGATGTTGAGCCCGGCGATGGTCTCGTCGTCGATCCCGTCCAGGTGCTTGACCAGCGCGCGCAGCGAGTTGCCGTGCGCCGCGACCAGGACGGTGCGCCCGGCGGCCAGGTCCGGCACGATCTGGTCGTACCAGTAGGGGAGCATCCGGTCGACGACGTCGGCCAGGCACTCCGTGCGCGGCATCAGCTCGCTCGGGAGCTGGGCGTAGCGCCGGTCGCCCACCTGGGAGTAGGGGTCGTTGTCGGCGATCGGCGGCGGAGGGGTGTCGTAGGAGCGGCGCCACACCATGAACTGCTCGTCGCCGTACTCCTCGCGCGTCTGGGCCTTGTCCTTGCCCTGGAGCGCGCCGTAGTGGCGCTCGTTGAGCCGCCACGAGCGCCGCACCGGGAGCCAGTGCAGGTCGGCGGCCTCCAGGGCGAGGTTGGCCGTGCGGATCGCGCGCTTGAGCACTGACGTGTGCACGATGTCGGGGCGAAGGTCGGCCTCGTGCAGCAGCTTGCCGCCCCTGCGCGCCTCCTCCTCGCCCGTAGCGGAAAGGTCGACGTCCACCCAGCCGGTGAACAGTCCTTCGGCGTTCCAGACACTTTCGCCGTGTCGAAGTAGAACCAGTGTCCCCATGGTGGCCAGCCTAGCGAGTCGGTGCCCCCGCCCCGACCTCGCCTTCCGCTTGGAGCCTCTCCTCCGTTGATCTCGGCGGTATCGACCGAATTATGGTGATGGTGGCATTCGGTCGATACCGCCGAGATCAGCGGAAGTGGGGGGGTTACCCGGGGCCCGGGCTCTCGATCAGGTGCCGGAAGGCCTCCAGGTTGCGCAGGCTGTACCCGCTGCTCTCGCGCCAGGCCCACTCCTTGCGGATGGAGGACGCGAACCCGCGCTCCAGCGCCGCGTTGAAGTTCTCGTCGGAGTAGGTGAGCACGCAGCCCAGCAGCCGGTCCACCTCGTGCGGGGTGACGGCGGCCAGCGGCATCCGGCCGGTGATGTAGACGTCCCCGTTGTCATCGGCGGAGAAGGCCATGCCGTACATGTCCTCGTTCAACTGCAGCAACCAGCGGTAGAACCCGCCCTCGTTCTCGTCCGGCCGACGGCAGAAGAACGTCTTGACCAGGAGGCTGTGCTCCCCGACGTTCAGCCAGACCAGCGTCTTGAGCTTGCGCACGCCCGGCAGGGTGATCAGGAACGCTTCGGGGCGCGGACGCTCGAATTCGAGCTCCGCCTCTTTGACCGCGGTCTCGATCGCGGTGGTGGCGTCGGCCTGGTGCTGCGTCGGCATCGGTGTTCCTCGTGTGCGAGTCGGGGCGGGGCGCTGGTGGGCGGGCTACTGGCAGGCCGCGACGGGGAGCGGCTCGGTGATCAGGCTTCCACGGTAGACGTCCAGTAGCCCGTCCACCGTCGCCGACCAGCTCAGGGTGGCCGCGTGGCCCACACCCGCGGCGCCAAGGGCGTCGCGCCACGACCGCTCGGTGATCATGCGGTGCAGCGCCCGCGCGTAGTCGTCCGGGTCGTGCCCGTCGATGAGCACACCGGAGACCCCGTCGCGCACCGCGGTGGGGAGCCCGCCCACCCGCGCGGCGACAACGGGGGTCCCGCACGCCTCGGACTCCACGGCGACCAGGCCGAAGGACTCCGAGTGGGAGGGGACTACGGTGGCGGTCGCCGCGCGGTAATAGTCGGCCAGCTCGGCGCGTGAGCGCGGCGGTTCCATCCGCACCACGTCGGCGATCCCCAGCGACTGGGCGAGTTCGGCCAGCCGCTGCGGCTCGGTGACATCGGCGCCGGACTGGCCGCCGACGACGGCCACCACGAGTCGGTCGCGCAGCGCGGGGTCGCGCCTGAGGAGCGCCGCCGCCGCGCGCAGCAGCACGTCGGGTGCCTTTAGGCGCTGGACGCGGCCGACGAAAAGCAGCAGCTCGGCGTCGGGCGGAAGTCCGATTCGGCGCAGCGCGTCCGTACGGGAGCCGGGAGCGAACATGTCCAGGTCGACGCCGGGCGGCACGGTGCTGACCCGGCTCGGGTCGGCGTCGTAGTGGACCATGAGCTGGGCGGCCTCGTCGGCGGTGTTGGCGACGAGGTGGTCGGACTGTCGGACCAGCTGGTCCTCGCCGCGTATCCGCGCGTCCGGCTCGGCGGTGTCGCCCTGCGCCAGCGCCATGTTCTTGACGCGGGCGAGTGTGTGCATCGACTGCACCATCGGCACTCCCCACCGGTGTGCGGCGGCGAGCCCGGCGCGGCCGGACAGCCAGTAGTGCCCGTGAACCAGGTCGTAGTGGCCCGGTGCGTTGCGGGCCTCGGTTTGCAGCACGCCGAAGATGAACGGACACAGATAGTGGGAGAGCGCCTGCTTGTCCAGCGCGCCGAAGGGCCCGGCGGGGATGTGCCGGACGGTGACCCCGGGCACCATCTCGACCGTGGGCGGCTGGTCGGGGCGGGTGGCGCGGGTGAAGACGTCGACGGCGATGCCGCGGTCGGCGAGGCGCTTGGCGACCTCGACCACGTAGACGTTCATTCCGCCCGCGTCGCCGGTCCCCGGCTGTTCGAGGGGGGAGGTGTGCAGGCTGATGGTCGCGACCCTGCGGGGAAGCCCCGGGTACTCGGGCTCCTCGGGTTCCGTCCCGGGTTCGGGCACACCACGAACGTCCGCGACCAATGTTTCCGTCCCCTCTTTCGGCTGCCGCGCGCTTCTCCTGCACACCCACAACACGGGAGACGGCGCGTCGTGTTCCCCGGTCGGGCCGCCACCGCGTGTGCGAAGCGCTACCTATGATGAACGCCGCGCGGTGCGGGGAGTGCGGCCGGGGTGGGGTAAAGGGTGGGGTGAGCCGGGGCGAAAACGGTCGCCGGCGCGGGTATGCCGGATGCGGGCGGCGACGGACCGTCGGCCGGGGTAGGCGGAGAGACGAACCCCACACCCGCGGCCCACCCTGGACTCGGCCACCGCCGCGAGCGGACGCGGGCGCGGTGACGGGTCAGTCGGCGCTGGACGTCGGGGCGACTCCGCGGTCGGGGGCGGCCCACTGCTCCACGAGGAAGTCCACGGCATCCGGGAAGGTCTTCTCCCAGGTATCGAAGTCGTGCTGGCCCACGGGGAAGGAGGTCCGCACGGTCATGTCGCGCTCGCGCAGCAGCTGTGCGAACCGCCGGGCCTCGCCGTGGATGCTGCCCTCCTGCAGCGGTGTGCGGTCGTCGGTGCCCTCGACGAGCATGAAGCGGATGTCGCGGACGCCCGGCTCGTCCAAGAGCTGGTCGGGGGCGTGGGCGTCGGGATTGTCGCCGAAGGTGCCGCTGGGGTCGTCGACCTTGTAGTACCCGGCCCAGCTGACGGCCTGGGAGTAGAGGTCGGGGTGGCGCAGCGGGAGCGCCGCCGCTCCGTAGCCGCCCATGGAGAACCCGCCGATGGCGCGCATGGCGCGGGGGCGCCGGTGGTCGCCCTCGACCGCCGCGATCGCCTTCTCGGTCACGAAGGTCTCGATCTTGAAGCTTCCGTCGACCGCGTCGCCCCACTCGGTGTCGGCGCCGCCGATCTCCTGCCCGAAGGGCGCGGCGATGACGAACTCCACGCCGCTGCGGCACATCTCCTCGTCCAGCAGCGGACCGACGTCGGCCTCCATGATCGTGCGGTGGGTGCTGGTGGAGCCGTGGAGAAGGTAGAGGACGGGCAGGTCGGCGCTGTCGGGGCCGGGCGGGCGGCGGACCCAGACGGGGCGACCCGGGGCTGGGGCGCCCGGGTCGGGGACGTGCAGGATCTCGTCGCTGCCGGGTTTCTCGCAGACGGCCACCTCACCGGGGCGTGAGCGCAGCGGCTCGGCGAGGTGGCGGGGCGTACTGCTCGGGTTCGCTCGGGGGGAAGGCGAGGCGTCCTGGGCGGCCGCCCCGGCGTGCTGTTCGGTGCCCTTGAACGCGGCGAGCGCGGCTGCGAGCGCTACGACCAGCGAGGCCGCCACCAGGAGCAGAGCCCTGCGGGAAACAGTCGTGAACACACCGAGATCCTAGGGGTGGGGACGGAGCCGATGCCGGTCCGCCTCGGGTGGGGGTGAGGGCGCGGAATCGCCGCCGTGTGCGCACGCCACGACATCGAAGGGTAGGCATAGAATTACCAAATGTAGTTGATGGCGGGTTTGCATGTGCCGGGATGGCGGGTTTTCTCCGTGTGTCACCGCCGATCCGTCGCATCCGACGCGCCGATTGCCTGCTCGAACGCCGCGTACGCGTCGGCGTCGAAGAGAACGAAACGCACCTCGCGCACGGACGTCGAGGTCTCCCGGACCGTCCGGACGGCGATACGCGCGGCGTCGTCCATCGGCCAGTGGTAGACGCCGGTCGAGACGGCGGGGAAGGCCACGCTGCGCGCCTTGAGCTCGTCGGCGACCCGCAGCGACTCCCGGAAGCAGGAGGAGAGCAGGTCGGAGCGGTCCTCGGTCGCGCTGTGCACGGGGCCGACCGTGTGGATGACCCACCGCGCGGGCAGCCGGCCCGCCGTGGTCGCCGCGGCCTGTCCGGTGGGCAGCCCTTTCCCGTAGGTCGAGGCCCGCAGCTGGCGGCACTCGGCGAGGATGTCCGGCCCGCCCTTCCGGTGGATCGCGCCGTCCACACCGCCGCCGCCGAGGAGGGACGAGTTCGCGGCGTTAACGATCGCGTCCACCCGCTGCTCGGTGATGTCGCCCTGAACCAGGTGGATATCCACCGTCGGCCTCCTTCGCCGTGCCTATTGCTGAGTTCCTGGCGTCGTCCGTGTCCGTATGTAGTCCATGTCCGTGTCCGCGCCGCGTTAACCAGGTGCCGGAGTGGCGCGCGAGGCCGCCGATGTGCGCGGGGACCGCCGCTGGGCAAGAGCTGGGCGAGAAAATACCGGCGGCATGTGGGCAGAGGTCAGGACAGGACGATGTAACCCCGGGGTGCGACGTGGTGTAGTACTACCGTCGGTAGACTTGAGGTATGAATCGGCTCGGAGATCTAGAACGTGCGGTGATGGATGTACTGTGGGCACAGGACGAGCCGTTGACAGTGCGTGAAGTGGGTCGGGCCCTCGCCGATCGCGACCTTGCCCACACCACCGTGATGACGGTACTCGACCGCCTCGCCAAGAAGGGGGTCGTCTCCCGGGACCGGCAGGGACGCGCGTGGTGCTACCGCCCGGCCGCCAGCCGGGAGAGCTACGTGTCCGAGCTCATGTACGACGCGCTTGGCGAGACCGGTGACCGCGATGCCGCCCTGGCGGCCTTCGTACGGTCCATGAGTGGTACGGAAGCCGAGGCGCTTCGCCGTGCCCTCGCCGAAGCGGATCTCGACGAGCCAAGGACGTAGCCGAATGGTCAGTGCCGCTCTGCTCACCGTGATCGCGGTCGGCTGTCTTATCGCGGCGGCACGCCTCCGGCAGGCCTCGTGGCCGGTCCGCGGCCCCTACGTCGCCGTTATCGCGTGGCAGGCGCTGGGCCTGGCCTGGGGCATCTCCACAATCGGCGCGCTGCTCGCGTTCGGTCTCGCGCCCTATGATCGCGGCGTCTTCGGGGGGCTGCTCTCCCTGCTCCAGGACGCCGCCTCGCACGACCTCTACCTGTCCGAGATCGCCGGGACCTCGTTCGGTTCCGCGCAGATCGCGGCCGTGGTCCTCGCGTTCGGCCTGACCCTCCTCCTCTTCTGCGGCCTGATGGCCTCGTTCGTGCAGGTGGTGCGTACCCGTCGGCGCCACCACCATCTGCTGGGCCTCGTCGCGCACGACGACCCCGACGTGCCCGGCGCCCGCATCCTCGACCATCCCGTAGCCGCCGCCTACTGCCTGCCCGGCGTCCTGCGCTCCCAGGTGGTCATCAGCGCGGGAGCGCTGCGCATGCTGGAGCGCGACGAACTCGCGGCGGTCATCGCCCACGAGCACGCCCACCTGCGCCAGCGCCACGACCTCGTGCTGCTCCCGTTCTCCTCGCTCAAGCGCGCGTTCCCGCACGTGAAGCTGGTGGAGACCTACTACAGTGCGGTCGCCCTGCTCATCGAGATGTGCGCCGACGACCAGGCGGGCCGCGAGCGCTCGCCCAAGGAGCTGGCGATGGCGCTGGTGCGCTTCGGCACCTCCGGCTCCGCGGCGGTCCCGGCGGGGGCGCTCGCTGCCGCTGTTGACCAGCCCGAAGTGGTCACGCGCGTCTCGCGCCTGCTGAACCCCGTCGGCGAGCTGTCGCTCCGCGCAACCATCGCGGTCCTGGGATCCGCGTCGATCCTGATGGTCACTACCCTGGGTCTGTGGCATCTGCCCATGTAGGGCTGGACACAGGCGGGGAACTTCCGCTGACACATCGGTCGCCGCTCGACCGCGGGCACGATCCGGCGGCGTTCGGCGTTGTGTGTGAGGAAAAGGCGGGTCCCGGTGCGGCCGGGGAAGCCCATCCTCACGTCAACTCGTCACGTCAACTCGTCACGTCAATGGTTCGGAGCGGCTCGTGCTCGGCAGTTCGATCGTGTTCGTCTGGCAGATCATCTATATCGCGATCTTCGTCACGACCCTGTACGCGTTCATCGAGGCACTGCGCGTTCCCGCGCAGGCCTATCCAGCGATGGACAAGCAGACCAAGGGCCTGTGGGTGGGACTTCTCGGTGTCGGACTGTTCGTCTCCCTGAGCGCCGCCCTGACCTCCTACGGGTTCTTCACGTTTTTGGCGCTCGTCGCCTCACTGATCTTCCTGCTCGACGTCCGCCCCGCGGTGCGCGGTATCGGCCGCAACGACGGGCCCTACGGGCCGTGGTAGCCGCTCGACCTCCGGCGCTCGCGCTACCTTCCTGACCGCCGCCAGCGCGGCCGCGGTGTAGGCGGGATCGCGGGTGTAGAAGGAGTGGCCGAGCACCGGCGGAGGGAGGGCCTCGCCCTCGTCGGGGTCGAAGTGGCGCGGGTCCGGGAGCGGTTCGGCGAACCCGACGAACTCCGTCGCGCCGTCCCCCGCGTCGCGCTCCACCTTGATCGGGCCGCCGATCGCGTCGGTGGCGCGCCACAGATTCCGCCAGTGTTCCACGCGGCCGTTCAGGTCGCCCAGCGCGCGTGGGCCGAAGTAGGCCGGGAAGTAGCGCGCGTACAGCCGGTACAGCGGTGATCCGTGGGTGAGCAGGACGACCAGCGGACGACACCGGCTGGGCAGCTGCCACGCTGCCGCCGCCGCCAGCACCGATCCCTGCGAGTGTCCGGAAAGCACCACGCCGATTCCCCGGCCGGTCTTCCCCGCGACCCGCGCCACTAGCTGCGGCACCGCGCGCTCCGCGTAGGACGGCGGTGCGAGAGGGTGGGCTGCGCGCGGCCAAAACGTACCGATGTCCCACAGCACACCGACCACCTGCCGCGTCGGCCGGTTCCGATACGCGCTGCTCCCGATCCCCACCAGCACGAAGAGGAACAGCCCGCCCAACCACGAGCCCACCGTCACCATGGTCGCGACCGCTCCCTGGATCCAGCCGGTCGCTCCCGAAACGGCCGTGAACGGGCCCTCCAGCGCCTCCGGGTCCACCGACAGCCGCCCCGTGAGCACCGAATACAGGGCCAGAACGATCAGCGCGATCACGGGCAGCAGGAACGCCGCGAAGACGGCGGGCAGTGTCTCGGTGATGCCGCCGTACGCCCGCGCCCTGGCCAGCTCGCGGGTCCGGCGCTCCCGCGGATCGCGCTGGTACAGGGCGGTCACGACCCCGATCTCGCGCCGGGTCCGCCCGCGCATCCAGATCCCCAGCGCCGCGGCCGCGACCAGCGCGATGATCACCTCCATGGTGAAGGCCAGCTGCAGCCAGGCGAAGGCGCTGGGAGCCCGCAGTTCGATGCAGTCGGTCGCCTGCGCCCCGGGGTAGTTGCACCCGCCCAGCATCCCGGCGGCCTGGTAGACCGCGGCCGCCGTGAGCACACCGCCGAGCAGGGTCCCGAGCGCGGCGGTGGCAGGACCGGCCATCCCGCGCAGGGCGATACCGCCGTGGGCCGACCCGCCCCAGTACAGCACGATGGCGCAGACCAGCAGCAGCACCCCCAGCGCGCACTGGGCCGCGAAGAGCACGTTCAGCCCGATGTCGAAGCCGGGCAACCGGCCGCTGGCCTCCCACCCCTGCCGCGGCAGCAGCACGTACAGCAGCGTGACCGCGAGCAGGACGAGGGCCAGGTCGCGCAGCACCCGGCAGAGAGTGTCGGCGTAGCCGTTCCACCGGGGGTCGGTCCCGGGGATGAGGACGCTCAGCGCGCTTCCGGTGAAGGTGAGGGCGACCAGGAGGGACAGCACCGTGCCCGCTACCGGGGAGTCGGCCGCCCGGTCGTAACCCAGGGCGGGTGCCAGCAGCAACGTGGTCACCGCGGCGATGGCCGCGGCGATGTGCGCCGAGCGGAGCCGCCCCATGGTCCGGCTGTTCTGCCAGAACTCCGGGTCGCTGAGCGGCGCCTTGGCGTGGGGGAGGGGACGGTGGGGAGGTTCCACGACCTCGTAGACGCTTTCGGTCCGCCGCGACAGCTGCCACAACACCGCGATCACCAGGAGTGGCAGGAGCGCGCCGATGGCCAGCGCCCATCCCGGCGTCGCCATCGGCGATCCGGGCGAGGAGAGGAAGTCGAGCACGGGGCGCAGCTGCGCGCACTTCTCGGAGTATCCGGAGCACTGCCACCCGACGAGGTCCATGCCCACCCCGGCCGCCGTCAGGGTGAGCAGCATGGTGAGGCTCAGCGCGAGCAGGCGCACCGCCGTCCCGTAGCCGGCGTCGGCGATCCGGCGCACCCGCCCGGGGCGGTCGCCGGGCCGCCCGGGGCGCATCCAGTAGGCGATGTTGACCAGCATGAACGGGAACAGGAGCAGCCACAGCGCCCGGGAAGCCCGGCCGGAGGTCAGGTTGCCCCAGGCGAAGATCTCGCGGGGGACATCGTCCTCCAGCTCGGTGTCGGGCTTGCGCCGCCACCGGAAGAACCCGGCCAGGCTGTCGCCGGAGACCCGCATTGCCGGTTCGACATCCAGGAGTTCTTCGGCTTCGCCGCCACTGACACCGTGGATTCGCAACTCCACCGCTCGCTCATCCGGCATATCCCGATTTTCACACGCAGAGCGGTAATTTCGTATGGCCTTAACCGGTTACTGCAGCAGGTTTTCATTCTCGGCGGCCCAGGTGTTGCAGGTGCCGGGGCTCTGCCCGTCCAGCCCCCGGCTGAGCCAGTAGCTGCTGTTGTCCGGCGTGCCGTGGGTGCGCTCGTCCTCCGGGCCGTTCGCCCGGTCGGCGGTGGCCCTGGCGTCGTCGAGCGCCACCGACCGGTCGGCGGCGGTGAGCGGGTAGGTGACCTCGACGGATCCGAGGAAGGCCCCGGCGAAGCAGTTGGCCTGCAGTTCGCTCTTGCGGGTCCAGCTGTTCTGGTCCTCGCGGCCGGTCTCCTGGCCGCGCCGCTCGTGGTAGTACTCCAGCAGACCCGACTCCCCCTGCACGTGGTGGCCGTACTCGTGGGCGATCAGGGAGGCGTAGACGACGCTGTCGTCGGCCTCGTTCCATTTCCGTACGACGTCCTCCACGCCGATGTAGATACCGGTGTCGGCGCGGCAGTAGAAGGCTCCGGCGGCCGAGGGGTAGTCGCGGCAGGGGCTGCGGCCCGGTTCCCGCCAGAAGACCCGCCGCGGCGGGTGGAACGGGATCCCGGCCCGGTCGAACTGGCGTTGCCAGGTGTCGTCGAGGCAGTCGGCCATGGCGTTGAGGAAGCCCTCGACGGAGTCGGGGTCGTGGATGTCGAGGGCGG
The DNA here is from genome assembly GCF_039530945.1 of Nocardiopsis rhodophaea. Lineage (NCBI taxonomy): Bacteria > Bacillati > Actinomycetota > Actinomycetes > Streptosporangiales > Nocardiopsidaceae > Nocardiopsis > Nocardiopsis rhodophaea. The sequence goes on from NZ_BAAAPC010000002.1 coordinate 73,602, forward strand.
GGGCGGGGCAGGGCAGCGGGGACAGCCGCCCGGTGTCGTAGAGCGGGTTGGCCACCAGGGCCGACTCGCCTGAGGGGCGCCGCGCGTCGGCCTCCTCGCCGCCGCTGTTGCCCGAATCCGGAGTCCCGCGCAGGTCGCCGGGGTCCGCGGGGGACGGTGGCGCGCTTGCGGCCCCGCTGTGTGCGGTCGGGTCGGGCCCCGGGCCGCCGGTGGTCGCGTTCCAGGCCAGGGCGGTCAGCGCGAGGATGAAGACGGTGAGAGCGGCGTAGAGCGCCAGGCGGCGCTGAGGCAGCAGCCATTCGCCGAGGCGCCCCAGAGCGCCTCGGCCGTGCGCGGAGGGCTCACCGAGAGCCGGTTCCACGCTCGTCCGCCGATCCAACCGGCCGCTGGGGCGCGCGCCGCTCCGCCGTCATTCGACCAGGTCCTCCCGGGCGATCCAGGTGTTGCATGCGGCCGGGTCCCCCCGGTCCATTCCGTGGGCGGTCCACATCCCCCCGTTCGCGGGGGAGCCGTGTGTTCGGTCGTCGGTGGTGGCGTCACCCCGACGCTCGGCGTCTTTGAGGATATTCGCCTGCGCGCGGTCGGTGATCGGGAACGTGTCGCCGATCGCACCCAGAAACGTCCCGCCCAGGCAGTTGGCCTGCAGTTCGCTGCGCCGGGTCAGCAGGTGGCGGTCCTGGGCTCTGTCCTTCCCGCCGCGCGCGCTGTGGAAGTAGCCGAGGATCCCCGCCTCGCCCTGCACGTGGTGCGCGTACTCGTGGCTGAGGAGGAAAGTATAGGCCTCGGGGTGCCGACTGTCGCCGGAGTTGCGCACGATGTCCTCGACGCCGAGGTAGAGCCCCTTGTTGGCCTGGCAGTAGAACGCGGCCGTGCCCTCGGCCGGGAAGTTGCCGCAGGGGCTCTGCCCCGAGGCGTACCAGTAGACCCGGGTGGGGCGCTCGAACGCCATGTCCGTCTCGGTGAACTCCTCGCTCCACGCCGCGTCGAGGCAGTCGGTGATCTCGTGGAGGAACGACGCCATGGACTCCGGGTCATCCGGTTCGAGCTCCGGAGCCGGGCAGGTGACCTCGGTGAGCTGTCCGCCCTTGTACAGCGGGTTATCGGTGAGGACGTCCGGTCCGCTGGCGGCCGCGCCGCTCGCGGCCGCGGCTCCCCCTCCGGCCGTGGGGCGCCCGGGGTCGGTGAACATCGCCGAGACACTCACGAAACCGGCCAGGCCGATGGCCGACAGGCCGGTCAGCAGGACCATCGTCACCGCGGGGTTCAGGCGCCGCCGTGTCCTGCGCGCGTAGTCCGGGAGCTCGTAGCGCCGCGCGTCGCGCGCCCGCACATCGGCCAGGCGCGTGTGGGCCCGGGACTGGGCCATGGCCGGTTCACCCCCCGTCGGCGGTTGGATTGGGCCGCCGGCGGTGCGCGCCGCGGCACCCGCCGGTCAGTTGGGGTCGGGCGGCCCCTTTGTGCCACGCCCGACCTGATCGATTATGACGTGTATGGCGGGCTTGTGCCCTCTCGTGCCCTCCCCGTCCCCGATCCGTGACCAGTCGGTAGCACGTCGACCAGGGTGAGGGGATAGGCTCTCACGCCATGTGGTGGGTTCGGATCATGCGCCCGGTGCTGGTGGCCGCGGCAGTGGTGGCAGTGGCGCCGCTCACCACCCTCCCCGCCGCCGCGTCCGAATCGCCCTCCGACACCCCTCCGACGCCGCAGGGGGCCGCGGCCTCAACCGCCCCGCCGAACCACGCCGTCGTCCCCTCCGAGCGCGGCGACCGCATCGTCAACGACATCTCCCTGCGCCTCGACGACAACGGCGTGCTGCACGCCAAGGAGACCATCTCCTTCGGCACCGCCGTGCCCGAGGAGTTCACCCGCACCTTCGTCACCCGCGAACCCTACGACGCCGACAACGACCGGCTCTTCGAGATCGACGGCGTCGCCGCCGAGGCCGCCGACGGGACCGCGGTCGACACCGCCACCGACGAGCACCGCGCCACCACCGACATCCGCCTGGACTCCGCCGGGGCCCAGACCATCGTCCTGCGCTACCGGGTGCGCGGCGCAATCGACGAGGTCGGTGACGGCGTGGAACTGGGGTGGACGGCTGTCGGCGGCTACAGCGCCCCCGTCGCCGAGACCAACGTGGTGGTCGACGCCCCGCTGCCGCCCGTCGCCCTGTCCTGCGCGGCCGGGGAACAGCGGAGCTCCATCTACTGCACCTCCTCCGACATGGGCGGCCACCAGGCGCTGGTCGCCCGTTTTCTCCAGGCCGACCTCGCCCCCGGGCAGCGCTTGGCCATCGCGGTCGGCTACCCCGCGGGAACCGCCCCAGGCGCCCCCATCCTGGAGCGGAGCTGGTCGCTGAGCTCCGCCTTCGCCATCACCCCCATGACCACGAGCATCTTCGGCGTGCTCCTGGTGGTCCTCGTGGGCGGCCTGGTCGCGCTGATCCGGATCCGCGGCCGCGACGAACGCGCCCTGCGCACCCACGCCGCGGCGGGCGACCACGCCCCGCTGGAGCCCGGCGCGGGGGACCCCGGCGGGATCCGCTTCCACCCGCCCGACGACGTCCACCCCGGGCAGATCGGCACCCTCGTCGACGACCAGGTGAACGTGGTCGACCTCACCGCCACCGTCGTCGACCTCGCCGTGCGCGGCCACCTCACCATCCGCGAACTGCCCCACGCGCAGTTCTCGCCCGTGGACTGGCGGCTGGAGCAGAACCCCTCCCCGTCCGGCGACACGCTGCTGCCCTACGAGCGCAAGCTGCTCGACGCCCTGTTCGACCAGTGGCACCAGATCAAACTCTCCGAGCTGGGGCGCAGCGGCTTCGCCGACCGGCTGGCCGACGTCCGCGAGGAGCTCTACCGCGACATGGTGCGGCTGAAGTGGTTCGCTAACCGGCCCAACGTGGAGCGCAACCGCTGGGCCACGGGCGGCATCGCGCTGACGGTCGCCGGCGTGGCCCTCACCGTGCTGCTGGCCGTCTTCACCAGCGCCGCGTTCACCGGGCTAGCCGTGATCATCGCGGGTGCCGCCGTCACCGTCGGCGCGCAGTACATGCCCGCCAAGACCGCGCTGGGCAGCACGGTCTACGCCCACACCCTGGGTTTCCGCGCCTACCTGCTGGGGGCCGACGCCGCCGACGTGCCCGAGGGCCAGCGGGTCCGGCTGTTCTCCCGCTACCTGCCCTACGCGATGATCTTCGACAACGTCGAGCGGTGGGCGGGCATCCTGGCATCCGCGGGCTCCGACGAGATGCAGGGCGACGCGCTGCCCTGGTATGTGGGGCCCGACGACTGGACCCTGGCGGACTTCGCCGACTCCATCAAGACGTTCACCCTGACCCTGGCGGGGGTCATCTCCAACGCCCGCCAGTTCCGCACCCTCGTATAGCGAGCAGAGAGAGCCACAGAAAGGCGGGAGCAGCAGTGCGTGCGGTTGTGCAACGCGTCGCCAACGCCGCGGTGACGGTCGAGGGCGCCGTCGTCGGCGAGATCACCCGGCCCGGCCTGCTGGCGCTTGTCGGCGTCACCCACACCGATACCGAGGCCGAGGCCCGCAAGCTCGCCGCGAAGCTGTGGAAGCTGCGGATCCTCGACGACGAGAAGTCCTGCTCCGACATCGGCGCCCCGCTGCTGGTGGTCAGCCAGTTCACGCTCTACGGCGACGCGCGCAAGGGGCGCCGCCCCACGTGGCAGGCGGCGGCGCCCGGCCCGGTGGCCGAGCCCCTGGTCGACGCCGCGGTCAAGGAGCTCCGCGATCTGGGGGCCGAGGCCGCGACGGGGGTGTTCGGCGCCAAGATGTCGGTGTCCCTCACCAACGAGGGCCCCTTCACCGTCATCGTCGAGGTCTGAGCACCCCATCCTCCGTTGATCTCGGCGGTATCGACCGAATCCCAACTGGAATTCGGTCGATACCGCCGAGATCAACGGAAGGGGCGGGTCAGCTCTCTGCGGCGGCGGGTTCGAACTTGTAGCCCAGGCCGCGGACGGTGACGATGAACTTCGGGTTGCCGGGGTCGTTCTCGATCTTCGCGCGCAGTCGCTTGACGTGCACGTCGAGGGTCTTGGTGTCGCCCACGTAGTCGGCGCCCCACACCCGGTCGATCAGCTGCATGCGGGTCAGCACCCGCCCCGCGTTGCGGAGCAGTACCTCCAGCAGCTCGAACTCCTTCAGTGGAAGCTGGATATTGTCGCCGCGCACCGTCACCACGTGCCGCTCCACGTCCATGCGGACCGGACCGACCTCCAGGGCGGTGGGCAGGGTCGTCTCGTCCTCACCCCGGCGGCGCAGCACCGCCCGGATGCGGGCCACGAGCTCACGCGAGGAGAACGGCTTGGTCACGTAGTCGTCGGCGCCCAGCTCAAGGCCTACGACCTTGTCGATCTCGCTGTCCTTGGCCGTGAGCATGATGACCGGCACGTTGGACTTCTGCCGCAGCGTTCGGCACACCTCGGTGCCGGGCAGGCCGGGCAGCATCAGGTCGAGGAGTACCAGGTCGGCCCCGGTCCGATCGAACGTGTCCAGCGCGACCGTCCCCGTCGCCGCCACCGCGACCTCGAAGCCCTCCTTGCGCAGCATGTACGACAGGGCATCGCTGTAGGATTCCTCGTCCTCAACGACAAGTACACGCGTCACTGTGCTGCCTCCCGATAGGTGGGTTCCCCCGAGCCCGTCCGCTCGCGGGTCTGCGGCCGGGGAAGACGCAGTGTGAACGTCGACCCCGAGCCCTCCTTGCTCCACACGGTCACTTCACCGCGGTGGTGGGTCATGATGTGTTTGACGATGGCCAGCCCCAAACCGGTCCCGCCGGTGGCGCGGCTGCGAGCAGCGTCCACGCGGTAGAACCGCTCGAAGATGCGCTCCAGGTCCTGGGGCGGGATGCCGATTCCCTGGTCGGCGACGCTGATCTCCACCGCCTTCTCGGTGACATCAGCGGAGACCGATACGCGTGTGCGCTCTGGACTATAGGCGACGGCGTTGGCCACGAGGTTGCGCATGGCCGTGACGAGCAGGCCCTCGTCGCCCATGACGGTGATGTCGTCGGTGCCGCTGGAGACGAGCTCGATCTCTTTGGCGTCGGCGGCCATGCGTACCGCGTCGAGCGCCTCCTCGACCACGGTGGCGACCTCCACCTTGCCGGGCTCGGTCATCGGTTCGGCGCCCTGGATCCGGGAGAGGGTGATCAGGTCCTGGATGACGCTGGTCAGTCGGGCGGCCTCCTGCTGCATGCGGCCGGTGAAGCGGCGCACGGCCTCGGGGTCGTCGCTGGCGTCGGCGACGGTCTCGGCGAGCAGGGACAGCGCGCCCACCGGGGTTTTCAGCTCATGGCTGATATTCGCCACGAAGTCGCGGCGGACCGCCTCGACACGGCGGCGTTCGGTCTGGTCCTCGGCGAGGACCAGGACCAGACCCGTGCCTCCGAGTGGGGCGACGCGGACGGCGAAGGAGGTAGCGTCGGGGCCGAACTTGCGAACCGCCACCTCGATCTCGGTCTCGCGGATGACCCCGTCGCGGCGTACGCGGCGGGCCAGCGCCAACAGGTCGCCGATGACGAGCTCCTCGCCGCGCACGATGCCGAAGGCGCGCGCGGCCGAGCTCGCCCGAAGCACACGGTCGGCGGGGTCGAGGACCACGGCGGACGAGGGCAGCGCGGCGAGCACCTCGGCGATGCCCGGTGGCAGTTCCGAGGTGAGCGGCGGCTCAGGGGCGCGGCTGCGGCCAGACTCGCTGATACGGAAGGCGAGCCCGGCGGCGAGGCCGATCACGAGCCCAACGATCCCCGCGATCGCGGCCAGCAGTTCTCCTTGCACATTTTCGATCGTAAGCGGGCGGATGCGGGCTTTACCCGAATGACCATGTGTTACAACCTAGATTCTGCGATTATTCACCGATCCTTCCGCAATGATTCAGCTACTACCTGGGACGATGTGAACCATGCGCGACACCTACCATGAGGAGCTCGACGCTCTTGGCAGCCGGCTCGTCGAGATGACACGGCTGGCCCGCCACGCCGTCGCGCGCGCGACGACGGCTCTGCTCGACGCCGACCTCACCGCCGCCCAGGAAGTCATCTCCGGAGACGACGAGCTCAACCGCCTCGACGACGAGATCGAGAAGAGCGCGTTCGATCTGATGGCCCGGCAGCAGCCCGTGGCCCAGGACCTCCGGACGATCATCACCTCGCTGCACATGGCGGGGGACCTGGAGCGGATGGGTGACCACGCGGTGCACATCGCGAAGATCGCGCGGCGCCGCCACCCCGACTCCGCCATCCCGGCCGAGCTGCGCTCGATCGTGCTGGAGATGGGGCACCAGGCCGAGCTGCTCGTCATCAAGGCCGGAGAGGTCGTGGGCAACCGCGACGTCGACACGGCGCTGGAGCTCGACGCCGACGACGACCGGATGGACCGGCTGCGCCGCAAGCTGCTGGAGCGGATTTTGCGTCCGGGCTGGCAGCACGGGGTCGAGGCGACGATGGACGTCACCCTGGCCGGACGGTTCTACGAGCGGTTCGGCGACCACGCCGTGCATGTGGCGGACAACCTCGTCTACATGGTCACCGGCGAGAAGCCGAAGGACTACGACCCGGAGGTCTAAGAGGAGAGGTCGAGGAGGAGAGTGGCGCGGATCGGGGACGGCCGGAGCCGCGGCCGCCCCGCCGTCAGTGGCGAAAATCACGTTTTTGGGGCGGCGCTCCTTGTCCCATCGGCGATCCAGGGCCGTGGTGGGGGTTCTCCGCGACTTTTTCCGACTCCGCCAGCGGCTGCGACCAGTTACTCTGGGTAGGTACTGCGGTCGGCGATGACCGGCGAGAACGTGTGGCCGGAACGGTTTCCCTGGGTGCCGGAAGCACCTCCGGCACACTTTGTCAAGACCTGAAAAGCGCCGCTGACCTGCGCGTACACAAACGGAATAGGTACGTTAAGTCACAGATTCATGGTACCCTTGTGGTAGCGGAAGGGGTACTTGTCACATGACTTTCAAGGTCGGCGACACCGTTGTCTACCCCCATCATGGGGCTGCTCGTATTGAGGCGATCGAGACTCGCACCATTAAGGGTGAGGATAGGACCTACCTGGTTCTGAGGGTCGACAAGGGTGATCTTACGGTACGCGTGCCTGCCGAGAACGCCCAGGATGTCGGTGTTCGTGACGTGGTAGGCCAAGAAGGCCTGGACCGGGTCTTCGAGGTGTTGCGCGCGCCGCACACCGAAGAGCCCACCAACTGGTCGCGGCGCTACAAGGCGAACCTGGAGAAGCTCGCCTCCGGGGACGTCAACAAGGTGGCCGAGGTCGTCCGCGACCTCTGGCGGCGCGATAGGGAACGCGGTCTCTCCGCCGGAGAGAAGCGAATGCTTGCGAAGGCCAGGCAGATACTGGTCAGCGAACTCGCTCTCGCGGAAAAGACCAACGAGGACAAGGCCGAAGCCCTCCTCGATGAAGTCCTCACCAATTAATAAAGGCCACGAAGAACCACTGCATTCATGCTGAAAATGCCTAGGGTGGGCGTCGGAACCGACGTCCACCCCTTTATGTCAGGACGCGTTCTTTTCCTCGCAGGTCTGGAATGGCCGGGCGAAGACGGTATGAGCGGTCATTCCGATGGGGATGTCGCAGCGCACGCCGCTTGTGACGCTCTGTTTTCAGCGACCGGCCTCGGTGACCTCGGCGCCCAGTTCGGGACATCCGACCCTCGCTGGAAGGGGGCCTCCGGAACCGCGCTGCTGGCGGAGTCGGCGGCGCGGGTCCGTGCCGCGGGCTTCGAGATCGGCAACGTCGCGGTGCAGGTCATCGGTAACCGGCCGAAGTTCGCGCCGCGCCGCCAGGAGGCGGAGAAGGTCCTCTCGGAGGCGGTGGGAGCTCCGGTCACGGTGTCGGCGACGACCACCGACGGCCTCGGCCTCACCGGCCGGGGCGAGGGGATCGCGGCCGTGGCCACGGCCCTGTGCGTGCCGCGGAACGAAGAGACCCGGCGCGAGTGACGAGAACGCCGGCGGTTGTGAGCGGGGGTCGGACCCTGGTCGCAGGTCCCACCCCCGCCGTCGTCGGCGCGGCCATCGAACCACCCCGCACGCCCTACGCGGCCCCGTACCCGCCCGGGGCGCGTCCTGACGGACGCGGCCGGCCGGACGCGGGTCACCCGGGGTGACCCGCGGTTGAACCCGGTCAGTCCTGCGGGGGCGTGGGTTCGCTGCGGACCGTGCGGGACGGTGGGTCCGACGGGAAGGGGAACGCGGCCATCGGCTGGCGACGCGGCCTGAGCACCATCGGCCGCTTCTCGATGGGGCCACCCTCCTCGGCCGCCGGGGCAGGAGCGTCCCGCGTCTCCTCGCGCACCGCATCCCGGGGCGCCTCCCCCCGCGCGCCCCCCTCATCGCCGTGGTCCGCACGGTCCGGCGCCTGGACCGCCGACACCGCGCTGGTGGTCCCCGCCGCGTGGGCGGGCGCGATCTCGGCCTCGTCGCTCGTGGGGTCGCCCGGGATGATGTCGTGGGGGAAGCTGTCGTCGGCCTCCGCTGCCGGGGCGGTACCCGCCAGGCCAGCCGAGCTCGCGTCGGCTGAGCCCCGCGCGAGGTCCACCGGATGGCCGCCGCTGGCCGCGACCTCCACCGCCTCCTTGATCGGATTTCCCGCGCCGGGAGTGCGCCTCGGCAGCTCGCCCGTGTCCCGACCGTCGTGCCGGTCCGCGGAGGCCTGGTCTTCGCCGGACGCGCCGCCGGTGCCCTTGCTCCGTTCGGCGCGCAGGTCCTCCCGGCGCCTTTCGGCCTCCCTGGCCTCCTCGGCCCTGCGGATCTCCTCGATCGCCTGCGCCTTGTCCGCCCACTCGTCGTCCTCGGCAGCGGGCGTGGGGGGAACCAGCGGCTCGGCGACCAGCTCGGGCTCCGCGCCCAGTTCGGCCCCAGCGGCCGAACCGCTCGCGGTAGCCGGCCCAGCCTCAGCAACCGGTTTCGCCGGTTCGCCGGGCTCGGCGGGCTTTGCGGTTTCGGCCTGCGGCGGCTCATCGGCGGTTTCCGCCGGGGCATCGACCGGCCGCAGGACGTGGACACCGGCGACCGGCGTGACGGTCACGTCGTCCTCCATTCCGGCGTCGGAGGCGGAGTCCGTGACGACGTCGGGGCTCTTGTCGGCGCCCGGGCTGCTCGCGCTCGCCCCCGTGGCGCCATCGTCGCTCTTCCTTCGCCTGGCCTCGGCGCGGGGCCACAGCAGAGCGGGCTCACGCCGCCGCTCCCCCGTCCGGGGGGTCGCCCTGGGTCTGTCGTCCTCGCTCTCTTCCCCCTCGCCGTCGTCGGCGTTGGCCTCCTCCGGGCGCTCGCGCGTCACGGCCTGCTTCGGGAACGGGTTGGTGATCTTGACATCGGGCGGTTCGGCCTCCGCCTTCGCCGCTTCCGCCGGGGGCTGTCCCGCCGGCTCGGGCGGTGGCTCGGGCACGTTGCGCCGGGGCGTCGGGGCCGGGCGGTCGGCGGTCTCGCCGCGCAGGTGCGTGTAGACCCACATGAACACGCGGAACGCGACGAGGAGGGCGAGCCAGGGTGTCGCGGCGACCGCGACGACGACCACACCCGTGGGCACCCTGGCCTCGGTGGCGTTCAGTGCGCTGGCTCCGGCCGCCAGCAGGATCAGGGCGAGGATGAGCGCGTCCGCCCACAGGCGGCGCGGCCGGGGAGCCGCGCGCAGCAGGTAGCTGGCCCCGAAGGCCATCAGGAGCAGGAGGGTGAAGCCCCCCGGGTACAGGTGGGCGTACCGCGGCTCGATGCCCCCCTGAAGCGCGAACTGGTAGATGCCGTTGTACGAGAGGAGCACGGCGCACGCGGCGATCAGCAGTACCCCGACCCCCGTCAGGGCGATGGCGGGGAGCGGGGAGCCGGTGTCGGCCTGCTCGCGGGCGGGGCGCGTACCGGTGGTTTCGGAGGAGGGTTTAACGGCCATCGTGCGCAGAAGGGTAGTCCAGCAATCCCGGCCGACACGAGGTTCTGCCCGAAAGTGGCCGGATCCAGATCGGCGGGCCGTGCCGTCGGTAAAAGAAAACGGTCCAGTTCGTCGTGGATTATGCGGGGTCGGGTGACGGAAGGGTGACCGGGCGTGGGGAATGCCTCGGTTTCTTCGGACACGAAGACGGGAAATAAATCACGCCCAATTCCCGGTGATCGCTGAGTGGCCCCCGGCGCGTTCGCGGGGGGCGGACACAGCGGGGCGACCGGAGCCGGACACGTCAGGTGGACCGTAGTCACCACGATGCGACGAGGCGGCCCCGCCCGGCCCTGAAACAGCTACCCTTGGCACTGTGAGTTTGCGCTTCTATGACACCCGAGCCCGCGAGGTCCGCGATTTCACCCCCCTGCACGAGGGGTGTGTCTCGCTGTACCTGTGTGGCGCGACGGTGCAGGCGCCTCCGCACATCGGGCACGTGCGCTCCGGTGTGAACTTTGACATACTCCGGCGCTGGCTCCTCTACAAGGGCTACCGCGTCACGCTGTGCCGCAACGTCACCGACATCGACGACAAGATCATCAACGTCGCGCAGGCGGAGGGCGTGCCGTGGTGGGAGGTCAGCGAGCGCAACCAGCGGGCGTTCGACTGGTCCTACGACATCCTCGGCTGCCTGCCGCCCACCGTAGAGCCGCGCGCGACCGGGCACGTGCCGCAGATGATCGAGCTGATGCGTCGGCTGATCGACACCGGCCACGCGTACGCCGCCGACGACGGCTCCGGCGACGTCTACTTCGACGTGCGGTCGTTCCCCGAATACGGGGCACTGTCCAACCAGCGGCTCGACCAGATGCGCGGCGCCGCCGACACCGACACCGACACCGACCGCGACAAGCGCGACCCCCGCGACTTCGCACTGTGGAAGGGCGCGCGGCCAGGGGAACCGAGCTGGGCCACGCCGTGGGGCCGCGGGCGGCCGGGCTGGCACCTGGAGTGCTCGGCCATGGCCACCGAGTACCTCGGCGCGACGTTCGACATTCACGGCGGCGGACTGGACCTGGTCTTCCCGCACCACGAGAACGAGATCGCGCAGTCGCAGGCCGCCGGGGACGGGTTCGCCCGCTACTGGCTGCACAACGGCCTGCTGACCATGGGTGGCGAGAAGATGAGCAAGTCGCTCGGGAACTCGCTGCTGATCCCGGAGATGGTGCGCAAGGTGCGGCCGGTCGAACTGCGCTACTACCTCGGCCAGGCGCACTACCGCTCGGTCATCGACTACTCCGATGAGGCGCTGCGCGAGGCGGCCGCCGCCTACCAGCGGATCGAGGGGTTTCTGGCGCGGGCGACCGAGGTCGTCGGCCACATCGAACCGGCGCGGCGCGTCCCGGCGGAGTTCGAGGAGGTGCTCGACGACGACCTGGGCGTCTCCCAGGCGCTCGCCATCGTCCACGGGCACGTGCGCGAGGGCAACACGGCGCTGTCCGAGGGACGCAAGGAGCGCGTCGCCGAGCTCGGTGCCGAACTGCGCACGATGCTCGGGGTGCTGGGGCTGGACCCGCTCTCCGAACAGTGGGCGGGTGCTGAGGAGACGGGGCTGCGCGAGGTCGTCGACGCCCTGGTGACGGTGGCCCTGGAGCAGCGCCAGGCGGCGCGGAAGCGCAAGGACTACGCGGCGGCCGACGAGATCCGCGACCGGCTGAACGCGGCGGGGATCTCGGTCGAGGACACCCCGCACGGCCCGCGCTGGGAGCTGCGGCGCGGTTGACCAGGATCGGCTGGCCGAGCCAGTCGAGCCCATACGGCACCATGGCAGTAAGAAGCCATTCCGTACACCATCAGACCAACTGACGGGACCGTCCCAGGTTCCGGCATGCACGCGTGCGAAGAGACGCGAGGGGGAGGCGGCGTTCATGCCGGCGAAGAAGAGCAAGAAGGGCCCGACCAAGGGCAGCGGCGGCAAGAACCGTCGCTCGCTTGAGGGCAAGAAGACCACCCTGCCCGCTGAGCAGCGGCACTGGTACGGCGCCAAGAAGCAGCGCGCGGCCAAGAAGCCGGGCGCGCCGTCGGCGGCCCGGGGCCAGGCCGGTGCCGGCACCGAGACCCACGGTCGCACGTACCGCGACAGCGCGGGCGGCGGCGACCTCCTGGTCGGCCGCAACCCCGTCGTCGAGGCGCTGCGGGCCGGGGTGCCGGCCACCAAGCTGGTCATGCTCAACAGCCTGGACTCCGACGACCGCGTCACCGAGGCGGCGCGGCTGGCCGGTGACGCGGGTGTGGAGATCCTGGAGGTGACCCGCGCCGAGCTGGAACGCCGCTGCGAGAGCAACGGGCAGCCGGGCGCTGCGCACCAGGGCATCGCGCTCCAGGTGCGGCCGTACAAGTACTGGCACCACAGCGACCTCCTGAACGCCGCGCTGGACGCGGAGGAGCCCGCTTTGGTCGTCGCGCTGGACAGCGTGACCGACCCCCACAACCTCGGCGCGATCGCCCGCTCGGCCGCCGCCTTCGGCGCCCACGGCCTCCTCATCCCGGAGCGCCGGGCGGCCGGTGTGACCATGACGGCCTGGAAGACCTCCGCGGGCACTCTCGCCCGGCTCCCGGTCGCGCAGGCGACCAACCTCACGCGTGCGCTGGAGGAGTACAAGAAGGCGGGCCTGTTCGTGGTCGGCCTCGACGCGGGGGGCGACACCCGCCTCGACCACCTCGACCTGGCCACCGGCCCGATCGTGGTCGTCGTCGGTTCGGAGGGCAAGGGCCTCTCGCGCCTCGTCCGCGAGACGTGCGACGCCGTGGCCAGCATCCCCATCAGCGGCGCCGAATCGCTCAACGCGTCGGTGGCGGCAGGCGTCTCCCTCTACGAGGTCGCTCGCCGCCGGACGTCCGGGGAGTAGCCAGAAACCGGTACTATTCGACTGGGTGTCCGAGGCACCGGCCGACGTAGCTCAATTGGCAGAGCAATCGCCTTGTAAGCGATAGGTTAGGGGTTCAAGTCCCCTCGTCGGCTCTTCTCTCCGACGTATATGCAGGTGAGAGCTTCGAAGTAGCCGCCTGCCCGGACATATCCGGGCGGGCGGCTACAGATTTAGTACACATTCACTCAGGCGGCGGCCCTCTGCTTCGGGCCGCCGGACCCCACCCCCTCCGCGGGGCCGGGCGACCGTTCTCGGGGCGGGTCAGCGCCGTTCGGATTCGATCCGGTCCAAGTGGGCTTGGACTTGCGCGATGTAGGGGTAGGCGCGTTTGGTGTTGGCGGCGTGATCGGTCAGGATGAACCGCCACCCGTGGTCGGTGCGGTGCCAGGTGAGCGTGCAGCCGAGGCCCTCGGCCTTGTGGCGGACCTCGGTAAAGACGTCGCCGAGGTGGCCTGGCGGGAGCTGGGGGAAGATCATCGCGACCTCATCGTGTCGGGGTGGTCGGCGGCATAGGTGCGCTCGGTGGTGAGCACGACGAGGTTCTCGGCGGTAGCCCCGCACACTGATTGGCGCTCTCGCTGGATGGTGGCGGCGGCGACCAGCTCCGCGAGATGAGCCGGGTCGCCGCCATCACCGCTGGTCTGGGAGATCACCTCGCGGACGTGATAGCAGTAGGCCCCAGCTGGTTCGTGGACCAGGGCCACGGTGAAGGTATTGCGCCGTCGCTTGAGCGCGGCGCAGGGGGTCATCTTCTCGCGGTAGGTGCACCGGTGGCGCCTGGCGCCGCAGATTGCCTCGGCTTGGTAGGTGATGTGGTCCCAGCTCTCGTCAGCGATGGTGACCGGCGCACCGTGGAAGCGGGCCCAGTCCTCCAGCTCGCTGCGGTTGGCGACCGACCAGGTCTTCACGGTGTTCATCGGACCACCTCGGAGCAGAAGCGCCGGAACGCCGCGTTCTGCGCGGCGCGGCGGTGTTCCAGGGCGAAGAGGTAGGGACGGACGCGTTGAGAGCGCCGTCGCTCACGTAAGGTGTGCATCGTCAACAGAGCTCCTGAATCTGTTGGCCATAGCCCCGGGAGTCCTGGTTGGCGCCGACTCGCCGGGGTCTTTTCTGTTGGGGCCCCGTCCCATGGGTGCGTTGGGGGGACTCATCCGACGGGAACCTCGCGTAGATCCATGGTCGCCGATCACACCTATATTTGCAATCGTCATTTTCAAATAGATGCGACGATCTCAGTTGTCGATCATGTATCTAGTTGGGTGGTGCGTGAAATGTCTGATTCGCCATGGCGGAACATAGGATCGGCCCCATACCCAGGGGATGCCGGGAGGAAGGCGAGTGACGTGATCAGCAGCCCCACGCTCAGACGCCGACGGCTCTCGCGGCGCCTGCGCGAGCTGCGCGACCGTAAGGGCTGGACCGCCAAGCAGGTTGCTAACGAGGCGAAGAAGCGCTCAGGTCGTCCCCGCGGGTGGTCGGACAGCAAGGTCATTCGCCTGGAGCGCGGTGAGTGGAAGCGCCTTCGTGTCGATGACGTCCGCGTTCTCCTGGACATCTACGACGTGACCGACCCCGAAGAGATCGCGGCTTGCGAGCACCTGGCCAAGGAGGCCAACCAGAAAGGCTGGTGGGCCACCTTTGACGATGTGCTCGGCTCCGGGCAGTTCGTCGGTCTGGAAGCCGAGGCGTCGCGGATCCGCACGTACCAGCCTGCTGCCGTACCAGGGCTGCTGCAAACCGAAGACTACGTTCGCGCGGTCATCCGAAGTGATGCCGTCGATGGCGAAACAGAAGTCGAGAGGCGCGTGGCGGCCCGGATGCTCCGCCAACAGTTGCTGACCCGAAGCACGCCTCCCGCTTATCACGCCGTCATCGACGAGGGTGCTCTCCTTAGGGTCACCTCTCAGCTTCGAGGTCAGCTCCAGCATCTGCTTGATATGGGCATGCGGGATAATCTGGACATACAGGTGCTTCCGATTGATCGAGGGCCACACGCGGCGATGACCGGACAGTTCGTCGTTATGGACTTTCCGCCCCCTGACCCGCCGATCGTGTATCTGGAGACGCTGTCCGAGGAGATCTACTTGGAGAAGGACGCAGACATTCAGCGTTACCAGCAGATCTACGACTTCGTGCGAACGGAAGCGCTTCCTGTGGACGAATCACGAAAGCTTATCCAGAACCTGCTCATCTCCCGCAACCAGGACGCCACCAATGCGTGAACCCCACATGGTCTTCCGCAAGTCGAGCTACAGCGGCGCGAGAACTCAAGACTGCGTCGAGGTGGCCGACTTGCCTCAAGGGGCTGCTGTCCGTGATGCACAGAACCGTGAACTCGGCCATCTGACCTTCGGTATTGCCGAGTGGCGCGCCTTTCTCACCGATGTGACGGCTGGTCGCCTCTGACTTCCGGGCGTAGGCGGGGCTCCCGTCATCGGCAGGGGCCGCGCCCACCTTCTGCCAGTTTTCTGAGGCTCCGGCTCGGCCTGGCCTAGGTCCTACCTGTACGACCAGCCAGACCAACGCCTTACCCTCACCAGAATCATCGGACCGTCCGGCGGATGGTCGCGGTACTGCGGGTACCGATCGATCAGGCGGTCCCGCGCTGTCATCCAGGTGGCCCCGGAATGCTCGATACGGGCGGAACCGTCGGCGCGCGCCCACCATAGCTCCCGCCAGTCGTCGCTGTACTCATCCACAATCAGCGAAACACGAGGATTGGCCTCGATGTTGGCCAGGCGTCGCATCTTCCGGCCGGATTTCGGCTTGTGGTCGATGGCGATCGCGATCGTGTCGTCGACGACCGCGAACGTCACCGGCACGATGTGCGGCTGGCCATCCTGATCGGCGGTGGCGAGCCTCGCCACTCTGCCCGACGCGAAACGGTCGCGGGCATGCTCGCCGGTCCAACGTGTCATACCTCAGAGAACTACCCGACGTAAGGCACGGCACCCCCGTCTCCGGAGGCACGGCGGCCTTCGGCTCCATGAACCCCACTCGTGGGCACGCGGGGTCCCCCGTTACGCGGCCGTCGCCTGATGGGCCGAGGCACCACACCAGCGCGTTGCGGGTTGGCTGTTATCTCCGCCCTAAGCCGCTCGCCCCCTCGTTCGAGGGGACGTAGTGGACGCGTCGCTGCTCATAGGGGGTAGCCGCACAGGGTGCACTTGCTCGTCCCCGGATCGTTCCACGCGGTGCACCTCGGGCAGAAGTCGAGGCGGGGGTTGTTATCCCCCACCTCGATCTTGGTGTCCCGGATGATCTGGTTGAGGTGCCACGGGTCGGCGAACCCGACCTCACGCGGAAGGCACCCGGTGACATGGATACTCGCGACGCCGTCCTTGATGATCACTGCCTGGACCTGCGGGGGATGCGTGTTGTACATGGTGGCCACTCCTAACGCCGTCAGCGGCCCGTGTGTGAGCGGTGTCATCAGAATGACACGGAGTCATGGCGTACGTAGCCACTTCGCGTGGACTCACTTGATAACAGTTCATAACTCGTGCAGATACATAACGTTACAGACGCGAACACGTCAGCCTTTCCTGAGTCGAGCAATCGAACCGTCGGTGCTGCCATCGCATGTCGCGCACGAATCTGACCGGAGCGGGCCGCTGTGGCCCGCTGTCACACCTCACGCCGTCTCTGTCGTCACGAGGGGATAGGAAGGATCCCGACGATCCGCCCCGGGCCCCGACGCCACAGGACGGCTCGGTTCGGTGATGCAGAAGAAGAGGACACCGCACATGGAGTTCCACCAGCCCGGACGCCCCGAGGACCTGCCGTCGCCGCACGTGCTCTGGTCGCATGGCGCGGCACTGGCCGCGTTGGGCGTGGGGATCCGCGACGACTGGGCTACCTACGCCGTGGAGGACGGCGTGCTTCACTACGACGACGGTGGCGGTAATGAGTGGCGATTGGTTTGGGTCGAGGGAGGAAGAGCCGTCCTCATCGGGTGCGATCACGAGTGCAGTGATACCTACGACTGGTACCCGAACCCGATCGATTTTTTCGCCGACAGCCCGGACTGGATGCCTCGGGAGTGGTTGGCAGACTACGAGGACCGCGAACCGATCGGCTTCGTCTACTGGTGGGATGGAGAATCGTGGAACAGGGTGGACTACCCGGAGGACGTCGACGATGACGGGCTCGGTGTGATCGTTTCGCAGATCTCGTCGCCCGAGGGCGCCGTCGACGAGATTCGCGAGTCTCTCGAATACGCCCACTGGAAGGAGCACACCAGCAGGGTGATCGACGAGCGGAAGGCAGAGTCCAGCGGTCGCGAGCTGCTTCGTCGTGCCATGGAGAGGACGGTCGACGCCGAAGCGCTGTCGTCGGTGCTCGGCCTGGTTGCGGGAGATCGGCCGGGCGTACCGGCCGCGTTGGAGGTCGCTTGGCGTGCGGGACTGACGCCGGGGACCGAACGACCCCGACTCCCCGCCGGTCACGGCCATACCGCGGACGCTGGCTGCTCGATGGCCAGCGCGCGGTAGGACGTGGCACCGATGTTGGGCGAGGTGCGACTCGGGGCCCTCGACCGCCGGGTCGAGGGCCCCGAGCGCCTCGTCGCTCCACCTCATCGGGGCGGGGAGTAGGCGAGGCCGGCGCTGGACTGAGCCGGTGGGAGGTGACGGAATCGAAGCCACAGCCTGCTTGTGGCGGATCATGTGGTGACCGGACCTCTATCCCGCTTCTCACCCCCGTGGGACAGCGGAGACGCCCCGTCCCATGGGAGGACATCCACAGCCCAGTGCCTGGCCCAGAGCGGCGCTGCTTCGCGGGCAGGTCGCTGTGCCGACCTCAGATTTCCTGGCGTAGGACGCGGCCGTACTCGTCGACCGAGAGGGTGATGGTCTTGTTCTTCTGCGTGGAAATAATCCAAACGATGAGCCAAACCCATGCCCAAATGGTGCACGTCACCAGTGTGAGTACCAAGTGAAGCATATGATTAACCGGCTTTCCAAATCGGATCACCGCCTGGAAGTCGTCACGCGACTCGACGGCTCCGCCCTTTAAAACCTCGTTCTGGATGGCCTGGCCAAGACGCATCTTCCGCTCGTCGCGGTCCAGGCGCTGGCTATTGCTGTCGTGCACGAACTCTCCCCGGTGTATTGGGTGTGTTAGATCATCGCGGAAACAGTATTCCGTCGTTAGGACGGATAGATTCTAGCCACCTTCGCGCCGTGGTCCTGCGGTGATCGAATTAACAATGTGGGTTGAGTCCTACCGGGGACGACCGGTTCCGCAGTGTCCATGAGGGGTCGCTTCTGGCCCACCGCTGCGAAGACGCGACCTTCGCCGAGCTGGCGGCTCGCCGTTGGCATGACCATTACACGGCGTTACGTGTGCGAGCTCACTGACCTGCTCGCCGAGCTCTCGCCCTCGGCGGGACGCGCTGCGGTGGGCCCAGCGGGCCGAATGCGGCTAAGCGGGATGACAAAACCTCAGCGCGTGGACTTGATTAGCTGGGAGTGCTTGGTTGCGAGAAAGCCGAGGACGAACGACGTTACCGCGATCGCCAGTGTCAATGCGGCGGCGATCTCGATGAAATTCGCGAGGGTCGCATCACCGCTTCCCTTCGTGGCGCCGTAGCCGCGAACAAAAGTGCCGAAGCCCAAAAACAGCGCGCCGGCACTCGCCAGGACTCCCAGGATGAACATGAGGATCCGAGCGTTGGTCACCGACCTGGGCGGTCTGGGATTGGCCGGTGGCTGCCCGTCGGGAGCGCCGTAGGGCGCTACTGGATAGCTCGGGTGTTGATCGGTTCCTCGACGGTGCCCAGCGGCAAAAGTGATGTGGACCATCGCCTGCTTCTACTCAACACTCGCTGTGCTGAGCATCACCTCATTTGTCGGGTCCGCTGCAGCAAAGGGGGCCGACGGCAATAATGTCCGGGCTTTTGTCGTTCCGCCGCCGTGTGCAGCGCAGACAGGAAGCTCGTGCCCGGCCCGCGTCGGGGCACTATCACATGGTCCTGGGCCAGTCAGCCGGTTCGCGCGCCTCGCCCGCTAACAGTTCACGACTCGGTGGGATACATAACGCTACAGTCGCGTTCTCGTGAGTCGGCCGTGAGCGGCACCATCGAACCGACGGTGGCTCGGGTCAGGCAGCGGCGCAGACTCCTGCGGTCGCGTCTACCGCCATTGCCCGGCCAGTGTCCGTTATTGAGGGTTTATGCATGACAGGTGGGACGAATAACCAACGCGGGCCCTCCGTCGCTCGGCCACGTGACAAAGGCACGAGGCCGCGGATGTCTCCGCAGCCTCGTGCGAGGGGTGGCCAGCCCGGATCACGGGGGCAGGGGACGCGGGCCGGCCAACCCGGTTTGTTGGTGGTCAGTCGGCAGGGGTGAAGAGCTCCAGCTGCATTCCCCAGGGGGCGCGGAAGTAGATCCACCGGACACCCTTAAGCGGGTGAGTTGCGTCGGTGACCTCCTGGATCTCACCTTGGACGGTCACACCAGGGATGGTACGGATGCGTTCGAGTACGGGCTCGATGGCGTCAGGGACCTGAAGGGCGAAGTGGTGCCCGCCCCAGTCGCTGTTGGCCGGAATATTTCGGCGCTGATGGGGGACCTCGTACTCGAAGAACTCGACCTGCATTGTCCCCAACGCCATGGATGCGATCTTCATCCTGGCCTTGGAGTCCACGCCCAGCTGGCGTTCCATCCAGCCGTCCTCGTCGGACTGGGATCCTGCCGGCTCGAACCGGTGGAGAAGCCGCGCGTCGAACGCCCGGGTGAAAAACGTGATCGCTTCTTCGAGGTCGGGCACCGTAAACCCTACGTGGTGCGCGGTGAGGGCTGAGGCCTGAGCCTGCTGAGTGGAGCACATGGCGGTTCGCTTTCCGGTCTCTCTGGCACTCATCCGTTCGACAAGTGCCGCGCCGCCTTAACGGCAAGAGCGACACTGGTGAGCGTCGGGTTGCATGCGGTGGCCGTTGGGATCACGTTGTTGCCTCCGAGGTAGAGGTTGTCGATCCCCCATACGCGGGAGTTGCAGTCGACGACGCTGTCCTCCGGGCTGTTGCCCATGCGCGTGGCGCCGGCGATGTGCTGAGACAGCCCCAGCGGCATGAAGCGTGGCTCGGCGCCCGGAAGAAAGCCGCCGATGGACATGGCGGCTCGGAGCATGTCGGACATCATCGCGTGGTGCTGGGCACGGTCAGACGCCGAGAGAGTGAAGTCGAATGTGGGCTGGGGGAGCCCGAACTTGTCGCGGTGCTGATCGGAAAAGGTGACGCGGTTATCGGCCCTGGGCTCAACCATGCCGTGCCAACGCAGATCGACCACGAGTCGGCGGTCCACATTGGGTATCCGGTCGCCGTACTGGAACGCGTCCCGGTGGATCATGCAGTGCCATGGCCGGGAAGCCGAGAGGGGGATCCACACGTTAGGTTCAAGGTCATCCTCGGGGATAGGTTGCTTGACCAGTTCCGGCAGCAACACCACCTGGCAGAAGGCCAAGGGGTGGTCGGTCAGGTAGCGACCGAGGGCGCTGGGACGGATGCAGGAGGCCCACATGAGCTGTGCGGTGGCCACCCCGCCCCCGGCGACGACGAAGCTGTCAGCCTCGATCCGCAGTGATTCGCCCGTGAGTAAATCCTGCGCCTCTGCGTACGAAACGCGACTCCCGGCCGAGTCGGTCGCCAGACGCGTGCACAGGTGTTGGGACAAGACCCTGAAACGGTCGCTGCGGCCCGGTGCTGCGAGGGGGCCGAGGATGGTATCGACGCCGGTCCATTCCACCAGGCCGGTTGAGGCGGCTCGGCGCTGCGCCGCGAGCGGTAGTGACTGGACGTCGTATGGCGCTTCAAGTTCCTTGTACTCCTCGCGAAGCGCGTCGAGTACGAGCTGGTGGGCGATCGAATCGTCGAATTCCGTCGTACTGACCCGCAGTATCCTCTCAGCCTCTGTGTAGAGGCGGTCCCATTCGGAAGGGGTGAGCAGCGGGGAGCGCTCCACGACAGGGTGCTGACGGGGGGACGTCCCGGTCCAGTGAGTCGCCATTCCGCCCACCGCGTGGGTGATGCCTGCTTCAGGAAGGTTGCGGGACGGATCCTGCTCAGGGTTGGTGCCGTTCACGGACGGCGCGGAGTTCTCTGCTGAGGCGGCGTCGCCTGTCGTGTCACCCCCTGGCGTCGACGCCACCGAAACGGGGTTCAACTGGCCGCGGACAATATGAGAGAAGAGAGTCTTATTGCGCTGATAGAGCGCTGCGTTTTTCAGATTCTCACCGTATTTTGGTGAATGCTGGGCGCCCGCCTCCAGTATGACGCCATTTTTCCCAGATTCTTCGAGTAGTCGGGCAAAAGTTGCGCCGGCCGGGCCCGATCCAATGATGCAGACATCGGCTTTTTCGCATAAACTGCGTATCATTACATTCCTTTTTCATTCATCGGTATGGATTAAGCTGTCAAAACTTCCTGGAAAAGGCTTTGGAGTCTCATCCCGGGGCCGATGCCCAGCTGCTCAGTAAAGATTTCGCGCGCAGCATTGAAGGCCGAGACGGCCTCGGCGCTTCGACCGTCCCGCATGAGCGCGGTCATCAGCAGGCACCAGGCGTTCTCCCGCAGGGGGTATGAAGCCAACAGCCGCCGCAGCAGCATGACGGCCTGTGCGGATGCTCCTTGCTCGATTCGGATCTCCCACAGGCGTTCGAGGACATCCAGGTGCCACTCTCGTAACAGGCGACGCCGGTCATCGTAATCAGTGCCTAGTGGCACGTCTTCAAGGAGGTCACCATTCCATAGTTCGACGGCGCGAGTGAGATGCCACTCTTCGAGTGTGGTTTCCCCCTTTGAACGTGCGATTTGAGCACTCTGGCATGCTTCCTTATACAGTCTTAAGTCGATCTTCACTTCCGAGGAATCGATTTGGTACGAGCTTCTCTTCGTCGTGATTATTTTTTCTGACCCGCACTGAACGTCGCAGAGAATCCGGCGCAGCCGAGCCATGTGGATGTGCACGGCCGTGCGTGCGTTGCGTGGGGGTTTCTCTTCGGACCACAGTGCGGTCATAACAGCGTCCAAGGATACGGAGTGGGGCGCCTCGACCAATAGGAGGCCCATCAAGGAACGTTGCTTTCCAGCTCGAATGGAAACGGGACGATCGTCGATGGTGAAGGAAAAAGATCCGAGTAGTTTAGCCTCGTATTTCGTATGCATGCTGAATCCCCCCGTGCAGCAAGTGATAGGAACCTCGGGCGGCCGGACATAAGGTGCCGGCCGCCACTGAGTTCAACGACAGGCCCAGGCCATCCCCTGACGCACCAAGCGCGTTGCGGCTGGGTTTTTCAGATCCTTGAGGTAGTGCCCGACGGAGCAGTAGAAGACGCGCCCAGTCCCCCATCGGCGAGTCCATGCGACGGGCATGCGGTGCCCTTCGATCCACGGAAGGTGCTTACCCGAGAAGACCGTCTCGGCGAGCACATGATTGGTCGGATCAACGTGCATGTAGTACTGCTCCGACGCCACGGAGAAGCTATCGACGCCCTGGGTGACCTGGTGCGAGGGATCGGTGATGGTCACGTCATATGGAACTTCGACACCTTCGCCGCCCGGATGGGACACACAGGACCCACCCACCAGATGGTTGTAGCGGAGGCTGGCTCTGAAAGAAGCCGCCATGCCGTGCCAGCCGGCTACGCCCGTACCGTGCTCTACCGCGTGCAGGAGGCTGTCTTCCTGCCGAGTGGTGAGATTCTCTGTCGTGTGTGCTTGAGTCCATCCGATAACGATGAGGTCATAGCACGTGAGGTCGTCTTCGAGTAGGTAGGGATCGTTGATGGGGTCAACTTGGATTCCTAGGTCATCGAGCTGAGCGTGGGCCCATTCGGCGACCTCGTAGGGGCGGTGCCCCGGCCAGCCTCCGTACAGAAACAACGCGCGCGGCATCTTCTACCTTTCTTGAGGAATTAGCTGTGACGAAGAGGGACCTTATGTCAGTCCACTCATTACTTCTGCAAGGCTCCTTCGCTTCGGCCGGTGTGTTCCAGAGAAGATCCTGCGGTTGTTTTGACCACAGCTTTGTTGCCGTGTCGGTCTAGCAGCCCCGAGTAAATAGCAACGAACAGCCCGATCACGACGAACACCGCCGCCAGAGGACCGAGCATCGCGTACCCGAGCCCACCGGCGATGGCCCAGCCACCAATGGCCGCGCCGCTGGAGTTGGCGATGTTGAATGCCGTGATGTTCATTGAGCTGGCGAGGGACGGTGCGTCGGAGGCCTTGGACACGACGCGCATCTGCAAGGGGGCTGTGAGGCCGAAGGAGGCAGCACCGAACAATGGCATCGTGATGGCCAGGGCGATCTTGCTGTGGCTGATGAAGACCATGGCCACGAGGATCACGATGAGCACGGCCATCAGCGTGTAGATGGTGGGCATGAGGCGCTTGTCAGCGGCCTTTCCGGAGAGCAGGTTTCCGACGAAGACACCGATTCCGAACAGCATGAGCAGCCAGCTGACCGCACCCTCGCTGTAGTGAGTGACCGTCGTCGCCAGTGGGGTGATGTAGGTGTAGACAATGAACAGGCTGCTGTTGGCCAGAACGGCGAGGAGCAGCGCGAGTAGCACCTGACGTCGACGCAGCACACCGAGTTCCGCGCGAAGGCTCGTGGGCTCAGAGCCGGCCCTCGACGGGATCATGGCCAAGCAGCCGATGAGGGCGAGTACTCCGATCCCGGCCACCGCCCAGAAAGTGACGCGCCAGCCGTAGGACTGGCCGATGAAGGTGCCGAACGGGACACCAATGACGTTGGCGACGGTGTGGCCGGCCATCACGAGGGCAATGGCGCTGGCTTTCTTGTTCGCGGGGACGAGGTCGGCCGCGACGACCGCGGCGATGCCGAAGAACGCACCGTGGGAGAAGGCGGTGATGATCCGAGCCGCAATCAGGACGTCGTAGCCGGGCGACACCGCGGAGACGATGTTTCCTACGAGGAAGATCAGCGTCAGGATTGACAGGGTGGTCTTCCGGGGGAGTCGTCCCAGCAGCGCGGTCAACAGCGGCGCACCGACCGCGACCCCGACTGCGTAGGCGGTGACCAGCAGTCCCGCGCTCGGGATAGAGACGCCCAGATCGGTGGCGACGTCGGGCAGCAATCCCATGATGACGAATTCTGCGATGCCCATGCCGAAGGCGATCAGGGCCAAGGCGAGCAGTGCCAAAGGCATGACGAGGAGTCACTTTCTGTCGCATGGCGGATGGTTGGGTGGCTGCGCAGCCGCTGGATGAACGTAGCAAAATTCAGCATCGACAAACAACCCGATAAGATGACCTGCTAGGATTCAGTGATATGGAAAATAAGGAGAAGGGGGGCGGCCGTGTTCAGTCGGTCGCCCGTGCGTTCGCCCTGCTGGAGGCGGTAGGGCGGACTCCGGAGGGGATCCGGCTGAGCGATGCCGCAGCTGAGGTGGGTCTTAGCCCCAGTACCGCGCACAACCTGATGGCCACGCTGGAATCGCTGGGGTATGTAGCCCAACCCGCCAGTGGCGGTGCCTATGTGCTGACCGCGCGGCTGGGTGAGGTCGCCCGCAGCGGCACCGCTGGAGACGAGGGATTGCGTGACCGATATCGGCCGGTCATAGAGAAACTTGCTGCCGAGTCCCGAGAGACCTGCTATCTCGCCGTTCCAGGTGTCTATGACTACCTGTACCTGGACGGAATCGACTCTCCGCACCCGTTCAAGCTGACGGCACCGGTGGGCGGACGCGACCTGATGCTGGGTTCTGCCATCGGCCATGTCTTGCTCGCGTTCCGCCCAGAGGCGGCGGGCCGCGTCGCAGCGCGCGACCCCGAGGGGTGGGACCGCTGGCGCTCCAAGGTTGAGCTCGCCCGTAAACAGGGCTACGCCCTCGATCTGGAGGAGGCGGTGTCCGGTCTGTGCTGCCTCGCCGTCCCGGTGCGTGAAGGCGAGAGTGTTCCTGCGGCTATAGGCATCGCCGGCCCCACCTCACGGCTTTCTGAGGAGCGTATGCACGAACTCGCTGGTCTCGTACGCGACGCACTAATCATTCGATAACGGACGAAAGCATGGAGAAGGGGTGGCGAAAGTCGTCCCCGCAATAGTTGTCACGGTCAAATTCCTACGGCTCCGGGCCCTTCCTGCCGGCGTCGTAGGACTCCTACAAATGCGGAGGAGCGCCCGTGAGCAACTCACACGAACCCACCGAGCCTTCGGTTCCCTCCAGGCTGGGCGTAGGGCCGATGTCGAAGAACGCCGTCGACGCAGCGATTCGCGTGGCCTATCGACGTCGGCGTCGCCTGATGCTGATCCCCAGCCGCCGCCAGGTAGAGGCCGCGGAGCAGGGTGGCGGGTACGTAGAGGGGTGGACCACCGAGTCGTTCTCCGAATATGTGCGCTCGCACGACCCCGACAACCTGATCCTGCTCTGCCGCGACCACGGTGGCCCCTACCAGAATCCGGGGGAGAAGCAGCAGCGGTACGCGCTCGGCGAGGCCATGAAGTCAGCGGCTCAGTCCTACGAGGTAGACATCCGCCAGGGCTTCGATCTCCTGCACGTCGATACTTCCGTCGACCTTGAGGGCATTGCGGCGGTCGAGGTGGCGATCGACCGAGCTGTCGACCTGTATGGCCGGGTGGTGGAGCTCGCGCACTCTCTTGGCAGAAACACGCTGTTCGAAATCGGCTTCGAGGACCAGGGCGGCGACACCAACGATCCCGCCGAGTTCGCGGAGCAGGTGGGGACAGTGCTGGAACGGTTGAAGGCTGCCAGGCTTCCCAAGCCCACCTTCATCGTGGCGCAGACCGCGACCAAGGTTATGGAGACCCGCAACGTCGGCGGGCTGACACTCGCTCCTTTCGCCGTCGCCACGACAGTCCACGAACTGGCTCGGGTCACACGTCGGCACGGTGTCGCCCTTAAGGCCCACAATTGCGACTACCTCGACAGGGACCAGCTGGGCTACCTGAACGCGGCGGGTGTCGACGCACTGAACGTGGCCCCTGAATTCGGTGTCGCCGAGACGCGTGCCTTCCTCCGCATGCTGGAGGAACTGAACCTCCCCGTGCAGCGCGAGCGCTTCCTTGAGGCCGCGTACGACAGCGGCTCATGGAAGAAGTGGATGCACCCGCAGACTACAGCCACTGACACCGATCGGGCCGTGATCGCCGGGCACTACATCTTCGCTACTGAGACCTTCCAAGCTCTCAAGGAGACCGCTCGGCATGCCGCACGCCAGCGCGGCATCGACCTCGACGCACGGCTGCGTATCGCTGTCGAGCACGCCATCGACCACTACGCCGAGGCACTTCCCGAGCGACTTCCCGCAACGGAGGCCGAGCCATCCATGGCCCTCTAAGCACCTGCCAACGACGAGCGAGGAGGAAACCATGGAGATTCCGCACGAGGCCGACTCAAGCCCCGAAGACGTAAGTGCGATCGAGGCCGAACTGCTGTCCCAGCTTGCCGGAGAACTGAACGGAACTCTGGGCGAAGAACTCACGGAGGGAGGTTCCCCCGCGTGCTTGGCCCGTGTCGACAGAGCGGATGGCACGCCTCAGGTGCTCAAGCTCCTCGTCGATATCCCCGGAGCGGTCGACGGACACGACCTGGGCTCTTTCCGGACGAAGATCCGGCAGATTGAGAAGATCCGCGCCGACGTTCCCGCGCTGCACGACGTCTATACCGATCTGTCCCACGAGTTTCACGGTGACAACTGGGCCGCCTATTCGATGCCCTACTACCCCAGCCGCGACATCGCGGCGCCACTGCGGGAGGGTGAGGACACCAATAAGCGCTACACGCCCCAGCTGCGGAACGTATTGGCGGACCTCATCGGGCACGGCTACCTGCGCAGCAGCGAGGCAACCGAACCGGGACACATCGCCGAAGTCCATGCCGATCGGCTGATCCGCCGCTTCTGGCTACTGCAGAAGTACCTTCCCAGTGAACTCACCGACGCCGGCGTGATCGTGATCAACGGGCGAGCCTGCCGGAATCCGCTGCAGCTTGCCCAGACGATCGTCGACAAGCCGTCCCTGACGGAGGGGATCGATCCCCAATGGCTCTACTACCCGGTGCACGGTGACCTCAACACCCGCAACATACTGGTTACGGATGATGAGCGACTCAGCATGGGCGAGGGCGGATACCGCATCATCGACCCCCGTGGCACGGTCGGACACTGGGACCCTGCCTACGACCTGTCCAAGATTCTCTTCAGCTTCACCGTTTGGGACGCAGGCCTGCGCAAAGGTTTCGTCCTGGGCCAGAGCAGCGGAGAGTGGCAGGTCGCTATCGACGGGGGTACTTATCCCTCCTATCGCACCGCGTACTGGGAGCTGCTGGGGCTTCTTCGTGACCTGCCGACCTTCCAGCAGCTAACGGAGAACGATTCGGGATGGGAGAGCCGCTATCTTCTCGGCCACGCCTTCCACCTGCTGGGGGAAGCAGCCTGCCGCCTGTCCGACATCAAGAAGCGAACTGGCGAAGACTCCGAGGAACAGCTGGACCCCGTTGATCTCGCGACCGGTCACTACCTGTACGGAGTCCTCTTCCTTGAGGATGCCGTACGGCAGCTGGAGTCTCATGGTCGAGTCGACCACGACTCCGCACTGTCCCTGATGGACTGACCGCCGACAACGCAGCGCCGGGCCTGACCGTCACGTACGGACGTTCAGGCCCGGCTGCTGAGGAAGGCTGTGGACACGATGCGCCTGTACCTGGTGCGGCACGGCGAGAACCCGGCCAACGTTTACCACATACTTTCGTGCCGCAAGGCGGATTTCCGTCTCACCTTTCGTGGCAGACGACAAGCCCATGCCCTTGGCGAGCAGCTGCGGCCACACCTGCCGGGAGACACCGCATGGTGGTCGTCGCTGCTCCGCCGCGCGCGCCACACTGCCGAACTCCTCGCTCCGCCCGCCACGACCGTGCGTCCCCTAGAAAACCTGCGAGAACTCGATGCCGGGTTTTTGGACGGATCGGGCCGCACCGACCATCGCCGAGCCTATGAAGCCGTTATCACCGCCTGGAGGGCGGGCGACGACACCGCCCGTTTTCCCGGCGGAGAAAGCCTCGCTGAAGCCACCGCCCGTCTGGCGGACGCACTTCGAGTAGTCGCCGGATTCGACCCCGGCGGGAGCGCCGTCGTCGTCGGTCATGGCGGCCTGTTCACCGAAGGACTCCGTGCCTTGCTCAGTGTGGACGATAGAGAACGGTTCAAGGATTGCCATCAGCCCCGATGGCTCAACTGTGAAGCCGCCGAGTTGACGGCCGGTGTCGCACCAGATGGTCACCTGGAATTGAGTTGGGGTGCTTGGCACAGCCCCTGGCTTGCTCGACGACACAACGGACTGGGACACACCATCCCCGACCCGAAGGGTGAAAGCCTTGCCCGATAGCGCCTCCCGGGACCTGATGAGCACGGCCGAGGGCGTGCTATTCGACCTGGACGGGGTCCTGGTGGACTCCTCCGCCGTCATCGATCGGGTCTGGTACGACTGGGCCGCACGACACGGACTCCTCTGGCGCGAGGTCCGACCACTCCTTCCTGGCCGACCCGCGGCCGAAACGGTCCGAATGCTTGCCCCCCATCTGGACGCGGCGGAAGAGGGAGCCAGGCTTGAACGCCTCCAGTCCTCTGACTTGGAAGGTGTCAGGCCCGCTGATGGAGCGGTCGAGCTGACCGAAGCGCTTACCCATGCGGGGACCCCCTGGGCGATCGTCACCTCTGGTAGCCGTCCCACTGCCACATCTCGCCTCAGAGCGGTGGGGATTCCCATCCCCAAGGTGTTGATCACGGCCGATGACGTGAGACGGGGCAAGCCCGACCCCGAGGGTTACCGAACCGCCGCAGAACGTCTCGGGCTGCGGCCCGAGGCGTGTGTGGTCATGGAGGACGCGGAAGTGGGTGTGCGGGCCGGGCACGCGGTCGGCGCCCGCATCATCGGAATTGACGGCCCAGGTCTGGGCGCCGCAGTTTCCCTGGTAACCCGCTTGCTCACTTCCCCCCGCGACCTTCTGCCCCTTGCCCGTGTCTGACTCTCGCTCGGTCCTTGTCCCTTCCGGCGCCTCTGTCACCAGCGGGCATGAGAAAGGCCCGGATAGGCCGCCCCGGCGTATCGGCCGATGCCTGCTCGGCGATGTAGGAGAGGACCCTCGAATGTGAAGTTCTACCACCCCGGCCGACCCGGAGGATTTACCGTCGCCACGGCTGCTCTGGGCCCATGGCGGCGTGCTCGCCGCTCTCGGCGCGGGGATTCGGGACGCTTGGGCCATCTACACGACCGAGTGGGTTCTCCACTACGACGACGGTGGCGGCAACGAGCGGTGGATGGCCTGGGTCGAGGGAGGCCGGGCCGTCCTCGTCGGATGCGATCACGAGTGCAGTTACACCTACGACTGGCACCCCCCGCCCGATCGACTTCCTTGCGGGCGGCCCGGACTGGCTTCCATAGAAATGGCCCAACGACCACGATGAGGTGAGGTAGGGGGCCGTTGGCGAGGAGCCGGGTGGGCGGAGTGGGCGCCCTTCGGCTCAGATCCAGCCGTTCTCGGATGCGATGCGGATGGCGTCGGTGCAATTGCGCGCGCTGAGTTTGGTGGTACACGCTCGCAGGTAGTTCCGAACGGTGCCCACCGCGAGCGCAAGGTCGGCCGCGATCGACTCGGGAGGCTCGCCGGCCGCGGCGAGCCGGAGGATCTCGGCCTCCCGAGAGGTCAGCGGGCTGGCGTGCTGGTTCAGGGCATTGGTGACGGTGTTCGGACAGAACACCTTGCGACCGGAGTGGATACTGCGCAGGGCGTCGGTGAGCTGGTCGATGGAGGCCCACTTGGAGATAAACCCGTACGCGTCGACCTCTATGGCTGTCCGAAGGTTCGCTGGGGTCGCATGGCTGGTGATGGCGGCTACCCGGGCAGCTTGTCGCGGATCTGCTGGGCCGCTTCGAAGCCGCTCATACCCGGCAGTCTGACGTCGAGGATCGCGATGTCGGCTCCGGCCTCGGCCGTACAATCCACCACTGCGTCGCCGCGGTCGCATTTGCCGACGACACTGAGGTCGGGGGCAAGGGAGAGTGTTTTCGTCAGCGCTTCGCGCAGAATCACCATATGCTCGGCGAGAACTATCTTAATCATGCGGGATGTATATCATTCGTTTGATTCTGGGATTCTCTTGCCGAGAGCTTGCGGTGCTGAGGAAATCGGCTAGAAGGCGACGTTCTCCCATCTCCGGTTGGTCGGTATGGTGAGTGTGGTAGTGGCCAAAGGCGGTCATCTGCGGGTATCTATTCACGTGGTTGAGGGGATCCAGACATTCCCGGCGAACAGTTCCGCGAGCTTGTCCATCACGGCGTGATGCTGCTTCCGGGCTGTGGAGATGAACGACCGCAGGCGGCAGAAGTAGCGGGCCCCGTCCAGGGTCCGCCACCCGCCTGAACCTCCCCGGGGGTGATGGAGACTCAAATCCTTGGATAGATTGAGTCAGCCATGTCGAAGCGTTACCCCGTTGAACTGCGCGAACGCGCTGTGCGCCTGGTCCAGCAGACCAGGGGCGACCACAAGTCCACCTACGCCGCGATCAAAGCGGTCGCCGCGAAACTGGGGGTCGGTGCCGAAAGCCTGCGCGTGTGGGTGCGCCACGCCGATGTCGACGCCGGGGACCGGCCCGGCACCACCACCGCCGAAGCCCAGCGCATCAAGGAGCTGGAGCGGGAGAACCGCGAGCTCAAACGGGCCAACCAGATCCTCAAAGCCGCGGCGTCTTTCTTCGCGGCCGAGATCGACCGGCCACACACACGCTCGTAGCCTTCATCGACGGGCACCGGGACCGCTTCGGCGGAGTCGATCCGATCTGCCGCGTGCTCACCGAGCACGGGTGCAAGATCGCCCCTTCCACCTACTACACCTACAAGAAACGCCCGCCCTCGGCCCGTGCCCTCCGCGACGAGCAGCTGCGCGAGCTCATCGCCCAGCTGTACAAGGACAACTTCTCCGTCTACGGGGCGGTGAAGGTCTGGCACGAGCTCAACCGCCAGGGCCACGCGGTGGCCCGGTGCACCGTGGAGCGGCTCATGCGCCAGATGGGCCTCAAAGGCGTCCGGCGCGGGACGAAGGTGCGCACCACCGAGCCGGACCCCGCTTCAGAGCGGGCCGGGGACCTGCTGGAGCGCGACTTCGTCGCCCTAGCGCCCAACCGCACCTGGGTGGCTGACTTCACCCACGTGGTGACCTGGTCGGGCACCGTCTATGTGGCGTTCGTCGTCGACACCTACTCGCGGGCGATCGTGGGCTGGTCGGCGGCCACGGCCAAGCGCGCGTCCCTGGTGCTCTCGGCGCTGGAGATGGCGCTGTGGCGCCGCGACCGGGCCGGCACCCCGGTGCGCTCGGGCGAGCTGGTGCACCACTCAGACGCCGGGTCGCAGTACACGTCGTTCCTGCTCACCGCGCATCTGGCCGCCGAGGGCATCGCCGCCTCGATCGGGTCGGTGGGGGATGCCTACGACAACGCGCTCATGGAGTCAGCGGTGGGGTTGTACAAGACCGAGCTGATCAAGCCCCGGCGCCCGTGGAAGACGCTGGGCGAGGTGGAGCTGGCGACCGCCGAGTGGGTGGACTGGTACAACAACACCCGGCTCCACGGTGAGATCGGCTACGTTCCGCCGGTGGAGTACGAGGCCGCCTACTACACCCAGAACACCCTAGAACCGCAGGTCACACCCATGAACGGGAGTCTCTAAACAACCCGGGGAGATTCACTCAACCCGGTGCCGGGGTTCGTCTACGTGTTCCTCTGGGTCGGGCTGGTCCCCGCCTCGCTGCTCTTCGGCCCGGTGTGGCGTCTACTCAACCCGCTGCGCACCGTCCACCTGCTTCTGGCCCGCCTCGCCCACACACCTCCCGACCGCGGGCTGTGGCGCTACCCCGACTGGCTCGGGTCCTGGCCGGCGGCGGCCGGACTGCTCGCCTTCACCTGGTTGGAGCTGGTGTGGCCGCACAGCACGGATCTGGCGAGCCTGCGACTATGGTTCGCGGCCTATGCGGCGGTGCAGCTTCTCGGCGCGCTGGCGTTCGGAAACCGGTGGTTCGACCGCGCCGACGCCTTCGAGCTGTACTCCACCCTGATCGGGCGGCTCGCCCCGCTGGGGCGTCGCGGCGACGGGCTGCTGGTCCTGCGCGGCCCCTTCAGTGGGCTCGACGCCCTGAAGCCGCTCGCGGGCATCACGGCGACAGTCTCGGTGATGCTCGGATCCACCGCCTTCGACAGCCTGGCCAGCGCGCCGTGGTGGGTCGGGTACACCCAGACCGTTCCCCTGCCTGGGCTGCTCACCGGAACACTGGGACTGGTGGGAATGGTGCTGCTGGCCGCGGCGCTGCTTTCGGGAGGCGCGCTCTTGGCGGGCGTGATCGGGGGGCGGAGCGGGGTCGGACTGTCGTCGGCGTTCGCCCCCTCGGTCATCCCGGTGGCCACGGGCTACCTCGTCGCCCACTACTTCTCTCTGCTCCTTTTCGAGGGCCAGCGCACCCTCATCCTTGCCTCCGATCCGCTGGGTACCGGCGCGAACCTCTTCGGCACCGCCGAGCGCGGGGTGGACTTCGGCGTGGTCTCCCCGGAGACCATCGTGCTGGTCCAGGTCGGCGCGGTGGTGGCCGGTCACGTCGTGGGCGTGGTCGCGGCGCACGACCGCGCGATCCGGTTGTTCCCGGCGCGCCGGGCCGTACTCACCCAGCTCCCGCTGCTGGTGCTTATGGTCGCCTACACCGTTGGCGGGCTCGCCCTGCTGTTCGCCACGTGAGCACCTCGGTGGTGGTGTTTCTGGGGGCGACTGGCGCCGGTCACCCGTGCGGCGCCTAAAGTATTTAGGTCGCAGGGATTCGCGCGGTGACGTGGGACGACGGAGGACGAGGGCTTATGAGGCGCACCAGTCAGCTGTTGATCGTGGCGGCCGCGGCCGTCGCCGCGCTCAGTGTCAACGCCGTCGTGGCCGCCGTTCTGCTGTCCGATACCCGCGGTACCGAGCCCGTTCGTCCACCGGCCGCCACGGGCGCACCTACCGGAGTCACCCGGTACGCACCGGAGGATCGTCCCGACGCGCCGCCACTGGCGGGGCCGCGGCTGGACGGCGGGCGGATGGATCTCGACGCGCTCCACGGCCAGGTGAGCGTCGTCAACGTGTGGGGGTCGTGGTGCTCGCCGTGCCGTGAGGAGGCGCCGGACCTGCAGCGCGTCTGGGAGGGCGCCGAGCGTGACGGGGTGCGGTTCGTGGGGGTGAACACCCGCGACACCGAGGCGGGTGCGGCGGCGTTCGTCGAGGAGTTCGGCCTCACCTACCCGAGCATCGTCGACCCCGACGGCGAGGCCCTGCGCGCCTGGCGCGAGATCATTCCGGTTCAGGCGATCCCGAGCACCGTCGTGGTCGACCGTGAGGGGCGTGTGGCCGCCCGCGTGATCGGCCCCGTTGACGCCGCCACCCTACGCGGCCTCGTCGACGACATCATGAACGAGGGGAAGCCAGCACAGTGAACCGCCCTCCTCGTGGCAGACCCCGGCCCACCTGGCGCCACGTTCGCCCCCGTCGTCCCGGTCGCACCGGTGCGGCCTCCGCGGTCGACGTGGAGCTCGTGTTCGTCACCACCGACCCCGACCGCGACACTCCCACGGCGATCAGGGACTACCTCGACCGCTTCGACCCGTCGTTCATCGGCCTGACCGGTGACATGGACACCATCGAGCAGGCGGCCGATGACCTGATCGTGGAGATCGAGCCGAAGGAAGAGCAGGCCGACGGCGGCTATACCACCGACCACGGATCACATGCCATCGGCTTCGACTCCGACGTTCAGGGCTGGCTCCTGTGGACGCCCGGCACGCCCGTGGGCGACCTCCGGGGGGACTACACCCGCTTCCTCGCCGAGTTCCCCGCGGGTTAGATGTGGTGTCCCGGCGCGTCGGTAACAGCCGACGCGCCGGGACACCACATCTAGGAGCGGTCGGCAGGGGGCCACTCGCCTCGGTTGCGCATCAGCACGTCGAGACGGCGCTTGAATTCCTCGTGATCGATCTCTCCTTGGGCGTAGCGCTCCTTGAGCGTCTCAACCGGCCCGTCGACGATCGGCGGAGGAGACCGCCGTTGCTGAACAGCCGGCATGGCGAGGGCGGTGCTCCGCAAGAGCAGGACGGCGACAGCGATGACGACCGCGACGGCCAGCAACGGCGCCACCGTGGTCGCGACAGCTCCGGCCCACCCGGTCCCCGCTCCCATGATCTCGTGGCATCCCATCATGCCGGCCCCCTTTTTCCTCCGCGAGGTGCGTGCCGTACCGTCGGACCGGGATCCGATCGCGCATATGAGCGACCGGCCACCTCTATTTACCTAAGAACTTTAGGTTATTGGCCGCTGCCAGCGAAGCTCAAGGTCCCGGACGTTCGATCGCCGCGCTGACGTGCCGCCGTGCCGCCCGGCGCGGAGATCGCCAGGCCGCGCATTGCACAGCGCGTTGGTCACGTCGCGGGGAAGCGCTGGAGCCATTGGCGTGATGGTGTGCCGTGACCGTCGGGCTCGGTTGGCGGGTTGGGGCCGAATTCGAGGGAGCAGTCGGCGGCCAGCTGGATGATGGTGCGGCGTACTTCGAGATTGGCCTGCCAGTGGCCGGGGAAGACGGCGGTGCCGTATCGGGCGCCGAGGAGGTTGCCGCAGATGGCCCCTGTGGAGTCGCTGTCCCCGGAGTGGTTGACGGCCAGGCGCAGGCCGCGGCGGCCGAGCTCAGCGGGGCCTGTGCGGGAGGAGGAGGGGTCGGGTGGATCGTGGACCATGGACAGTTGGGCGGACAGGACGGCATAGACCGCTATGGCCAGGGCCTCTTCTCCTGTCCAGCCGCTGCCCAGGCGTTCCAGTTGTTCTGGGCTGGGGGAGCCCTGCCGGGCGAGTGCCGTTGCGGTGTCGAGAGCCTGGGACGTTTCTTCGTGTCCCTTCCACCGAATGAGTTCAGCGCGTGCCCGCTCCAGGGCCGGTGTCGGTTCCGCGCCGCGCAGCAGGGACCACACCGTGGCGGCGAGTACGCCCGCCGTCAGGTAGCCGCTGGGGTGTCCGTGGGTGAGGGCCGCCGCGCGGCATCCTAGGTCGAAGGCGGTTTCGGCGGTGCGGGCCCCGAAGCCGCAGGGGGCGGTGCGCATGACGCCGCCGCAGCCTTTGGAGTCGTTGATCGGTTCCTCGACGGTGCCCAGCGGCCATCCGGGCTTTTGCCGTTCCGCGGCCGCGTGCAGCGCGGACAGGCAGCTCGTGCCCGGCCCGCGTCGGGACATCATCACATGGTCCTGGGCCAGCCAGCCGTGTCCCCACACCTCATCCTGTTCGGGGATGGTTTCGCCTTGCCCCCGCAACCACGTCAGGTAGGCCGACTGCAGCATCCCGATCGCCGCGCCGCCGATCCCCTTGGCGCGCTCCCGCACTGACGCCTGGATCAGGGCCTGTGCGGTGAACGCCGTCATCTGCGTGTCATCGGTGATCGCCCCGATGCCGACCCGCTCCGCGCTGTACTCGGTGAGCCCGTCGGGCCCGTACTTCTCCCTGATCTGCGCGATCGGTATCCCCTCGATCGGTGCGCCCAGCGCGTCACCGATGGCGCCGCCCAGCAGGCAGCCCATCAGCCGATCCGGATCAGGGTGCTGTCGAAGGGCTGGCGTTGTCGGCATCGGCGGATCCTCGCGATCTGTGGGTCTCCAGATGAGAGGAGCCCGATCCGGAGAACACGGCAGCGTCCCCGGACACGGCTTTTTTCCTACATCCTTGACATACCACTCACGCCTCTCCCGACACGTTGGCGGGCCCGAAACCCCCGCGCTACGTCTCAGCTCAGGGGGACCCGTGCTCGTCACCGCCGTGCGCCGCCGCTCCCGGCCGCGATCGCATCGGTGGTCAGGCGGCCGTCTCGCATGCGGGAGACCGTGTCGGCCCGGTCCAGGTACTCGGTGTCGTGGGTGACGACGACCGTAGCCACCTCGTACTCGGTGGTGATGTCGGCGAGCAGGTCCATGATCTGCGCTCCCCGGTCGTGGTCGAGGGCGGCGGTGGGCTCGTCGACGAGGAGGACGTGCGGGTCACCGGTCAGCGCGCGGGCGATGTTGACGCGCTGGCGCTCGCCTCCGGACAGCTGTGCCGGGCGCCGGTGCTGTTTGCCGTCCAGGCCGACGATCGTCAGCAGGCGCCCGGCCTCCTCCCTGCGGGATCGAACCGAGCGCCCGCGCATGTGCTCGGTGACCAGCAGCTGCTCGACCGCGGTGAGCGAGGAGACGAGGTTGGGCTGCTGGAAGACGATGCCGATGCGGCTCATCCGCAGTCGGCTGAGCTCGGCAGGCGACAGTGACGTGGCCTCCGCGCCATCGATCCGCACACAGCCGGAATCGGGGCGGATCAGCGTCGACGCGACCGCCAGGAGGCTGGACTTGCCCGACCCCGACGGTCCCACGACCGCGTGCATTTCGCCGCGCCGCGCCTCCAGAGACACCCGGTCCAGGGCGGTGACGGTGGTGTCGCCGTCGGGGTAGGTCAGGACGATGTCGGTCAGTTCGATGCTCATCGGACGCCTCCCAGAGCGGTGAGTGGATCGACGGAGGTGATGCGGCGAACGGACAGGACCGCCCCGAGCATGCCGAGGACGACCATCGCGGCCACGGGCACCACGGTGGTGGCGGCGGTCAGCGAGAACGGGACGACGGTCTCGGCCAGCACCCCCACGCCGAATCCGGCGAGACCGCCGACACCAGCGCCCGCCAGCAGCACCATCAGCGCCTGGGCCAGAGCGTCGCGCAGCAGGTAGGCGGTCGATCCTCCGAGCGCCTTGAGGATGGCGATATCGCCCGACCGCTGGATGGTCCACACCGTCAGGAAGGCGCCCACTACCAGTGCCGAGATGGCGTACAGGAACCCCTGGATCATCAGCAGCGAGCCGTTCTCGGAGGAGAACGCGCCGATGGCCGACAGGCTGGCGGAGCGGGTGGCCGACACGGTTTCGGCGTCGGTGTCGATAGCGGCCGTGTCAGCGGTGGTGCCGTCGGTGCCCACGCCGACCGCGACCACGGTCCCGGCCGCTGCACCGTTGGTCCCGGCCGCTGGGGCGAGGGAGCGCCACGTGTCCAGGGACGTCCACACCACCGGGGTGTGGCTGTAGCTGTCGTCCCGGGCGATCCGGGTAACGGTGAGCTTGGTGCCGCCGAGAGTCAGGACGCCGCCCACGTCCAGCCCCTTCTCGTCAGCGAGCGAGTGCCCGATGACCAGGCTGCTGTCGGCGGTCCCGGCGGGGGCGAGGTGCCCGCCCGGCTCGGCCGCGAAGACGGTCGCGGCCGCGGTGGAGCCGTCCGGCGCCTCCAGGCGGGTCTGGGTGATGCCCAGCGGCTCGGCCCAGGCGACGCCGTCGGCTTTCGCCCAGGTGTCGACCTGATCGGCGGTGACCGAGCTGTCGGCGAAGGACTCCTCTGGTTCGGATTTCCCAGAGGCGCCGAAGGCGATCCGGTCGGCGGGCAGGCGGTCGACGGCCGAAACGGACTCGGCGGCGAGCCCCGCGGTGAGTCCCGACAGCAGGACCACCAGCAGGGTGATGAGGGCGACGACCGAGCCCATCAGCGCGAACCGCCCTTTGGCGAAGCGGATGTCACGGATGGCTACGAACACGGATGTCTCCTTCCAATGCGGATAGGGACTCTGCGGTGCTTCACCCACGATCGCGACTCGGTGCGCGGATTCCATCGCGACGACGGATGGTTCTGAGCCGCGGGACGGTCGATCGCGGCATCAACCGTTCGGTTGATGCCTGTTGGGGCTCCGGGCGCCTAACGTGAAACGGATGGATACCGCTCACCAGGCGCCCTTCTCCTCGTTCAGCACAAGGACCGTGACCGTGCTCGCGGTGCTGAGGGCGTGCCTGCACGCGGCGTTCTTCGTTCTGCTCGCGGTCGCGGTGCTGCGACTGTTCACCGTTCGCGAGGCTGGGCACTGGAGCTGGGCGGCGCTGGCCGGCGCCGCGTTACTCGCCGTCGTGTACACGAGCGGACCTCTGGTTTTGCGCCGCCTGCCGTCCGACCGCCTCCCCGCCCGCGCCGCCGCGCGGGTGTGGCTCGCGCTGGTCACCGCTCTGTGGGCGGTTCTGCTGCTGATCAGTCCGGACTTCTCCTGGCTCGCCTTCCCGCTGTTCTTCCTCCACCTCCACCTGCTGCGCCGCTACCACGCCGTGGTCGCGGTGGCCGTGATCACCGGTGCGGTCATCGCGGTCCAGGCACTGCACGCGCGCGACATCTCCCTCGCCATGGTGCTGGGGCCGACGCTGGGGGCCGCCTTCGCGGTCGTGATCGCCCTGGGGTACGCCGCCCTCTACGCGGAGAGCGACCAGCGTCAGCGGCTGATCGAGGACCTCCGGCGCACCCAGGGCGAACTCGCCGAGTCCCAGCATCGCGCGGGCGCGCTCGCCGAGCGCGAGCGTCTCGCCCGCGAGATCCACGACACCCTCGCCCAGGGGTTGTCCAGCATCGTCCTGCTACTGCGGTCGGCCGAGGGGGCGGTGCGCGCCGACCCGGACACCGCGCTCGCCCGGATATCCGAAGCCCGCGCGACCGCGTCGGAAAACCTGGACGAGGCGCGCGGATTCGTGCGCGGCCTCGCCCCGCCCGCGTTGGCCGCCGGGGGCTCGTTGCCCGATGCCCTGCGGCGGCTGTGCTCACGCGTCACCGCGGAGAGCGGCATCGACTGCCGGTGCAGGGTAGAGGGGGAAGCTGTGCCGCTTCCCGCCGACTACGAGGTGGCGCTGCTGCGGGCGGCGCAGGCCAGTCTCGCCAACGTCGTGGCGCATTCGAGTGCGAGGACCGCGGTGGTCACGCTGGCTTGCCTGGACACCGAGGTGACCCTGGACGTCTTTGACAACGGCCGCGGTTTCGACCCGGCACTGCGGCGGCGAACGCGTCCCGACGGCACCGGGTACGGGATGCGGGGACTGCACGACCGCATCACCGCGCTTGGCGGCCGTCTCCAGATCGAATCGGCTCCAGGGGAGGGCACAGCGGTGGCCGTTGCCCTGCCGCTGTCGGCCGACAACGGGCAGGGGGAGACGTGACCGCCATGAGCCACGAGGCCGGCGGCCGCCTGCGGATCCTGCTTGTCGACGACCACCCGGTCGTGCGGCGCGGGCTGCGCGCGATGTTCGACGAGCGCGAGGACATGGAGGTCGTGGCCGAGGCCGCCGATGGCCAGGAGGCGTTGGCCACGCTTGACGCGGCCACGGTCGATGTCGTCCTCATGGATCTGCGGATGGGGCACGGCATGGACGGTGTCACCGCGACCCGTACCATCAGCGAGCGTCCGGACGCCCCGCCGGTCTTGGTTCTGACCACCTACGACAGCGATGCCGACATCCTGGCCGCGGTCGAAGCCGGCGCCACCGGCTACATGCTCAAGGACGCCCCGCCCGAGCAGCTGTGCCAGGCGGTCGCCGCCGCGGCGCGCGGGGAAACCGCCCTGGCCCCGAACGTGGCCGCGCGCCTGATGGGCCGCCTTCGCTCTCCCCAACCCGCGCTCAGCGCACGTGAGATCGAGATCCTGGGGCTGCTGGCGCGCGGGCTGTCGAACCGGGCGCTGTCCCGCGAGCTGTTCATCAGCGAGGCCACCGTCAAGACCCACCTGGTGCACATCTACGACAAGCTCGGCGTCGACAACCGCACGGCGGCCATCTCCGCCGCCTTGGAGCGCGGCATCATTCGCCCGCGCTGAGTGCACGCCGTTCTGGTGTCGGCGGGGGTCAGCCGGCCACGGGATAGTAAGAAATGTGTCAGCATCTGCGGTCGTATGATTCGCCTTTTGGCGATAATTGTCCGCGATAAATGAGCTACCCGAACAACAATCCACAGCCGTACCCATCCTGCGGCTGGAGGCGACGGGCCGCCTGGCCCCGCTGCGGGTCCGGTCTCCTACGCTCCCGGCCACAGGCGGGTTCGCCACGTTCGGCCGAGGGCAACCCGACCAATAGACCGCGCCCCCGCTCGGACCCTCGGTCCGAGCGGGGGCGCGGCGCCGCGTCAGCTCGACTGCGGCTCGGCACGCTCTCCCTTGAACAGGAAGGTGGGGCCGTAGGCGTAGGAGTCGACCATCTCGTAGAACTTCTCGATGGTCGGGTTGTTGCAGTGCTCCTCGAACGCCTCGCGCGACGTGTAGACCTCGTCCAGGTAGAAGCGGTTGCGGTTGTTCTCGTCACGGATGACCTCGAAGCGCAGGGTGCCCGGCTCATTGGCCAGGGAGCCCTCGGCGTCGAACAGGCCAGCGGCGACGAAGTCCTCGCGCTTGCTCGGCGGGACGTCAAACTGGACGAGCACGTGGTACGTCATGATGGATTCCTTCGGTGGTTGATTCTTGCTTTTCGTCGACTGATGTCCTCAGCGACTACAACCACTCTGGCCGGAAAATACAGGGCTGCACAGGCCGAGCTTTTCCAATGAACGGGAATCCTAGTACCGGCCATCCTGGTAATGGCATTACCCCCATCAGGGGGCGGCGTACTTGGCCGCCAGCAGGCGCAGATCCGCGGCCGCCGACGTTCCCGGTTCGGGCAGATAGGCCACGACGGCCTGGTCCGGGTCATCGGGCAGCTGCAGTGTCTCGAACGATACCTGCAGGATGCCGACCAGCGGGTGGAAGAGCGGTTTGGGCCCGTGGGTGACATCCCGCACGACGTGCTGGGACCACATGCGGCGGAAGTCCTCGCTTTGTGAGTTCAGTTCCTCGATCAGTTCCGCCAGCCGCGGGTCGTCGGGGTGGCGGCCCGCGTCCAGCCGCACGAACGCGACGGTGTCCTCGGCCTTCTCGTGCCAGCGGATGTAGCGCTGGCGCGCCGAGGTGTCCAGGAAAGTGAGCCGGGCGAGGTTCCTCTCCTGACGCGACAGCGCCGGGAAGTCGGCGATCACGATGCGCGCGAGTTCGTTCCAGGCGAGGATCTCCAAACGGCGCCCCACCACATACGCTGGCACGTTCTCTAGGGCGTCCAGCAGCGCCCGCACCCCCGGGCGCACTTTCTGCTGGTGTTCGCCCACCGTCCGGACGTCCTCGCCGCGCACCAGCGCATACAGGTGCGCCCGCTCGAACTCGTCCAGCCGCAGCGCTTTCGCGACGGCGTCCAGCACCTCCGGCGAGGCGTGCCCGCCGCGCCCCTGCTCCAGCCGCACGTAGTAGTCGATACTGATCCCCGCCAGCTGGGCCAGCTCCTCCCGGCGCAGCCCCGGAACACGGCGCCGCCCACTGAACCCCGAGCTCCGGACCAGCCCCACGTCCTCTGGACTGAGACGCGCCCGCCGCGATCTGAGGAATTCCTTCAGTTCCCCTTGCCGGTCCACCCCTCACACCCCTCTCGATCCCACAATGCCGCGCGGCCGTCACCGCGGTCTACGGTGCCCACCGCCCATATCCGGGATGCCGGGGAGGAGGACCGCTCTCTCCCCTGGTCACGGGCCTGTTCGGCATCACGGCGGGTGATGTTCTACCTGCTTCCTGCCCCCGCCGGGGTGAGATGGTTCATGACGGAACCGAAAAGCTGCCACCCCTCGGGGGCCGTGCCCTCGCCGAGGGGAAACCACACAGCGGGCCTGGCGCGCGGGCCGACCAGGTAGCCCCGGGCCGGTGACTCCAGAACGTGGTCCAGGCCCGTTTCGGCGACGGGCTCGGGGCCGAGAGCCAGGCCGACCGGCGTGGGGACGGACGGCGTGCGCGGTTCGTAGGTCAGATCGGGGCGGCCCGGGAGGCGGTGCACGGTCAGGTTCCGCAGGCCGCCCTGGGAGACGAGGTCCTCGACGATGTCCTCCAGCCGGTGCAGGGCGGGTTCCTCGTCCTCGGCGTAGGCGACCGCGAACGTGATCTTCTCCTTGACTCCCGACACCACCCGGGAGACGCGCTGCGTGCCGACGCTGGGGCGGGCGTCTCCGCCGGGGCCGACGAAGGTGAACCAGGTCGGCTGGGGTGCTCTACGGCGGCACATCGCGGTGAGAGCCGTGCGGTCCCACGCGCTGAGGGCGGGTTCGCTGGTGCCCCAGCCAGCCGGCGTGGTCGTCGTCAAGGTCCGCGACAGTGTCTCGGCCGCCGCTCCCAGGACGAGCGCGTCCGCGGCGGGGCGCACCACGGTGACGTCGATGATCAGGTGGGAGCCGAGGACGGCCGACTGGTGGAGGAAGGTCGGTGAGGAGGCGCTGGCAGTGGCGCTGTCAGCGGCGCCAGCGTCCGGTCGCGGAACGTGCGGGGCGCCTGTCGGGACGTACCCCGACGTCGCATCCCAGACCAGGGGGACCCCGGAAAGGCCGTCGTAGTGGCCCCCGGAGCCATCGGGCTCCTCGACGACCCAGCGGGCCCGCGGTCGGCTCAGCAGGGTCCGCAGCGGGAACGTGAGTCGCGCCCCCACCGGGGTCACCACCTGCAGTCCCCTCCCCTCTCCAGCGAACGTCGCCACGGCGTCCGACAGCCACGAGGAGAAGGGAACGAGGGGACGGTCCTGGGACACCAGGATCGTCGTGTCAGTAGCGAGGTCGACCGCGGGATGGTCTGCTGGGTGGAGCGTCACTGCGTGTTCTTCCCGTTGGTGTCGATGCGAGGGATGGCGTGATCCGCGGCCGGGCCTCCTCCGGCCGGACGCGGAAGGGACGACCAGACCGTCCCGCCGAGCCGGTCCACCAGGGAGTCGGCGAAGCGGTGGGCGAGTGCCGCGGTGTCCGTCGCGCCGCGGGCCGCGCTCGACGCCCGGACCTCGACCCACCAGCACGGCTCAGGCATACGCGCGGCCGTCTCGGCCCCGAGCAACCGCTCCACCTCGCCGGGCACGTCCACACGCTGTGCCGCCTCGATGCTGACCAGCGGGGCGCCGTCGTCATCCCGAAGCTGGACGACCGCGCCGCCTCCCGCACCCCGCACCCGCAGGTCGGGTCCGGCGTTCACCATCGCGTCGACCAGGGCCCGCATGTCCGGGTCTCGTCCTACCAGAGCGATCACGTCGTAGGTCAATGGTGTTCCTCTTCCAGAACGGCCGTTTGCATGAGCCGCGGGGACGACTCCCCGCGCCGGATCCAGCGGCCCCGGCCCGGAGGCTGCCGGTTGGCGTAGATGCGCGGGAAGAGCTGCCCCTCGCCGCGGTCGCCCGACATGAGCAGCGCACTGGTGCCGATCTCCCGCATCGATTGGACGAGAGGGTCGTACAGGCCGCGTCCGGCCCCTGCCACACGGCGGGACACGACAAAGTGCAGCCCGATGTCGCGCCCGCTCGGCACGAACGGGACGAACGCGGCCAGAGGCTTCTGCCCGGCCGTCGTCAGCACGTCATAGTCGTCGACCAGGACGACGATCCGGGGGCCAGCGATCTCCCCGTCTCCCGCGTCCGCCTGCTGCGCCGCGGTCTCGTCGGGCAGTCGCCCCTCCAGCTCCTTGGCCACGCCGCCGGCCAGCCCCGCACACACCCGCGCGCTGCTCGCGTACCCGCCCAGGTAGGAGTCGGGGACCACGTCGCGCAGCGTCCGCCGCGGGTCCATCACCGCGAACACCAGTTCCGAAGAGCTGTAGCGGGCCATCAGCCCCCCGGCGACCAGGCGCAGCAGGTTGGTCTTCCCGCACTCCCCGTCCCCCAGAACCAGGAGGTTCTGATCGTGGTCGAACAGGTCGAGAAGAACCGGTTCGTGCGCGCGCTCGTCGACGCCGATCGGGACCAGACGGGGTTGTGTGTCCGGCCGCGGCAGGGTGTGCGCCGGTAGGCGGCGGGGCAGCACCCGGACCGGCGGGGCGACCGGCCCGCGCCACGCTCCGCTGATCTCCCGCGCCGCCTTCTCCACGACCTCGCCCAGGTTCCGGTCGTCCGGCTCGCCGTCGATGCGGGGGAGCGCGACCTGGCCGAAGAGCTTGCCGTCGGTGAGGGCCCGCCCCGGAGCCTTCGCGCTGATCGTCTCCGCCAGCTTGCGGTCCACGGAGGAGTCCGACGGGTCGTTCAGCCGCAGCTCCACCTTCTGCCCGAAGTTCGACTGCATGGCGATGCGCACGTCGTTCCAGCGCAGCATCGCCGCCACCACGTGGATGCCGTACCCGCCGCCACGCTGCAGCAGGTCGGAGACCATGTCGTTGATCTCGTCGAAATCGCTGCGGATCGCACCGAACCCGTCGACGCACAGCACGACGTCGGCGCACGGCAGCTCGGGCACCTCGCCGCGGGCGTGCATCCGCCGCAGTTGCTCGATGGAGTCGATGCCGCGCTCCCGGAAGACCTCCTCGCGCCGCTCCAGCATGCCGTGGATCTCCTCGACAGTGCGGCGCACGCGCTCAGCGTCGGTCCGTCCGGCGACGCCGCCGACGTTCGGCAGCCCGGACAGCGCCTGCAGGCCGCCGCCGACCAGGTCGAGGGCGTAGAGGGCGATCTGGCTCGGTGTGTGGGTCAGCGCGATGGACAGCGCCATGGTGCGCAGCAGCGTGGTCTTGCCCGTCTGCGGCCCGCCGATGATGGCCAGGTGGCCGCCCGACTCCGTGAGGTCGAGTGCCCACAGCCCCTGCCACTGCTTGGCGGCGTCGTCCAGCAGCCCGACGGGCACCTGCAACGGGCGCAGGTCGTCGGGGACCGGCAAGCGCATCCCGGCGCCGTCGTCCCGCGCCGGCCCCGTGGCGGAGTCGAGCGTGGTGGCCGTGGGCAGCGGCGGCAGCCAGACGTCCCGGGTCGGCGCGCCGTGCCGGGCCAGCTGCCCGACCATCACGTCCAGCAGCGTCGGCCCCACGGTGCGCTGGGGCAGGACCGTGTCCTCGGCGGCGGCCGACGAGGT
Source organism: Nocardiopsis rhodophaea (assembly GCF_039530945.1). Classification (NCBI taxonomy): domain Bacteria; kingdom Bacillati; phylum Actinomycetota; class Actinomycetes; order Streptosporangiales; family Nocardiopsidaceae; genus Nocardiopsis; species Nocardiopsis rhodophaea. The sequence goes on from NZ_BAAAPC010000002.1 coordinate 118,210, forward strand.
GGGTTCCGCCGCCTCCGCTCCCGTGGCGTTGTAGGCGGTGTAGGCGCGCACCGGGGGGGTCTGCTTGCGTTCGGCCTCCTCCTCGGCGGCGACCGGGCCCCGGTAGGGGCCGGAGACATATCCGGCCTTGAAGCGCTGGTAGACGGTGGTGTCGACCTTGAGGTACCCGAATCCGGGCAGCGACGGCAGGTGGAAGGCGTCGGGGCTGTCCAGGACGGTCCGGCTTTCCTCCTCGGAGAAGGTGCGCAGCCCCAGCCGGTAGGAGAGGTAGGTGTCCAGCCCGCGCAGCTTGCCGCCCTCGATCCGCTGGCTGGACAGCAGCAGGTGCACGCCGATGCTCCGGCCGATCCGCCCGATGGACAGGAACAGCTCGATGAAGTCGGGCCGGGCGGTCAGCAGCTCACCGAACTCGTCGATGATCACCAGCAGGTGCGGCAGCGGCGGCAGGCCCGGGTCGTGCTTGCGCTTGTGGGCGTAGTCACCGATCCCGGCCACGTTGCCGGCGTCGCGCAGCACCTCCTGTCGGCGCTGCACCTCGCCCGACAGGCTCGTGTAAGCGCGCTCGATCAGCGCGGCGTCGTCCTCCAGGTTGGTGATGACCCCGGCGACGTGCGGCAGCTCCGCGAAGGGCGCGAACGTGGCACCGCCCTTGTAGTCCATCAGCACCATGCTGACGTCCTCGGGGGGATGCGCCGCGGCCAGCGCCGCGACCAGCGTCCGCAGCATCTCGCTCTTGCCGGAACCGGTGGCGCCCACGCACAGCCCGTGCGGCCCCATGCCGAGCTGGGCCGCCTCCTTGAGGTCGAGGATGACCGGCTGCCCCAGGTCGTCGACGCCGATGGGGACGCGGAGGAAGGCGCGTTCGCTGCGCGGCGCCCACAGCCGCTCGACGTCCATGTCGCCCGGGTCGCCCACGCCCATCATGGTCGGGAAGTCGACGCTTCCGCCTTCGGAAGCGGTCTCCTCGATCGACTCCCGGGAGAGGCGGAGCGGGGCGAGCATCCGGGCGACGCCAAAGAGAGACGCGGCGGTCACGTCGTCGACGGTGCCGGCGAGCACGGGCGGGTCGGCGACACGGAGGTCTTCCATCCGCACCTGGTCGCCGGAGACCGTCAGCCGGATACTCACATCGCCGGGCTCGTGCACCTGCTCGGACGCGAGGTGGATGACGGTCGCGCCGAGGGCGGAGGGCGGCACCGCGTCGTCTGGCCGGGCCAGCTCGCTGGCGACCTGGCCGTGCGTGTCGTGGACGACCACCAGGCGCCGCATCATCGCATACGCCTCGCGCTTGCCCATGCCGCGGCGCACCTCGGCCGCGAAGTCGTTGCGTGCGCGCAGATCGTCGGCGAGCAGCGCACCGAGCTTGGCCGGCGTGGCGGCGATGAGCCGCGCGTTGACGCCGCTGTCGCGCCGCTGCTGGTCGAGGGCGTGGGGCAGCCACTTGACCCAGTCCCAGTCCTCGGCTCGCGATGTCGGGTGCATCACTGCCAGCGCGGCGTCCTCCGGGGCGTGGAACACGCTGAACTGGGCGAGCAGGGCCCGCATCAGGCGCATGGCGTCCGCACGCTCGCCGATCACGCTGACGTTGCCCACCATGTCGAGCGGCACGGTGAACGGCATCTCCGGGATCCGCTCGAAACGGCGGATCGCGCCGCGGGCCTCGGAGAGCATGAAGGGGTCGGTGGGGGCGAGCGCCGTGCCCTTCTCCGCCAGCCGGAGCAGGCGTCCGGGCATGGTGCCGGTGCCGACACGCACCCGGAGGAAGTCGCGGTCCCTGCGGCGGCGCTCCCACAGGCGGGTCGGGTCGTGGACGGCGTCGTAGAGCGCCTCGGGCGGCGGGTCCAGTTGGCGGGCGTGGGCCCGGGTCTCCTGTTCCCACCGGCTCAGGTCCTCGCGGAGCTCCTCCAAGTATTCGAGGTAGAGCTCCCGCTGGTTGCGGCGCTGCCGGGCGGCCTGGCCGCGACGGGAGAAGAGCATGCCGACGGCCGCGAGCGCGGCGACGACGAGGACGATCGCGCCGAGCGCCATAAAGGCGGGGTTGCGCAGCACCATCATGATGGTGAGCGAGCCCATCATGCCGACCATCGGCAGGATGCTCATGAGCGGGTTGGTCTGCGCGTTGCCGTCGGGGAGGGTGGGCGGCGCCTCGACCTCGTGGGGTTCCTGCTGAGGAGGCGGATGCACGGTGCGGGCCGGGCGATGCACGATGCGGATCGACACCTACACTCCTCCTCATTACGGACCGTCCAGATCCTAATGCCCACGAGTGGCGGCCAGCAGCGATGCGCTGGCCGGGTGCGGACCGTCGCGGAAGCGGCCCCCGCGGCCGCGTGGCTGAATACGGCGGCGCCGAAGAGCCAGAGGCGCCGTCCGCCCTGACGCGCCGTGCGGTGCTGCGGTGCTCAGTCCCGCGGGGCGGCGGATTCCAGGGCGGTGCGTAGGGAACCGAGGAGGTCGGCGATGCCCGGTGGGCCGTCGACGATCAGGTCGGCGCGGTCCGCCAGGGCGGTGACCTCGTCGGAGCCGCTGCAGACGGTGAGACCGGGCACGCCTTTCTCGCGCAGCTGCTCGACGGCGTCGAAGGCGGCGAGGTCGCCGAGGTCGTCGCCCGCGTACAGGAGGGATGTGGCGCCGCGTTCGGTGGCGAAGCGGGTGAGGGCCGTGCCCTTGTCCATGCCGGGCGGGCGCAGTTCGATGACCATCCGGCCCGGTTCGACGGTCAGGTCGGCGCGTTCGGCCAGGGCGGTGAGGGGAGCGCGCAGCAGGGACAGGGCTGCGTCGGGGTCGGGTGTGCGGCGCGTGTGGACCGCCAGGGCGTGGCCCTTGTCCTCGATCCAAGTGCCCTCGGGTGCGTCGTACCTCCGCAGTAGGTCCGGGAGCTCCTCCCGGACGAGCTGGACGCCCGCGGGCGGCTCGGGCGCGTCGAGGTGTCCGGCCTCCCAGCGTTCGCGGCCGTACTGGCCGAGGACGACGACCCCCTCGATGTTGTCGAGACCCCCGTACTCCACCGCCAGCCCGGCCGGGCGGCCGGTGATGATGACCACCGACGCGACCAGGGAGGACAGCCGGGCCAGTTCGGCGGTGGCGCCGGGGTACGCGCGGGCGTCGCGCGGGTCGGGGACGATGGGGGCGAGCGTGCCATCGAAGTCGAAGGCGAGAACCGCGCGCGACGGTTCGGCGAGCAGCCGGTCCAGCGCGGCGGAGCCCTCGGTGGTGCGGGGGCGTGGCACGGTCGTCATAGCGGCCTTGGCCTTTCGCGACAGGGTGTCGGTGGTGAGGTGTTTTGACGTCCGCGGGGAAGAGGCGGGGACCGGGCCGGGCCCGTGGCGGCGCGTCGACTAGAGCTGGATTCCCAGCATGCGGGCGGTCCGCTGGCGGCGCCGATGGGCGCGGAGGCGGCGGAGCCGCTTCACGGTCATGGGGTCGAAGGCGAGCGCCTCGGGACGATCCACGAGACCGTTGAGGAGTTGGTAGTAGCGGGTCGGGGAAAACCCGAACTCATCGCGGATGGCCTGTTCCTTGGAGCCTTCGAGCTTCCACCACTGGCGTTCGAAGGCGAGAATACGCTGTTCGCGGTCGGCGAGTTCGGGTCCACCGGTGGATGCCGCCGTCTCCGTCGGGATAACGGACGGTACTTCATCGAATGGACCGGGATTAGACATTGGGCGCCTCCTCGTCCGGATAGGCGCGACTCATGGTAGCGAGTCCGCGGTGGAACGGAAGAGGGGATCCGGGAGGACTCACTCCCGGGGGTCACACTTCTCTGACCTTTGGAAGCGGCACCTGGATCACGACTCGCGTGCCCCCGGGCGATCCTGGTTCCCATCGGCTCCCAGCGGTGTGCAGGAGGCGTCACGCGCAGACCTCCGTCCCATAACCGGTACATGGCAGAATTACCACCGCTCGTCCGCACAGCGGAGGCCGCGCGCGCGATCCACGACTGTCACAGGGGGACATTCTCATGCGCCCGATGCGCCCGAACACCATCGGCACACCCGCTGCGCTGGGAGTGTGCGGGGCGATCCTCACCGCTCAGCTGGCCGCTGCGGCTCCGGTCGCCGCTGACACGGTGGCCGACCTCCGTCCCGAGCAGTGGGGCCTGGAGGCCATCGGCGCGTCGAAGGCCTGGGATGTGAACCGGGGCAGCGGTGTCCTCGTGGGCGTGCTGGGAACCGGCGCGGACAGCGGGCACCCGGACTTCCGCGACAGCGTCACCGTCGGCACCGACTTCACGGTGGAACAGGGCGGCGCGGACGAAGACGCGGACGAGGACGCAGCGGCTGACGCTGCCTTTGGCGCGTCGGGCACCGCGCTGGCCGGGATCATCGGCGCGCGCGGGCACGGCCGGGAGCACAAGGGCGGGATGCTGGGCGTCGCGCCGGAGTCGCAGCTGCTGTCGGTGCGCGTGCGGCAGGAGAGCACGGATGGCGCCGAGGGGGCTGATGGCGCCGCCTCCGCACGGGCGGACGGCGACGTCGATCCGGCCACGGCCCTGGAGAAGGGCATCCGCTACGCCGTCGGCGAGGGCGCGCAGGTTATCACCCTCCCTGAGGGTATGGGCGACGCCGCGGGCGACGCGGACGTGCGGGAGGCCATCGACCACGCGGTCCGCGTCGGCTCGCTGGTGGTTGTGCCTGCCGACGCGGGCTACCCCGCGGACTCCGAGGGCGTGCTCGCGGTCGGGGCCGCCGACCGCCAGCTGCGGCCGATGAGCGGGGCGGACGCCGCGGCAGGTGCGCCGGCCGCCGCTCCCACCAAGAGTCCGGCGGCCGGTCTGATCGCTCCGGGCGACCAGGTGGAGACCATCACCTCCGGCACCGGATACACGAAGGTCAGCGGCGACGACGCGGCCGCCGCGTTCGCCGCGGGGACGGCCGCGCTGGTCCGCGCCGAGCACCCGCAGCTGCTCCCGGACCAGGTCGCCGAGGCACTCGTCGAGGGCGCCGAGTCCGGTGGCGTGCTGAACGCGCCGGGCGCCCTGTCCGCGTCGGACGGAGCGGCCAAGGACATCCCGCTCTACGACGAGGATCTCGCCGACGACGGCGGGGACGGGCTCCCGGTGCCGGGGTGGACGCTGTGGGCCGGGACCGCGGTGCTGCTGCTGAGCCTGGTGGTCGCCGGGGTGGTGCTGCTGCGCCGCTCCATGGTCAACCCCTACGGTCTGCGGCCGGACCCGGACTCCCGGGCGGCGGCGGAGCAGTGGTCGCGGCAGCAGGCGCTGGAGGCCGAGGTCGAAGCGGCGTCGGCCCCTGGTCGCCGCCGCCGCAGGGGTCGACGCAAGCGCTGAGCTGGGCACGGGGTCCGATCGGTGGGGCAAAAGCCTTGACGGAGCAGGGCACGGCACTGAAGGCTTCCGTCCATGTCCCCCCAAGAATCACCCCGTACCTTCGACTCGCCTCCGCTGCCCGCGCGCGGTGAACCGAGCGTCGAGACCGCCCCTGCCTCCCGCAACCTCCTCGTCGACGGGCAGGTCCGGATCGACGACTACGACCCCAAGTGGCCCTACCTGTTCGAACGCGAGGCCGAGCGGATCCGCGAGGCCTTGGGCGAGCGGGTGCTGCGCCTGGAGCACACCGGCTCCACGTCGGTGCCGGGACTGGCCGCCAAACCGTGCGTCGACATGCTGCTCCTCGTCGCCGACTCCGCGGACGAGGACGCCTACGTGCCGGATCTGGAAGCGGCCGGATACGTGCTGGTCGTCCGGGAGCCGGACTGGCACGAGCACCGCTGCTTCAAGGGCCCGGACGTCAACGTCAACCTGCACGTCCACACCGTCGGCGACCCCGAGGCCGACCGCATCCTGGCGTTCCGCGACCGGCTGCGCGCCGACCCCGCCGACCGTGCCGAGTACCAGCGGGTCAAGCGGAGCCTCAGCGAGCGGAAATGGGAGCGGATCCAGGACTACGCCGATGCCAAGTCCGAGGTCGTGGAGGCGATCATCGGCCGCGCCATGGCCGAGCGCGGCGCCTGAGCCCGGCCTGAGCGTGTTATGTCGCGCCCCTCCGTTGATATCGCCGAGATCAACGGAGGGGATGGCGCGACGGTTGGTGGGCAGGTCAGTGGTCGAGGGCTTTGAGCTGCTCGGCGAACCACCGCTGCGGCGACATGGCGGTCGCGCGCTCCACCAGGCGCTCGCAGCGCGACCGGCGCTCCTCCTCGGGCATGGTGAGCGCGGTGTGCAGGGCCTCGGCGGTCTCGGACACGTCGAAGGGGTTCACCAGGACCGCGTCGCCCCCCAGCTCGTCGGCGGCGCCGGCCTCGGTCGACAGCACGAGGGCGCACCCGTCGTGGGACAGCACCGGCCCCTCCTTGGCGACGAGGTTCATGCCGTCGCGGATGGGGTTCACCAGCAGCACGTCGGCGAGCTGGTAGGAGGCCAGTGAACGCGGGTAATCGTCGTTGACCTCCAGGATCAGCGGAGTCCACTCGGCGGTGCCGAACTCGGCGTTGATCTCCTTGGCGACGCGCTTCACCGATTCGGTGTACTCCCGGTACTCGGCGACGTCGCCGCGGCTCGGGTAGGCGAAGGCGAGGTGGGTGACCCGCCCGCGCCAGTCCGGGCGGGTGGTCAGCAGCTCGCGGTAGGCCTCCAAGCCGCGGACGATGTTCTTGGACAGCTCGGTGCGGTCCACGCGCACGATGAGCTTGGTGTCGCCGACGCGTTCGCGCAGCGCCGCGCGGCGCTCGGCCACGTCTTCGGCCGCGGCGCGCTCGCGCAATCCCTCGGCGTCCGCCCCGAGCGGGTGTACGGCGACCTCGATCACCCGGCCGCCGTACTCGACGGTGCGCTTGGCCCAGTCGACGTCGGCGCGCAGGAACGCCTCGCAGCAGCGCAGGAAGGCGTCGGCCCAGCGTTGGCTGAGGAAGCCGAGGTGGTCGGCGCCGAGCATGCCTTCCAGCAGCTCGCGGCCGATCTCGGTGGGCAGCATCCGGAAGTACTCGGGCGGCGCCCACGGGGTGTGTGAGAAGTGCGCGATCCGCAGGTCGGGGCGGCGTCCGCGGAGGAGTCGCGGAACCAGCGCGAGGTGATAGTCCTGCACGGCCACGCGCGCGTTGTCGGCGGCGCCGGTGAGCAGGGCCTCGGCAAAGGCGGAGTTGTAGGCGCGGTAGTCGTCCCACTGGGAGCGGAACCCGGTGGCGTAGGCGGGCTTGTTGGGGGTGTCGTAGAGGAGGTGCTGGACGAACCAGAGGGTGGAGTTGGCCACCGCGGTGTAGGCGTTGGCGAAGACGTCGGGCGGGATGTCGAGCATGCGCACGCGCATTCCGCCGAGGTCGAAGCCGGCCCGGTCCAGCCGCCCGTCGGGGGCGCCGCCCGCGGCCTTGCGGTCGGCGTCGGAGAGGGCCGCGCACACCCACAGGGTGTCGGTGTCGGCTGCGACGGAGCTCAGTCCGGAGACCAGGCCGCCGCCTCCGCGTCGGTAGTCGAGGGACCCGTCGGCATTGACCGAGAAGGACACCGGCCCCCTGTTGGAAGCGACGAGGATCTGCGCCTTGTCCACCTGATCAACCACCTCTCGCGCGAACGGCGTAAACGGAATGAGTCCATCGAATCGTACGAAACGGGATGAAGCTCAGTGAAACGGGTGGATGTACATATATAGGAAAGCTTTTGTCGGTGCACGACCATCTTGCAACGGACGGCCGTACGCGAGGACGACCGCCCGTGGGTGTCCCTAGGTCTCGCCGGTCGCGACGGCGCGCAAACCCGCGTTTGCTCTTGCCCGAATTCGGCGAAAGGGCGAACGGCGTCGGTCGTCGGCACATACTCCCACGGGGCATCCGACCGGCGTCGGGCGGGTGCGGGGGCGCGACACCTTGGGTGGCGCGGGGAGTCGAGGTGGAGGGGGAAGGAACAAGGGCTGCGGATGGCGCGGGCGCGGAGCCGTGGCAGGTCCGGGACGCCAGCCTCGGTGGCGGTGGACAGGTCGTCTCACCATGTGAGCTGATTGATGTTATCCAGGTCACCCTCCATGGAAAGGCGGTGCGCCCGTCCGTTACAGTTGCCAGCGGATCCCCACCGGGTCCACCGACAACGTCGTGACAACTTCATATTGCTCATCCAGAGGGGTGGAGGGACCGGCCCTGCGAAGCCCCGGCAACCATCTCGGTGTGCGTTTCTCGCTGTAATCCGCGAGGCGGCCGAGGCAGGTGCCAACTCCGGCCCGTGGCCAGATCGGTCACTGGGGAAGATGAGGGGAGACGCCTCGCAATGGCGATTGCCGCCACTGAACACGAAGCCGCCGCCACCGCTCGCTCCTTCGGCCCCGCCGCCGCACTGTCCTGCCGGGAGTGTGGAGAGCGCTACGGCCTCGGCCCGCGCTTCGCCTGTGAATTCTGTTTCGGCCCGCTGGAGATCGCCTACGACTTCGGCGCCGTCACCCGCGAGTCCATCGAGCGCGGGCCCAAGAACATCTGGCGCTACGCCGGCCTGCTCCCCGTCCCGGCCGACGTCGCCTCGCTGCCCAACATGAACCCCGGCCTGACGCCGCTCGTCCGCGCCGACCGCCTAGCCGCCGAACTGGGACTAGAGTCGCTGCACGTCAAGGACGACTCCGCGAACCCCACGCACTCCTTCAAGGACCGCGTGGTGGCCATGGCCGTCGAGGCGGCGCGCACCTTCGGCTTCCACACCCTGTCCTGCTCCTCTACCGGCAACCTCGCCGGAGCCGTGGGCGCCGCCGCGGCCCGCGCGGGGTTCTCATCCTGCGTGTTCATCCCCGCGGGCCTGGAGGAGGGCAAGGTGGTCATGGCCGCGGTCTACGGCGGCAAGGTCGTGGCCATCGACGGCAACTACGACGACGTCAACCGCTTCTGCTCGGAGCTCATCGGCGACACCGCGGGCGAGGACTGGGGATTCGTCAACGTCAACCTGCGGCCTTACTACGCCGAGGGCTCCAAGACGCTGGCCTACGAGATCGCCGAGCAGCTCGGCTGGCGGCTGCCGGAGCAGATCGTCATCCCGATCGCCTCGGGATCCCAGCTCACCAAGATCGACAAGGGGTTCCGCGAGCTCATCGCGCTCGGCCTGGTCGAGGACCGGCCCTACAAGGTCTTCGGCGCGCAGGCCACCGGCTGCTCCCCGGTGGCCCAAGCCTGGGAGCGGGGGCACGACGTCATCCAGCCGGTCAAGCCCGACACCATCGCCAAGTCGCTGGCGATCGGCAACCCGGCCGACGGGCCCTACGTGCTCGACATCTGCAAGCGCACCGGCGGGGCCGTGGTGCACGTGAGCGACGCCGAGGTCGTCGACTCCATCAAGCTGCTGGCCCGCACCGAGGGCATCTTCGCCGAGACCGCCGGGGGCGTGACCACCGGTGTGCTGCGCAAGCTGGTGGCCGAGGGGGCGCTTGACCCGCGGGCCGAGACCGTCGTGCTGAACACCGGTGACGGCCTCAAGACACTGAACGCCGTGGACTCCGGCGTCACCGCGACCATCAAGCCGTCCCTGGACGCGTTCAAGGACGCCGGGCTGCTCTGACCCCGCCGTCCCGTTCCCGTGTCCGAACCGCGCGCGGCCGTCCGGGCGGCCCCGCCCACGTCCCCCGCCGTCTCACGCTGATCCCGTCGGCGAATCACACCTGATCAGGAGTTTCCACAACCATGAGCGTCAGTGTTCGCGTCCCGACCATTCTCCGCACCTACACCAAGGACGCCGCCGAAGTGACGGCGGAGGGCGCCACCCTCTCCGAGGTCCTGGCCGACCTGGAGGCCAACTACCCGGGGATCCAGGCGCGCATTCTCGACGACTCCGGCAAGATCCGCCGGTTCGTCAACGTGTACGTGGGCGACGAGGACGTCCGCTTCGCCGACGGGCTGGCGACCGCCACCGCCAATGGGGTGCAGATCTCGATCATCCCGGCGGTCGCCGGGGGCTGCTGAGCCCCTTTCGCGTCGTCCCAGGAAACCGCGCCCTCCTCCCCCTTCGGCGGGCGCGGTTTTCGCGTTTTTCAGGGGCCTTCCCAGGGGTGCGACATGCCGGTTGACCTGCGGGAAACCCGGTTTCCGCGGTCTCGCCGAGTCGTTTGCACTCGACCATGGAGAGTGCTAAAAAAGGTGTCGTTAGCACTCTGGCATGATGAGTGCTAACCCCGGATCGAGACGATGAGGCCGCGGTCTCCGGCAGTCGGGTTGTCGGGCGAAGCCGTGGTCGTCCGTCGCGGGCGTCGCTCTCGTTCCCTCGCGTATCAGCCCGGTCACGGGAGGACAAGAACTCTATGGCAGCCAAACTGATCGCGTTCGAAGAGGAAGCCCGGCGCGGCCTCGAGCGCGGCATGAACACGCTCGCGGACGCCGTCAAGGTCACGCTCGGCCCCAAGGGCCGCAACGTCGTCCTTGAGAAGAAGTGGGGCGCCCCGACCATCACCAACGACGGTGTCTCCATCGCCAAGGAGATCGAGCTGGAGGACCCCTGGGAGAAGATCGGCGCCGAGCTCGTCAAGGAGGTCGCCAAGAAGACCGACGACGTCGCCGGTGACGGCACCACCACCGCCACCGTGCTGGCCCAGGCGCTCGTACGCGAGGGCCTGCGCAACGTCGCGGCCGGTGCCAACCCGGTCGGCCTGAAGCGCGGCATCGAGACCGCCGTCTCCCGCATCAGCGAGGAGCTGGCCAACCTGTCCAAGGACGTGGAGACCAAGGAGCAGATCGCCTCCACCGCCTCCATCTCCGCCAGCGACGCGCAGATCGGCGAGGTCATCGCCGAGGCGATGGACAAGGTCGGCAAGGAAGGCGTCATCACGGTCGAGGAGGGGCAGACCTTCGGTCTGGAGCTCGAACTCGCCGAGGGCATGCGCTTCGACAAGGGCTACCTCTCCCCCTACTTCGCCACCGACCTTGAGCGCATGGAGACGGTCCTTGAGGACCCCTACATCCTCATCGTCAACTCCAAGATCTCCAACAACAACGAGTTCCTCCCGGTCGTGGAGAAGGTCCTGCAGGCCGGCCGTCCGCTGATGGTCATCGCCGAGGACATCGAGGGCGGCGCGCTGCAGACCCTCGTCGTCAACAAGATCAAGGGCGTGTTCAAGTCCGTGGCCGTGAAGGCCCCGGGCTTCGGCGACCGCCGCAAGGCCCAGCTCGGCGACATCGCCGTGCTGACCGGCGGCCAGGTCATCACCGAGGAGGTCGGCCTCAAGCTCGAGAACACCGAGCTCGACATGCTGGGCCGCGCCCGCAAGGTCGTCGTCACCAAGGACGAGACCACCATCGTCGACGGTGCCGGTGACGCCACCGCCATCTCCGGCCGCGTCAACGAGATCCGTGCCGAGATCGAGCGCACCGACTCCGACTACGACCGCGAGAAGCTCCAGGAGCGCCTGGCCCGCCTGGCCGGCGGTGTCGCCGTCATCAAGGCCGGTGCCGCCACCGAGGTGGAGCTCAAGGAGCGCAAGCACCGCATCGAGGACGCGGTCCGCAACGCCAAGGCCGCCGTCGAGGAGGGCATCCTGCCCGGTGGTGGCGTCGCGCTGCTGCAGGCGGGCGTCCCGGTCTTCGAGAAGCTGGACCTGTCGGGCGACGAGGCCATCGGTGCCGACATCGTCCGCCGCGCCATCGAGGAGCCGCTGAAGCAGATCGCGATCAACGCCGGCCTTGAGGGCGGCGTCGTCGCGGAGAAGGTCCGGGGCCTTGAGGCCGGTGTCGGCCTCAACGCCGCCACGGGCGACTACACCGACCTGTTCAAGGACGGCGTCATCGACCCGACCAAGGTCACCCGCTCCGCGCTGCAGAACGCGGCCTCCATCGCCGGTCTGTTCCTGACCACCGAGGCCGTCATCGCCGAGAAGCCGGAGAAGGCCGCTCCGGCGGCTCCGGACGCCGGCATGGGCGGCATGGACTTCTAAGACCCACGGCGACCCATGGGTCCGAACATGTCCAGGTACGCGTAACAACGCCTGCGACGATCGGGCGGCTCCCCTTGCGGGGGCCGCCCTTTCGCGTTTTCAGATGCGTGTGACGTGGACAACCTCAGAAAAATGATGAAATCAGACTTATCTCCTACTAACATCGGGCGAGCAGCGGCACCCGAAAAGGTGTTTTTCTGGATATCGCTGTCCGAAGGTGCCTCCAATGATGTGGGTCTTATTCGATCCCGATGAATGAGCGACCGTCTTGTTAACGACATATTGCGCGGGCGTGAATTCCATTGGCTCGGATGTCTCACAAGCCCCCTGACCTCGGGCGATGTCCTGTGTGTGTAGGTATGTCAGGCGATGCTGATCCATGCCTGCACGCGGCGCTGGACTGCGACGCGTTCCTTCGGTGGATGCCATTCCATTGGTTTTTCTTTTGCGTTTCTTTGCTATCGTTCCAGCAAGGCAATCGGGGGCCAAATGAAGTTCACCGAGATTTCTGATATCGACGTCGAACCGGGTGCGCTCACTGAGTGGCGGCCCTGGTGCGGTCCCGATGGGAGCCGGTGGAGAACCGACGAACGGCCGCCCTCCTACATCCAGGAGGAGCACGTGCGGAACAGGTTGGCGGGGCAGCGCAAGGGCCGGGCCTCGCCCTCGTGGCTGGCGACCGTGTTCGACCTGCCCGGCCGACTCGACGCGGCGGCGTTCCGCACCGCCCTCCTCACCTGGATCGACCAGCACGAGACCCTGCGCAGCGGCCTGCGCGTCGAAGGAGACCACATCAGCCGCGTCACGCTCGACAAGGGAGCGGTCGACCTGCGGGGGACACCGGTCGGCGAGTACTCCAGCGGCGCTGAGCTGGCCGAGCGGATCGAATCCTTCTTCGACCGGGAGACCGACCCGCTGGCCTGGCCGTCCTACGGGTGCGCCACGATCTCCCGCGCGGGCTCCACGACGGTGTGCCTCGGCTTCGACCACTCCAACGTCGACGGCTACTCCATCCTCCTCATCGCCCAGGAGATCCGCTGGCTGTACGCGGCGGCGGTGGTGGGATCCCAGCCCGACCCCACCGACGTCGGCAGCTACATCGACTTCTCCCACATCGAGCGGGCGGGCGCCGCCGAGGTCGACGCCGACCACGCGGCCGTCGTCCGCTGGCGCGACTTCCTCATCGAGAACGGGTGGAAGCTCCCCGAGTTCCCGGTCCCCTCCTACCTGGGCGGCGACGCGCACACCGACTCCCCGGGGTGCGTCGTCCACGGCACCAACGGCAGCAACGGCGGCAACGGCAGCAACGCCGACAGCGTCGGCGGCCCGTGCGACGGCCTCTGCGACGACATGTCGGTTCCCCAGTTCAGCGGCGATGACCTCATCCTCGACGCGGACCAGGCGTCCGCCTTCGACGCCGCTTGCCGCGAGCACGGCGGATCTCCCCTCGCGGGAATCCTGACCTGCCTGGGGATGGCGGGGCGGGAGAGCCTGGACCAGGACGAGTTCCGGGCGCTGACCATCTTCCACACCCGCAACCACCCCAAGTGGGCGCGGTCGCTCGGGTGGTACGTGGGGCTGGCGCCCGTCCACTTCCCCGTCGCCGGTCCCGACACCTTCCCCAAAGTCATGGCGGGCGCCAAGGACGCGGTGAAGGCGGCGAAGCCGTTGTCGGAGGTGCCGTTCGCGCGGGTCGTCGAGCTGCTCGGTGCCCGGTTGGAACCCCGCTTCGTCGTGTCCTACGTGGACATGCGACTGACGCCGGGGGCGCGCTACTGGAAGGAATGGCGGATGCACACGGTGCGCAGCCGCAGCCACCATCCCCATGAGGTCTACCTGTGGATCAACCGCGGGTTCGACGGCACCCGGCTGAGCTACCGCTACCCGGCCATCGGCCCCCGCGCGTCGGCGACGCGGCTCTACATCGACCGCGCGGCGGCGGAGATGCGACGCGTCGCCGCAGGCGGAGACCTCACCGAATCCCCCCGTCCCGCTGCCGGAGTCCCGCCGGTGGCCGTCGATATGGAGGCCGCATCATGCTGATGACACGGATGGTCGAGTACAGCCCCGAGCCCGGTGAGCTCGTGGAGTTCGAGGTGCAGGACACCGCTGGGAGTGAGTGGACCGAACATCCGGAGCCACCGTCGTGGGTCCAGCAGCACCACACCGGGCTGTGGCTGGCGAACCAGGCCGCCGGACGGACCACCTCGCCGTGGGTGTGCATCGCCTTCGACCTGCCCGGCCGACTGGACACCGACGCCATGGCGGCCGCGTTGGAGACGTGGGCGCGGCGCCACTCCACGCTGCTCACCTGGTTCGCCGCGGACGACAGCGGGCTAAAGCGGTACGCGATGCCGCCGGAGTCCCTGGCGATCCGCCCGGTGTCGCAGGGCGAGGTCGAGTCGTCCACCGAGATCCGCACGCACCTGCGGGAACGGCTCGACACCTCGGTCAACCCGATGCAGTGGCCGCCGTTCGCCGTGACGGCGGTGCTCCGGGACACCACGTCGACCCTCGTCTACGCGGTCGACCACTCGCACTGCGACGGGCTGTCCCTGATGCTCGTGTTCGCCGAGCTCCGCGCGCTCTACCAGGCGGAACTCGACGGGACCGACCCCGGACTGCCCGAAGTCGGCAGTTATGTCGACTTCTGTGCGGTCGAACGGGAGCGCCTCGCCCAGATCGGCCCGGACACGCCGGGCGTCGACCGCTGGCTGGAGTTCTGGCAGGAGGGCGGCGACCAGGCGGTCCCGCTGGACCTCGGCACCGAACCGGGCAAGACCTACCCGTCGCTCATCATCGAGGAGGACGTGCTCACCGCGGTCGAGTCGGACGTGTTCTCCCAGGTCTGCAAGGCGAGCGGCGGCGGGAGCACCGCCGGGCTGCTCGCGGCGCTGGCCATCTGCGGCTACGAGCTGAACGGGAGTTCGAGCTACCGCGGCCTGACCGTGGTGAACACCCGGGACGAGACGCGCTGGTTCGGGGCCCAGGGGTGGTTCATCAACGTGGTGCCGATCACCTTCCCGGTCGCCGGACGGAAGGCATTCAGCGAGGTCATCGGTGAGGCACAGCGGGCGTTCAGGGAGGCGCGGGCCATGGCCGGTGTGCCGCTGCCGCGCGTCGCAGAGCTGTACCCCGACCTCGCCGCCCAGTTCGTTCCCGGCGCCGCCCCGCCAATGGTGTCCTACCTCGACCTCCGGCACGCTCCGGCGTCGGCGGACTGGCCGGCCGCGAATCTGCGCATCATGGCCCCGCCGGGGGAGACGCGGGAGGTGTCGATGTGGCTCAACCGCGCGTGGGACCGGACGTTCCTCAACACCAAGTACCCGGACACCGAAGTGGCCCGGACCAACGTGCCGATCTTCCTGGAGCGTCTCCACCACGTGCTGCAGGAGGTCGCCCGGAACGGCGACTACTCGATCAGCGACCGGGACGCGGCAGCGGCACCGGCCGACCGGGTGGTGTAGGCGTGCGGGTCACCACACTGGACCGGTACGACCCGGCTCCCGGCCGCGTCGTGGAGTTCGTGCCGTCGGCGGCGACCCTGGCCGCCGCCGACGGCACGCCCGCCGCACCGGTGCCGCCCTCGCTCAACCAGCGCTTCCACCTGGAAACGGAACGGCGCCAGGAGGACGGTCCGCGGCACTGGCTGGCCTGCGCGTTCGACCTCGAAGCCGGCGCGGCCGTCGACCCGGAGGCACTGCGGAAGGCCTTCGTCTTCTGGGTTCGGCGCCACGAGACGCTTCGCAGTGGCTTCCGTCCCTCTCCGGACGGGACGGCCATCGAACGCTTCATCCTGCCCGCCGAGGACTTCGACCTGGAAGCACGCGACGGAGGGGCGTACGCCACCACGGACGCCCTCCGGAACCGGCTGTCCCACCGGCTCGACGAGGCCTGCCGCGCTCTCTCCTGGCCGTCCTACCTGTTCGCGACCGTCCTTCGGCCGAGCGGCGCCACCGTGTTCTGCGGTTTCGACCACTGCAACGCGGACGCCTACTCTCTGGCGATCGCCGTGCGCGAGCTGGGCGAGTCCTACCGGGCGTTCGCCTCCGGAACCATGCCCGACCTTCCCGCGGTGGGCAGCTACGTGGACTACTGCGCCCACGAGCAGGAGGCGGTGGGCTCCCCACCGGACCGTGACGATCCGATCGTGCGGCGGTGGGCCGAGTTCTTCGCCGCCTGCGGCGGCACGACCCCGACCTTCCCCCTTGACCTCGGTCTCGCCCCGGGGGAGCGGCGCCCCCAGGGGACCGACACGCGCCACCTCCTGGACGGACCCAGCGCCGACGAGTTCGAACGCGTGTGCGAGGAGACCGGCGGCAGCCTCTTCTCCGGTGTCCTCGCCGCCGCCGGGCTGGCGGCCCACCGCCTCGGAGCCGGTGACGAGCTCCGATTGTGCGTCCCGATGCACACCCGCCACGACGAGCGGTGGACCAACGCCGTCGGCTGGTTCACCACGGTCGCCCCGGTGACGCTCGACATCAGCGGGGCGATCCCCGCCAAGGAAGCGGGCGGGATCCCGTGTTCGGACGCGTTCGCCACCCGCGTCCACGCCGCCCGGGCGGGTTTCCGCGCCGCGCGCGACCTCGCCCAGCGGCCGGTCGCCCACGTCCTCGCCGCCCTCGGGGAGGAGTTCACCCGCACCAGGGACGACGTGTTCATGCTCTCCTTTGTCGACTACCGCCCCGTCCCCGGCTCCGAACACCACGCGGCCGCCAACGCCCACCACCTCAGCGCCGTCACCATGGCCGACGACGCCCAGTTCTGGGTCACGCGGACGCACGAGGGCCTGTTCCTCCGTTCGCGCTACCCCGACGACCCCGTGGCGGAGAACGCCGTTCTGTCCTTTGCCGACGCCTTGGCCGCGGCGATGGCCATCCGCGTTCCGGAGCCGTCCGGCGTCCGGTGAGAACGCCGCCCGAGAGGAGGGGCGTCCTCACCGAAGTCCACCCCCGCGGTCAGGTACCGGCGTAGGCCGCGAGGTGTTCACCGGTGAGGGTGGAGCGCGCGGCGACGAGGTCGGCGGGTGTGCCCTCGAAGACGATGCGGCCGCCGTCGTGGCCGGCGCCGGGTCCGAGGTCGATGATCCAGTCGGCGTGCGCCATGACCGCCTGGTGGTGTTCGACGACGATCACCGAGATGCCGGAGTCGACGAGCCGGTCGAGCAGGCCGAGAAGCTGCTCGACGTCGGCGAGGTGCAGGCCGGTGGTCGGCTCGTCGAGGACGTAGACGCCGCCCTTCTCGGCCATGCGGGTGGCCAGCTTGAGCCGCTGCCGCTCGCCCCCGGACAGCGTCGTGAGCGGCTGGCCGAGGGTGAGGTAGCCGAGCCCCACGTCGGCGAGCCGGTCGAGGATCTTGTGCGCGGCCGGTGTCCGCGCCTCCCCGGCACCGAAGAACTCCTCGGCCTCGGCCACCGACATCGCGAGCACGTCGCTGATGTCGCGGCCGCCGAGGCGGTATTCCAGCACCGATGCCTCGAACCGCTTGCCCTCGCACTCCTCGCAGGTGGTGGTGACACCGGCCATCATCGCCAGGTCGGTGAAGATGACACCGGCACCGTTGCAGTTGGGGCAGGCGCCCGCGGAATTGGCGCTGAACAGCCCCGGCTTCACGCCGTTGGCCTTCGCGAACGCCTTGCGTATCGGGTCGAGCAGTCCGGTGTAGGTCGCCGGGTTGCTCCGTCGCGAGCCGCGGATCGCGCCCTGGTCGATCGATACCACACCCGCGTCGGCGGGGATCGACCCGTGCACGAGTGAGCTCTTGCCGGAGCCCGCGACCCCGGTGACGACAGCGAGCACCCCGAGCGGGACGTCGACGTCGACGTCGCGCAGGTTGTGCGTCGTCGCGCCGCGGATTTCCAGCGTGCCGGTGGGCGTGCGCACCGTCTCCTTGAGGGCGGTCCGGTCGCCGAAGTGGCGGCCGGTGAGGGTGCCGCTGGCCCGCAGCTCCTCGACGGTGCCCTCGAAGCAGACGGTGCCGCCCGCCGTACCGGCGCCGGGGCCGAGGTCGACGACGTGGTCGGCGATCGCGATCGTCTCCGGTTCGTGCTCCACCACCAGCACCGTGTTGCCCTTGTCGCGCAGCCGCAGCAGCAGGTCGTTCATCCGCTGGACGTCGTGCGGGTGCATCCCGATCGTCGGTTCGTCGAAGACGTAGGTGACGTCGGTCAGCGACGAGCCGAGGTGGCGGATCATCTTGGTGCGCTGCGCCTCGCCGCCCGAGAGCGTGCCCGACGGCCGGTCGAGCGAGAGATAGCCCAGCCCGATCTCCACGAACGAGTCGAGGGTCGCGCCCAGCGCCACCAGCAGCGGCGCCACCGTCCCCCGCGCGTGGCTGACCCCACCGTACGCGCGGGCGGTACCCCCCGGCTCGTCCAGACCGCGCACCCACCCGGCCAGATCGCTGATCTGCATCGCGCAGGCGTCGGCGATGCTGATCCCGCCGATCTTCGACGACCGGGCCGCCTCGTTGAGCCGCGTGCCCTCGCAGTCGGGACAGGTGGTGAAGGTGACCGCCCGATCCACGAACTCCCGGATGTGCGGCTGCATCGCCTCCCGGTCCTTGGAGAGGAAGGACTTGTGGATCTTGGGGATCAGCCCCTCGTAGGTGAGGTTCACGCCCTGGACCTTCACCTTGGTCGGCTCCCGGTAGAGGAAGTCCCGCATCTCCTTCTCGGTGTACTCGCGGATCGGCTTGTTCGGGTCGATAAAGCCCGACTCGGCGTAGACCCCCACGGTCCACCAGCTGTCGGACTTCCAGCCGGGGATGGTGAACGCGCCCTCGGCGATCGACTTGGAGTCGTCGTAGAGCTGGGTCAGGTCGATGTCGGAGACCGTGCCGCGGCCTTCGCACTTCGGACACATGCCGCCGGTGCGGCTGTAGGTCTGTTTCACGGTCTTCTTGGCACCGCGCTCCACGGTGACAGCACCGCTCGCCCGGACCGAGGGGACGTTGAAGGCGAACGCGCCGGGCGGGCCGATGTGCGGCTCACCGCGTCGGCTGAAGAGGATGCGCAGCATCGCGTTGGCGTCGGTGGCGGTGCCGACCGTGGAGCGGGGGTCGGCCCCCATCGGCTGCTGGTCGACGGTGATCGCGGTCGTCAGCCCGTCGAGGACGTCGACCTCGGGTCGCGCCAGCGTCGGCATGAAGCCCTGCACGAAGGCGCTGTAGGTCTCGTTGATCAACCGCTGCGACTCCGCGGCGATCGTGTCGAACACCAGCGAGCTCTTGCCCGATCCGGAGACGCCGGTGAACACGGTCAGACGGCGCTTGGGGATCTCGATGCTGACGTCGTGGAGGTTATTCACGCGCGCGCCGTGGACGCGGATCAGATCGTGGGTGTCGGCGACGTGCGGCGCGGGCGAGTGCGTGTCCGTCCTTGCGGCGGGGCTCATCGTGTCTCCCATCTGCTACGTGGGGCCGTCCGTCGTGGTCGCGGCACTTGCGACCTGTTGGACGGCCCAGCGCTTCTCCTGGATACGGAGCAGGTCCCCCGCGGGATCACGGAGGGCGCAGTCGCGAACGCCGACCTGTCCCTCGCCGACGCCGTGGCCGCGGCGATGGCCGCCCGCGCCCCGGAAGCGACAGGCTATAGGTGAGAAGTGACAGTCCATAGGTGAGAGGGGCACTTCGGCCCGGCACCTGACCGCCTGCGGGTCGTGCTCGACAGAACGCCGTCGTGGTGGCGCTCAGCGATGGATGCGGATTCGCCAGATGCTAACCGACTCTGATCGCACTGTGTAGTACACGAGCAGGTCGCGTGTGATCAGCCGATAAGCACGGGGGATCCCGCCAGACGGCTCGGACCTGAAGATTCTGGAGGAGCTCAAGGTTCTCCAGGCGCTTCCTCGCATCACATGTTCGGATGCTGAGCGCTGTCTCCATGCCAGGTGCGCCAGAGCGAGGCGTAGGAACCGTCGCGGGCCAGCAGTTCGTCGTGAGTGCCCAGCTCGGTGATACCCCCGTCTTGGACGACCGCGATGCGGTCGGCGTCGTGGGCGGTGTGCAACCGGTGGGCGATCGCGACGACCGTCCGGCCTTCGAGGACCGCGTTGAGCGAGCGTTCCAGGCGGTGGGCGGCCCGTGGGTCGATCAAGGACGTGGCCTCGTCGAGGATCAGGACCCGGGGGTCGGCCAGAACCAGGCGGGCCAGGGCCAGCTGCTGAGTGTGGGCCGGGTCGAGTTCAAGGGCACCCGTTCCCACCCGGGTGTCCAGTCCCTCGGGTAGGTCACGGATCCACTCCGCGCACTCGGTCGCCTCCAGCGCCGCCGAGATCTCTTCAGGTGTAACCGCGCCGTCGCAGGCCATGGCCACGTTGTCGCCGAGTGTGCCCCGGAAGACGTGGGTCTCCTGGGTCACCAGCACGACGCGGCGCCGCTGTTCGTGCGAGGGCAGGGTCGACAGGTCCGCGCCGCCGACGAGCACGCTGCCGGAGGTCGGCGCGTGAATCCCGGCGATCAGTTTGCCGAGCGTCGACTTTCCCGCGCCACTGGGGCCGACCATGGCAAGGCGTTCGCCCGGCCGCAGGGAGAGGTCGACCCCGGGGAGCACTTCCACGTCGGGGCGGTAGCCGAAGTGAACATCGCGGAGCTCGACCCTCCCGGAACCGGTCGATGCGCTGGTGGCCGGTGACGCGGCGGCCGCGCGCGGAGGCGTCGAGCCGGGTGGCTTGCTCCCCGCCCCGTCCGCGGCCGCCAGTCGGATGCCCAGCAGGCGGCGCATCGCGGCGAAGCCGTACATCAGGGCGTCCAGCTGCATGATGAGCCGGTCAAGGGGCTCGATGAGCTGGTAGACGAACAGCGTCGCGGCGGTGGCCTGGCCCAAAGTCACGATGCCCTGGGTGTACAGCCAGCCTCCGGTGAGGAACGTGGCGGCCACCGGGAGCCCGTATCCGAGGTCCAAGGTCGGATACCAGACGGAGCGGATCCACAGGGTGTAGCGCTCGGCCGCGTAGGCACGGCCGATGTTCCGGTCCCCGCGTGCGCGCATCCGGTCGGCGCGCCGCAGGGCCTCGACGGTGTGGGCGCCCTCCACGGTGTCGGTCATCCCCTGGACCAGGTCGCCGTAGGCGGCCAGCTCGCGTTCGTAGCCTGGTGTCGCGCGCCGCAGGTACCAGCGGGTCCCCAGCCAGAACACCGGCACCGCCGTGAGCGCGGGCAGCAGGAGCAGGGGGTGCACCGTCCCGACGGCCACGACCGTGAGGGAGCAGGTGACCAGCGCGATGATGGCCTCGGGGAGGCTGGAGCGCACCACGTACGCCAGGTGGCCGGCGTCGCGGCCGGTGCGTGTGACCAGGTCGCCGCTTCCGGCGCGCTCCACCGTCGCCAGCGGCAGGCGCAGCACCGAGCGCATGAACTCCTCGCGGAGTTCGGCGATGAACGCCTCGCCGAACCGGATCGACGCTGCGACCGATCCGTAGGTGAACACGGCGTGCACCACCATGGCGCCGGCGATCAGGGCGACCGTCGCGTCAATGCGCGCGGTGGTCGTACCCGAGCGGACCGCGTCGATGATGGTGCCGAGCAGCCAGGGCGCGGCCAGCCCCGCGAGTGCGGCGATCGAGTGCAGAAGGATAACGAGCGCCAACGTCCGCCCGTGGGCGCGCAGCGCCTCGCCCAGTCGCGCGCGTACATGAGCGCTGTCGGCGGTCGGGAGGATCGTGCGGTGCGGGGGGTGCTCCCCGTGTTCCCGGTGTTCCTGGCGTCGCTCGGGTGCCGTACCGGTGCCGGGCTCGGTGCCGATCATCTCTTCTCTCCTGTGCTGGCGGGGGCGGCCCGGCCGGTGTCGGGGCCGTCGCCGTTGACCGTCGCGGAACGCAGGACCGCCGTGCGGTAGCGCGGTTCCTCGTGCAGCAGGTCCCTGTGCGTCCCTTCGGCCACGACGCGTCCGCCGTCGACGAAGAGCACGTGGTCGGCCCGGTCCAGGAGCAGCGGGCTGGTCGTCAGGACGGCGGTGGTGCGCCCCTGGCGTGCTGCACCCAGGCGGGCCGCGATGGTCGACTCGGTGTGCGCGTCGACCGCCGAAGCCGGTTCGACCAGGATCAGCACCTCGGGGGCGGCGACCAGCGCGCGGGCCAGCCGCAGCCGCTGCTGCTGCCCGCCGGAGAACTCGCGGCCGTGGTCGGCGGCATAGCCGTCGAGCCCGCCCGGAAGCGCGGTGACGATGTCGTCGGCGCAGGCCGCGTGGATAGCGGCGTGCAGCTCCTCCTCCGTCGCGCCGCCGTCCGGCGACAGCTCCTCGCGCAGTACTCCGGAGAACAGCACCGCGTTGTTGGTACCGACCAGGATGCGCTCGCGGACCTGGTCCAGGGGGAGGTCGCGCAGGCGGACCGCGGACGCCTTCTCGTCCTGGTCTCCTGCTCCCGTGCTGCGCATGGTTACCTCGGCGTCGTGATCGTCGCGGTAACGGCCGAGCCGGTCGGCGATCAGCGCGGCCTGCGCGACGTCGGTGCACGCGATCCCGGTGAGCTGTCCGGACCGGACGGTGACCCCGCTGCCCGCGTCGTGCAGGTGGATGTCGCCCTCGGGGGCAGTCGCCGGGTGCTCCGGTTCGGGCAGGTCGTGGGGGAGGGACAGGATCTTGACGATGCGCCGCGCCGAGACGTGTGCGCTGATGATCAGGTTCGCCGACTTCATCAGGCCGTGGACCGGCAACATCAGATACGCGGTGTAGCCGTAGAAGGTCACCAGCTGGCCCGCTGTGATCCCGCCCGCGAGGGCGAGACGTGCGCCGAACCAGATGATCCCGGTGACCAGGAGCCCGGGGAGAAGCACTTGGAGCGCGCGCAGCCCGGCCGTCAGCCACCCGACGTGGACACCGGCGGCGCGGGCGCGCTGCGATTCGGCCGCGTAACGTGTCTCGGACATGTGCTCGCCGCCGATACCGCGCAGGACCCGCAACCCCGCGACGATGTCGCCGGCGCGGGTCGCTACCTCGGCTTGAAGATCACGCTGCCTGCTCTCTCGCTGGTGGAGGGGGCGCATCAGGGGGCCCGAACACAGCACGATCAGCGGCACGCCGATCAGGACGGCCAACCCCATCGGCACCGACGACCGCAGCACCAACGCGCTGACCAGGGAGATGGTGAGGAACGAGGCGAAGATGCGGGCAGCGTGCTCGAACACCTCCCCGATGTCGTCGATGTCGGTCGTGCCGACGGCGACGACATCGCCGGTCGGCAGCCGCCGCGCGAGTGTGCTGCCGAGCCGTGCGGAGTCACGCGTCACCACCTGCACGGTGCGGTAGGCCGCGTCGTACCAGTTGTACGCCTCGGCGCGGTGGCTCGGCACGATGAGCACCGCCATGCCCGCGCCCATCCCCGTGATCGCTCCCGCCCACAGGAGCAGCTGCCCCGGATCACCCGAGGTCAGGCCGTCGTCCACGGCCGCGCCGAAGACGGCCGGCAGGAGCGCTTGGAGCGAGAAGTAGACGGTGACGTAGGCGGTGGAGATGAGAAGGGCCCACCACTGCTTGCGCGCGAGCCACAGCAGGTACCTTCCGGCCGATCGATGGTCCGGGACGCCTGGGTCACGCTCGGGAAGGGCTCGCACAGTTGACGCACGCTATCCGTGCGCCTTCCGCCACCGCCACTGGTTTTTGCCCGGCCGACGGCCCGGAGGGCGTGGATGTCCTGCGCTGATCCGGGTCCGATGGCCGGGTGCGGCCGAGGAGGGAAAATCCCTTGTTGGCGCAGGACGGTCGGCCTATCTTTAGGCCGTGCAGCCGAGAACCAGTGCGGTCGGCCGAAAGCGGAGGCGTTGTATCGAGGCGGCCCGGCGGGCGCAGATCATCCAGGCCGCCACCGAGACCGTCGCCCAGGTCGGAGACGCACAGGCGTCGCTGTCCCGTATCGCGCAGCACGCGCGTATCAGCAAGAGCGTCATCTCCTACCACCTCGCGGGCAAGGACGAACTGCTCGAACAGGTGGTGGCACAGATCTTCGACGAGGGGTGGGCCCTCATCGAACCCCGCCTGGTGGCCGCACGCACCGAGGCGGAGCCCCCGCGCGTCTACATCGAGGTGGAACCCGACCACTGGGAATCGAACCGCACCCGATTCCTGGCCATGGCGTCCATCGTCGACGGCCACCGCACGAGCGACGGGAAACCGCGGTTCACCGACAAATGGGAGGAGACGGTGACGGTCGTCGAGGATCTCCTGCGCACGGGGCAGGAGAACGGGGAGTTCCGGGACTTCGATCCCCGCGTCGTCGCGGTCACCCTCCGGCAGGGGATCGGCGGTGCACTCGGCCAGTGGGCGAGAAACCCCGAGCTGGACCTCACGGCGTAGGCGGCGGAGTTGATCACCCTTTCCGAATGCGCGATTCGAAAGTGAGACCGAACCGGAGCGCCTTCCCGGAACATCCGAACGACCGCGGACGCCATCCGAGAGGAGAGACCGTCGTGCGAGTCGAACGACATCCGTCACCTGCTCTGCTCGAATCGGACATCACCGAGTACCGCGAGGAAGGGGTCGTCCGCGTCCCCCGTCTCCTCTCCGGTGAGTCCCTGATCCACGCCCGAGAGGCCGCGTGGGAGGCGTACCGGTACGAAGCCGAACCCTGGTGGGACGACAGGGGCATGACCGTCCTGCGGGGCGCGGGCGACTGGCGGTCCGACCGGACGCTGCGCGACCTGGTCCTCGGCCCTCTGGGACAGGCGGCCGCCGCCTTCGTGGGTGGACCAGTGCGCCTGTTCACCGGCGGATTCCTCTTCCTGGATCCGCACCGCGACACCCCGACCGTGCGGCACAGCGACGCTCCCTACGACCCCTACGACGCAACGGAGACGGTCACCGCATGGGTGGCCCTCTCCGACGTCCCCGAGGAACGGGGCTGCCTCTCCTTCCTGCCCCGCTCACATCGCGACCGCGGACTCGTGCCCGTCCTCCGCGGCCCCTCCGTCACCCTGCCGCTGGCCGCGGGCGACGGCGTCTTCCACAACGCCCGCACGGTCCGCTGGGCCGGCGGCAACACGACCGGAGAACCGCGCATCGTGGTGCTTGCGAGATACATGGCAGCGGACGCGACCTACAACGGCCGACCCGACGCGATCACCGATCCGCTCGGCCTCGCGGCCGGACACCCCCTCGGCGGAGAACACTTCCCCCTGATCAACAGGAGCCCTTCATGAGTGAACGGCACGCCGGCCCCCAGGCAGGCGGCCCATCCGGAGGCACAGGCGGGGCCCGGAAGGACGACGACGCGGGGCCCTGGCTCTGGGGCCTGCCTCCGTTCGCCAGGACCGCCATGTGGCGCGCGGCCCCGGGCCACCCGCGCGACGGGCGCCCCGACCTCGTCTGGCGGGTCGCGGCCGTCTTCGTCGCCATCACCCTGCTGTGGACCGCCATCGGGTGGACGGTCCGCGCCACCGTCGGCCCGGACTACAGCCTCCTCTCCCACGGGCTGTCAGCGGTGCTCACCAGCCTGCTGGTGATCCCGATGGTCGTGCTGGCCCGGCGCCACCTCGACCGGCGCCCGTGGAGCGGCCTCGGCCTCACCCGCCTGTCAGCGGGGTGGCGCCACCTGCTGCTGGGTATGGCGGTCTGGCTGGTGCCCGCCGGTTTCGGGACCGCCGTGTGCGTGGCGCTCGGCTGGACCGAGATCACCACGCGTGCCTCACCGCCCGAGGTCCTGGCCTCCACCGCGCTGCTGGCCGTCCTCGTCCTCTTCTACGAGGCGATCCCCGAGGAGCTGGCCTTCCGCGGGTACCTGCAGCGCAACCTGTTGACCGAGATGAGCCCGGGCGGCGCCGTGCTGGTCCAGGCGGGGCTGTTCTGCCTGTTCGGCAGCGTGGTGTGGGCGATCCTCGGCGAGCAGACCGTCGACGTCGCCCGATCCCTGATCCTCCTCGCGGCCGGGATCGTCCTGGGCTGTATCCGCGTCGTCAGCCGGAACACGTGGGCGTGCGTCGGCTTCCACCTTGCCTTTCAGGTCGCCGCGCAGATCCTGCTCACCCCGGCGCACGGCCAGTTCGCCGTCAGCGACCCGCTGCCCCTCCAGCTGGTCGCCTTCGGGTTCCTCCCGTTCGGCCTCGCCGTGCTGCTCTACCAGATCTTCCACCCCGCGCCGGTCAACTGGCGCATGCCGGAGCCTGACAGGAAGCCCTGAGGGGGACGGGCCTCAGGGGGAAGAGGTCGGTGCCGATGCCAGGTGGAGGTAGGCGACAAGAGGTCCAGTGTCAACTATCAGCATCGTTCTCGCCGATCGCCGTCCGGACGATGTCCTTGGCGCGTGCAGCGAGATCCATCTCGGGGCCGTCGAAGGACCTCAGAACCCGAAATCGACTTCGGGGGCTCTTGACCAGACGGAGCGCATGGCGCCGCAGCTCTTCAGCCTGCTCAGGTTCCAGGTGATCGATGAGCTCGTGGAGTTCTCTGTAGTCTCGTGCCGCCGTTATCGCAGTCTCCCTCTCCTCGCGTTCCGATGATAGTCATCGCGACCTAATCCGATGGGGAGATCGATGGGGTGGTCCACTGTCCTGCGCGGTCCTCGGCGCCGAAGCGCTCCTCCAGTTCCTCCGGTGAGGCGTCGGTGTCGACGCGGGACACGGGCATCCCCCGGGCCGTCGCGATGGCGCCCAGGCGGCGCGTCGCCCGGTCCCTGGCGTAGCGCCGCAGCTCGCCGTCGGTGAGGGCGTCCCTCGCCTCCCTCGGGACGAGCTCCTCGTCGCCGTGCCCGACCGCCTCGATCAGGTGCGGCATCAGCTCCTCCAACCGCTCCTCGGCCACCTGCCAGTTGGTGTCGTCGGCGGCCACGTGCCGTCGGCACGTGAACGTGCCCCACGCCATGTGACGGCGCTCGTCGTCGCCGATAAGCCGGATGATCCTGCGCATACCCGGGAAGATCCCGCGTGCCGCGCACAGGTGGTTCCAGACGTGGTACCCGGTCAACGCGAGCGAGCCCTCGATGACGTGGTTGTAGGTGACCGAGGCGCGGACCTGGTTGCGCGGGCTAGGGTCGCTGTCCAGCGCCCGCAGCGACGCCGGCAGCTCCTCGTAGAACAGCGCGCGGTAGCCGGGGTTACCGTCCACGAACGCGTGCAGGTCCTCGGTCACGCCCAGCGCGTCCAGCCAGATCCGGAAGGCCTGCACGTGTTTGGCCTCCTCAAACGCGAACTGGGTGAGGTACATCTCATCGCCGATGCGGCCCTCGGTGGCCATCGCCTGGATGAAGGGCCGGATGTCCTCGGTGACGGCCTCCTCGCCCGCCACGAACCCCGCGCACAGCCGCAGGACGCGCCGCCGCGCCTGGTCCCCGAGCCCCTTCCAGTCGTCGGCGTCCTGGCTCAGGTCGATGTCGGCGGGGTTCCAGAACTTCGCGTTGCCCTTGGTGAACAGCCGGAGCGGAAACGAGTCCCAGTTCAGACCGCCCGAACGCACGGAGTGGAAGCCGTCGCGGTACGGCTCGGCGGTGTCGGCGGGAGCGGGGGAGCTCGCGGAGTCGGCCGCGCCGGTGGGGCTGCCGGACGTGCGAGCGGGGTGATCGGCCATCAGGGTACCTCCGTAGGGGGTCCGGAGCCTCCAACATGCGGTCGCGGCCGCCGCGCTGTAAAGGGCGCATCCGAACCCCGCCCTATCAGCGCCGCTCACGTCGCCGGGAAACGGTACCGTCGTGGTGTGCCCCCCTCCGGGCGCACGGTTTGGTGCTGTTCGACTCTCGAACCGGGAGAAACGTTGTTCTGTGGCGATCTGAGCGGCGACAACTACACAGCGTGCGTCGCGCAGATGCAGCTCTTCGCTGTGGCCTCGCTGATCCCCGCGATGCTCGCGATGATCCTGATGGTCGCCGCCTTCGTGACCCCCGCGATGCGCCAGAGGCCCGAGCTGCGTGTGCGCACGCTCCTGTACTCGCTCATCGCCTGGGGGCTCGCCGGGTTCACCTACATCCTCGGTGGGCTGCCCTCGGTCTGATGCCGTCTGACGGCGCTGCGGCCCGGCAGGCTCGGGTGGACCCGCCAGAAGGGGCGGGTCAGATCTCCTCGCCCGCCAGGACGTCGCCGGCGTCGATGATGCGGTACGCGTAGCCCTGCTCGGCGAGGAAGCGCTGGCGGTGTGCCGCGTACTCCTGGTCGAGGGTGTCGCGGGCGATGATCGCGTAGAAGCGGGCGGTGCGCGCGTCGGACTTGGGGCGGAGCAGGCGGCCGAGCCGCTGCGCCTCCTCCTGCCGGGAGCCGAACGACCCCGACACTTGGATGGCCACGCCAGCCTCGGGCAGGTCGATGGAGAAGTTGGCGACCTTGGACACGACCAGGGTGCGCAGCTCGCCGGAGCGGAACGCGTCGAACAGCCGCTCGCGCTCCCTGACCCTCGTCTCGCCCTTGATGACCGGGGCGTCGAGCTCCGCGCCGAGCTCGTCGAGCTGGTCGATGTAGGAGCCGATGACCAGCGTCTGCTCGCCCTCGTGGCGCCGCGTCAGTTCGCGGACCACCGCGGTCTTGGCGGAGGTGGAGGAGCAGAACCGGTACTTGTCCTCGGGCTCGGCGGTGGCGTACGCCAGCCGCTCGGACTCCGACAGGTCCACCCGGATCTCCACGCAGTCGGCCGGGGCGATCCACCCCTGGTTCTCCATCTCCTTCCACGGAGCGTCGTAGCGCTTGGGCCCGATCAGCGAGAACACGTCGCCCTCGCGGCCGTCTTCGCGCACCAGCGTCGCGGTCAGGCCCAGGCGGCGGCGCGCCTGGAGGTGGGCGGTCATCCGGAAAATCGGGGCGGGAAGCAGGTGCACCTCGTCGTAGATGATCAGACCCCAGTCGCGGGCGTCGAACAGCTCCAGGTGGGTGTAGGCGCCTTTGCGGCGCGCAGCCATCACCTGGTAGGTCGCGATGGTGACGGGACGGATCTCCTTGCGGGTCCCGGAGTACTCGCCGATCTCGTCCTCGGTGAGGCTGGTGCGGCGCAGCAGCTCACCGCGCCACTGGTGCACCGCGACGGTGTTGGTGACCAGGATCAGCGTGGTGGCCTTGGCCAGCGACATCGCCGCCGCTCCGACGAGCGTCTTCCCGGCGCCGCAGGGCAGCACCACGACACCCGACCCGCCCGCGTAGAAGCCCTCGGCGGCCTCCCGCTGGTAGCCGCGCAGCTGCCAACCGTCCTCGGCGAGCTCGATCTGGTGCGCCTCGCCGTCCACGTACCCAGCGCTGTCCTCCGCCGGCCAGCCGAGCTTGAGAAGCGCCTGCTTGAGGTTGCCGCGCTCGCTCGGGTACACGGCCACGGTGTCGGGCTCGATCCGCTCGCCGAGCATGCCCTTGATCTTCTTGGCCCGCACGACCTCCTCCAGCACGGCCCGGTCGAGGGCGTGCAGCACCAGCCCGTGGGCGGGGTGGGAGAGCAGCCGCAGCCGCCCGTAGCGGTCCATCGTCTCGGCGATGTCGACCAGCAGCGAGTGCGGGACGGGGTAGCGGGAGTACGCGATGAGGGCGTCGACGACCTGCTCGGCGTCGTGGCCCGCGGCGCGCGCGTTCCACAACGCCAGCGGGGTGATCCGGTAGGTGTGCATGTGCTCCGGCGCGCGTTCCAGCTCGGCGAAGGGAGCGATGGCGCGGCGGCAGTCGTCGGCCAGGTCGTGGTCGACTTCCAGCAGCAGGGTCTTGTCGGACTGGACGATCAGGCAGGACACGCGTACCTCGCAGCAGGGATGGAGAAGGCGGGCCGAGCCTCGGTGCGGCCTCGCGGGCCAGGCCCGCCACCCAGGGTACGCGGGTCGGCTCGGACCGCGCGGCGGCCCGCCGCGGCGGCGGGCCACGTCCTGGCCACGGATGCACTGGCCGTCCCCGGTCCGCGGTCAAGGCCCGGGGTTTCCGCTCGGCCGGCCGGGCTCCCGGCGGTTCCCGGCGTGGCGATGGCGTCGAACGCGTCCGCGATCTGCCGCAGGCGGGTCAGGGCGCATCGGCGACGTCGGCGGCGGTTTTTTTCCGTCCTCCTCCCCCATCGCTGGCGAGGTACGTGGCAAGCCGCCCGATGCGGTCGACGCCCTTCTGGCCGGCCGCGCGCCAGGGGCCCGGCCGGTCAGGTGTCCGTGGCGATCGCGGAGGCGAAGAAGGCGGCGCCGATGAGGATCAGGCCGAGGTGGATCCCGTTGCTGATCCACGCGTACTTGGTGAACTTCCGGGCCTCGTCGGGGCTGGTGGTGCGCTTTCCGAGCGCGAGCGCCACCATGATGACGCCGATGACGTTGGTTCCCTGGCAGATCAGCATGGTGATGACCGCGACGACCATGGCGCCGATCAGGCCGCCCGTGCTCGGCGGTTCCCCGGCCGTCCCCGGGCCCGGGTACGGCCACGGGTACCCCGGGGGGTAGGACGGGGCCCCGTAGGGGGTCTGCGGGTGGCCCTGCCCCCATGCCGCGTCGGCCGGGCCGCCGGGGGGCGGGCCGTACCCGCCTGCGGGGCCGTTCCCGTACCCCTGCTGCGGGTCGGTCCACTGTGCGCTCATCTTCTACGGCCTCCGTCGAATCGTCAGGCGCTGTCCGTGTCGGGGTTCCGGCCCTGCCACCGTTGGACGGCTGCGGGGAGCGGACCGGTTGCGGCCGTATCCGGCCAGCCGGGTCACGCCGTTCCGACCGGGGCGAACATCAGGGAGACGATGATGACCACCAGGGCGATGTAGGTGAGGGTGCACGCCCAGGTGTAACCGATGTGGCGTTCGACTTCGGCCGGATCAGCGGTCTTGGTCAGCCCCATGACTCCGAAGACGATGCCGGGGATGTTCATCAGGAGGAAGAGCAGGGGCTCACCGATCACGAGAAAGACTATCGGGAACGCGAGCGTCAGGACCGCACCGACGAGAGCCGCCACCGCGCTGCCCACCCGCGCCGGAGGGCCGCACGGCGGAGGGCCGGGCACGCGCGGCGCTCCCGGGGCGGCCGGCGGCTCGAATCGGGGGTAGGGGCGCGCCGACGGGGACGACGGCGTCCAGGCCGTGGGCCCGCTGCCGGCCCGAGAGCCCGGTCCGGCGCCGCTGTCGGCCCCGCCAGCCTGCTCCCACGGCCCCGTCCCGGGGCGGGCGTCCCAGTAGCGTGGCGCCCGCGACCACTGCTCGTCCATCGTCTCCCTCCCGCTCACGGCGTTTCCCCCTCCCATTCCCGCTCCGTCGACGCGCCCGCGGGCCGCGCCGCTCACCAGTTGCGCACCGGGGCGACCCCCTCCACCCAGGAGCCGGCCTGGGTGAAGATCCACAGGGAGAGGACGAGCATCACGGCGAACATGACGGCGGCGGCGCCCAGGGAGTACCACGAGTAGCGGGTGAGGGTCTCGGCCTCCAGGTAGCGTCCCTGGTCGCGCTTGTGTGCCGCGCGGACCGCGAAGACGATTCCGATCACCCCGAAGATCCAGTTGGCGCAGCACAGGAACGTCATCGCGTGCAGGATGAGCGCCATGGTGGAGCTGCTCGCCCCGGTCGGCGCCCCCGCCGTGTACTCCCGGCCGCCGTCCCGAACGGTGGCGTCCCCTCCCCGCTGCCGGGCCTGCTCACGGTTGATCCGGTCGTCGTCCCGGGGGGAGGACGCCCCGGGTGGCAGCGACTGGTTGCTCATGGCGTTGTGCCGTCCCTCTCCGCGAATCCGTTGGCCGTGGCGCCGCCTGGCGCGATCGGAGCACCGGGCGACCGGTCGCGCGTCCGTTTGACGGGGGGTCGGGCGCGCAGGGGCGCCGTCTCCTCATGTGTACCGCCGCGGGCGAGCGGATACACCGTCTCCTACTCGGCGTCTCCGGCCGAATCGGTCACCGGTTGCCCGTCGCCCCGTGCTTCGGACGCGTCGGGGAGCGCGGATTGTTGCGCCGCGTCGAGGTCGGCCACCCCGGTGATCCGGTGCACGGCGAACCGGTGGACGGCGGCCCGCGTGGCGTCGTAGCCGGTCATGTAGCCGCCGTCGACCCGGGCGGGTTCCACGATCCGGCTGCTCGCGCGGCCGTCGGTGTCCATATAGCCGATCCACACCCGGCGCCCCTTCTCGGCGGCCGCGGTGAGTGCCGCGAGCGTCGCGGCGGTCGCGGAGCGCGGCGGCGCGGCGTCCGGTGCCGGGACGGGGTGCCGTACCGCCGTCGCGGCCTCGTCGCCCGCGCGGACCGCCCGTACGGCCGCCATGCGCAGCGCCGGCCCCACGGCCGGGGGCTCGTCGAGCTCGCGCGCGAGCGACCGCTCTTCGGCCCGGCGCGCCTCCGGCCCGGTGAGCCGCATCGCGCCCGACCCGTCCTCGGGCACGGGGTGGTAGCCGAGCTCGTTCAGCCGGTCCAGCAGCGTGGCGCGGGCCGCCCGGCTGGCGACGACCGTGGGCGCGAGCCGCACCAGCATCAGGTCGCCGGTGCGGCGGTCGCCGAGCAGTTCGTCCAGCACCGTGGGCTCGTCGCAGCGCAGGTAGCTCGACGCGGTGCCGACGCGCAGCCGCCCGTGCCTGCGCGCCACATCGTCGATGAGGTAGCGCAGCGCCTGCGGCACAGGGGTCTGGGAGTGGCGTTCGAGGAGGGCGGTGATGTCGGCGGCGCCGCGTCCCGCGTCCAGTGCGCGGCGCAGGGAGGCGTCGGTGAACCGGTAGACGGTAGCGGCCCCGGTGGACTCCACGTCGGCGGCCAGCGCCAGCTCCCGCGCCAGATCCGGCACGAGCGGACCCGGCGCGACAGCGGTGAGGTCCCCCTGGACCAGGATGTGGGCCAGCGGCGTGGGCAGCTCCGCGGCCAGGAGCTCGACGGCGCGGGAGTGGTCGCACTCGGCGACCGGCGTGGCGCTGTCGGCCGCCTCGTCCAGCAGTGCGCGGGTGTGCGGAGCGATGACGCCGCGGCCGGTGAGGCCGAGCAGGGCGGCCTCCCGCAGCGCGGCCTCGATGAGCTCGGTCGTGCCCGGCCCCTGGCGGCGCGGGCGCAGCCAGGTCAGGAAGCCGACGACGGCTTCGGTGGTCGGCGCCGTTCCCTCGGGGGCCGTGGCGAGCGCGTGCAGCACCTCGCGCCGGATCTCCGGGGCCGAGCGCCGGTCCAGGCCCTCACCGAGGACGCTGCGTGACCGCCCCCGCGCGTCCGCCGACGCGCTGAGGGACGCGACCCGGGTCGTGCGCAGCCACGCCTCGGCCAGCCGGAGCCAGCGCCGTTCGGGGTCCGATCTGCGCCACAGGTCGTAGCCGGGGGTGGGCAGCCACTCGCCGCCCACCTCGGCGTCGGCGGCCAGCAGTCCGGCGGCGTGGGCGGTCTCGATGAGCAGAGCGGCGGTCGGCCCGTCGGTGTCCAGGCTCTGCGCGGCCCGGCGCAGGTCGCGCACGCCCAGGCCGCCGCTGCGCAGCACGCCGGGGGGATCCGCGGCCCAGCGCTCCAGCAGTTCCTCGATCGAGCGGATGACGGTGAACGCCTGCCCGGCGGCGGCCCGGGTGGCGCGGTCGGGGTCGACCCGCGCGCCGGTGAGCGGTGGCGGATCGGTCGCGATGTGCTGGAACAGCCGCCCGCCCCGCAGGGCCAGTCCGACCTCCCGGGGGAGGGTGACGGTGTCGGGGGAGGTGGCGACCAGGAGGCCGCGCGCGAGCAGGCGGTCGATGGGGGAGGCGGCCGTCGCTGTGGCGATGTCTCGGTCGGCGCCTGACGACACCGTGCCGTCGGGGGGTCCCCACGCGAGTCGGTCCAGGACCTCGCGGGCCCGCGGGCCCGCATCGGTGATCGAAGCGGAGAGCCGTTCGGGGGTGGCGGCCGCGGCGATCCGGGAGGCGGGATCGCCCGCGCCGCCGGGATCCGCGGTGCCGGTGTAGCCCGTGGGCAGGCCGAGGTCGGCGGCGAGCCGGTCGAGACGGTCGGCCGAGAGGCCGCCGAGCAGGACGCGTAGCGGCGGGCCGAGCCCGGCCGGCCGGGTGAGGATGTCGCGCAGCACCGACACCGGGCGCAGCCGGTCGCCGTCCACCCAGACCAGCGCGGCGCCGTGGAGGCGGGACAGGGCCTCCTCCAGCCGCTTGTCCGGGACGTCGAGGGCGGCGGCGAGCTGGTCGCGGCCGACCCCCGGCGTCGCGCTCGCCCGGTCGTCGCCGAGCGCGACCAGGCCCTCCAGGACACACAGCGTGAAGCGGTCCAGCTGGTCCAGGACGCGCAGGACAGCGGGTCGCGAGACGGCGCGGGCGGCCAGCGCGCCGATATCGGCGGGGACGGGGCTGATGAGATCCGGGCGCGCCTCGAACAGCGCGGCCAGCTCGGTGTCGGACAGGTTCCGCAGCCATGAGGTGAATGTGGGCAGCCGCCCCTCGGCCGCACGCCCCGCATCGGCGTCGTCGATCATCGTTCATCACGCTATGCCATCCCTCTGCCATCCGCGCGTTCGCGGCCGCGCCGGGACAGGGGCGCGGGCCGGGGGTCGCGGTCGACGGAGATTTCCTGGGCCATGGACGATCTTGGGGCACTATGGGGCGTATGACTGAGCCGGAGCGTGCGGAGCAGCTGGTGCTGGCGTACCTCGCGCGGGTCGGGGACGCCGCGTATGGCCGACTCCCCCACCGGCAGCGCACCAGGTTCGTCGGCGATCTGCGCGGGCGCATCAACGCGGCCTGTGCCGCGGCCGACGCGCGCAGCCCGGAGCGGGTGCGGCGGATTCTGCGCGAGTTCGGCGATCCGGAGGACGTGGTTCGGCGGGCCTGCCAGCGGAGCGCGGGCGCGGGCGGCGACGAGGTGGACGGGGCCGCACCCGGTGGTCCCGCGGACGGGGGTGACGCGGCCGAGAGCGCGCCCAAGGAGGGGGGATGGGCGGGGTCCGAGCGTCCCATGCCCGCCCACCGCGTCCACCGGGATCCGCCGCCGTGGCGGGGCGGTCCGGACCGGAGCTGGCTGCGCGGCGCGTCGAGCGGTCGCTCCGGCGCTGGCGCGGGTGTCTCCCGCGACGGGGGACCGGGGCCGATCGAAGCGGTCCGCCGTTTTCCGGCGGAGGCACTCACCATCGGTATCTACCTGCTCAGCGGTCTCATCGGCGGTATCGCGGTCCTCTGGCTGCTGGGTGCCGTGCTGGCGGTGCTGAGCCGGGTCTGGTCGCGCGCTGACCGGTGGGTCGCGGTCGTGGTCCCGATCGCCGCGACGGTCGCGGGCATGGCGCTGTGGCGGGGGGAGGCGCCCTATGTCGACCAGTTCATCATGGCGTCGCTTGCGGACACGGGCGCGATCGGGCTGCGCGTCGCGGCGGTCGCGTGCGGGGTATACCTCGCCGTGCGGCTGACGCGTCTGACGCGGCTCGCCGGGGTATAGGCAGCCGCGAGGGCGCTGTCGCAGGGCGGGATCGCCTGGTGGCGGGCGGTAACGGTCATCGACCGGCAAATCCTCAGGAATATCGTGGTTGACCTGCGCATTTCTGTGAGTGGCGGGTGAGACGTCGGGTAATGATGTCCATGCGTTCCGTTCCGGTTTGGTCCGGGTTGCGGGCGCGATTGACGCGCATGCGACGACATCGGCGTGCCGCGTCAGCGGCATTGACGGCATCCTGGTCCCGCCGGGTCCCGTCCCATAACTCCGCAACCAGCGGCGACGGGGATCGTTGTCAATGGAGAGGCCCGGAGATCCGCGTCCGGGCCTCTCGTACGCCCGCTCCGGGGAGGCCGTGAACTCCGTTGGGTTGGCCGGTTATGGCCGTTTCTTTGCGGTGATTTGCGGCTTTTCGCGGCGGTTAGTCTCTCGCTCGATACGCTCTGTGGGCACTAGCCTTAAAAGGTCCCTATGGGAAGATAGGGCGCAAGGAGGCCAAGCGGACATTCGGTGCTGAACGCGGCCGATCCGCGCGGCCTCCTTCCTATTGGTCCGACGGCGAGAGCGTGAGGTCACACACGTGCCCACCGGCAAGGTCAAGTGGTACGACAGCGACAAGGGTTTCGGTTTTCTCACCCGTGATGACGGCGGTGAGGTCTTCGTGCATTCCTCCGCGCTGCCGCAAGGGGCCACCTCCCTGCGCCCCGGGCAGCGCGTGGAATTCGGTGTCGTCGAAGGGCGCAAGGGGGCACAGGCGCTCCAGGTGAAACTTCTCGATACCCCCCGCTCGGTCTCCAAGGCCCACCGCAAGAAGCCGGACGAGATGGTGATTATCGTCGAGGACCTCATCAAGCTCCTCGACGGCATCTCCACGTCCTACCGCCGGGGCAAGCACCCCGACCGCCGCGAGGCGGCGAAGATCGCCCAGGTGCTCCGCGTCGTCGCCGACGACCTGGAGGCCTGAGAGTTCCCCGCCCCCGGGCGGCACCCGAGCGCCGGTGCCTCCCGCGGCCGAGCACGTCACCCCGCGAGTGGAATCCGTGCCCCCGAGGCACACCCGCCCATCGACAGGAAAGGCAACCACGTCGGCCCGCCCGATGCCCGGATAGGGTGAGCCCCGCCACTTTTTCGGTGGCGGGGCGTGCCATGACGCCCTCAAGTCGGCGTAACGGTCGACTATCGATCGGTGTCATGGTCGAGTCGGGGGTCGCAATCAGCGAAAATGGAACTGTGAGCCGTAGCCGTCGTTCTCCCACACCAGACAAGGCCTGCATCGAAGCGGTCGATTTGGCCCGCTCTGTGGCCGCCGAGATCGGGCGGCCGGAGTGGATCGGCGACCACCTCGCCGCGCACGTCGAGGGTGATCGTCTCGTCACCCATATCTTCGACTGCCTCGACCCCGCCTACCCCGGGTGGCACTACGCGGTCACCGTGGTGCGCGCCGCGCGCGCGAAGAGGGTCACGGTCAACGAGGCCGTGCTGATCCCCGGCGCCGAAGCCCTCATCGCGCCCGAATGGGTGCCCTGGAAGGAGCGCCTGCGCCCGGGCGACCTCGGCGTGGGCGACCTGCTGCCCACCGAGGCCGACGACGCGCGCCTCATGCCCGGCTTCGCCCAGGTGCCCGAGGGGGAGCTCGACGAAGAGGGCGTCGACCAGCAGATGCTTTGGGAGCTGGGCCTGGGCCGGGTCCGCGTCCTGTCGGAGCTCGGCCGCGAGGCCGCGGCCGAACGCTGGTACAACGGCGACGCCGGACCGCGTAGCCCGATCGCCGCCTCCGCCCCCGCCAAGTGCGCGACCTGCGGATTCATGACCCCTCTCGCCGGTGAGTTCCGGCAGATGTTCGGCGTGTGCGCCAACGAGTTCGCGCCCGACGACGGCAGGGTCGTCTCGCTGGACCACGGCTGCGGCGCCCACTCCGAGGCCGCGCGCCCCGCCCCCCGCCCCGAGCCGGTCGCCCCCGTCGTCGACGAGCTGGGCTACGATCACATCGTCTTCGACGACACCACCGAACTGGAGCTCGTCTCCGCCGACAACTGACGTCTCCGCCCGCCGCCGCATCGCCAGCCGCCGAGGTCGCTCCGCGTGATCCGGCGGGTGTACCGCGGGCGGAGTCGGCCCTGGCCCGCCTCCCTCCCCAGCTCAACCCCAGCCGGAAAACCTCTTTCTTAAACGTCCCCTGGGTCGCGTACCGTAGTGCCGCACCTACTCTTAAGAGGTTGATTCATGTCCCAGACATCGGACGACCCGTTCGGCACGGCCGAACTTCGCCGACGTGTCCTCGATGGCTGGGCCGACGCACCGGCGCGCTTCCGTGAGGACGCCAACGCGGAGGAGGACTACGCCCTCGGCGGCTACCGCGACCGCGTCGTCGTCGAACTCGCGCAGAACGCCGCCGACGCCGCCCGCCGCACGGGCAGCCCCGGTCGGCTTCTCCTCCGGCTCAGCGACCACCAGTTCATCGCGGCCAACACCGGCGCCCCGCTGACCGCCGCCGGCGTGGAGTCCCTCGCCACGCTGCGCGCTTCCGCCAAACGCGACGACGCCGCCTCGGGCGGCTCCACCGGGCGCTTCGGCGTCGGTTTCTCCGCCGTGGTCGCCGTCAGCGACGACGTCACCGTGGCCTCGCACGAGGGAGCGGTGCGTTTCGACCGCGCCGACGCCCGCGCCGAAGTCCGCGCCCTGCTGCTCGAACCCGGTCGCGCCCAGCCCGAGCTTGGCGAGGAGTTCGAGCGCCGCGGAGAGCAGGTGCCGCTGCTCCGGCTGCCCTTCGCCTGCCAGTCGCCCGTGCCCGCGGGCTACGACACCGCGGTCACCCTCGTACTCCGCGATGACGACGCCCGCGACCGCCTGCGCACCCAGCTCGCCGAGACCAGCGAGGCGCTGCTGCTGGCCCTTCCCGACCTCGCCGAGGTACGCGTCGACACCGGCGACACCGAGCGCGTGCTCACCCGCGAGTCCGGCCCGGGCGCGGACGGCACCGGCGAGGTGATCACCCGTGTCCGCGACCGCACGGGGGAGCACCTCACCCGATGGCGCACCGTCACGCGCTCCGGCCGCTTCGAGCCCTCCCTGCTCGCCGACCGCCCCACCGAGGAACGCGCGCGGCTCGACTGGACGCTGACCTGGGCCGCCGCCGTGACGCCCGATGGCCACGTCGCCGAGCTCCCCTCCGGCGTCGAGCGCGTCGTGCACGCGCCTACCCCCAGCGGCGACGAACTCGCCCTGCCCGCGCTGCTCATCGGGACCTTCCCGCTCACCCCCGACCGCCGCCGCATCGCCCACGGCCCAGCGGCCGAGATGCTCACCGGCGAGGCCGCCGAGGCCTACTGCGACCTGCTCTGCTCGTTCGACGCCCGCCCCGCCCTGGACCTCGTCCCGGTCACCGCGCTGGGACGCGGCGAGTTCGACGCCAGGTTCCGCGCCCACGTCGCCAAGGCGCTGCCGGACACCCCCTTCCTGCGCACCAGCGAGGGCGACCCCATCCGCCCGCGCGACGCCGTGCTGCCGGAGGGCGGCCCGGAGGTCACCGCGGTGGTCGGCGCGCTCGTCCGCACCGCCCTGCCGGGCCACTGGAACCCGCGCCACCCGGGGCTGGCCCAGCTGCGGGTGCGCCGCGTCGGCTTCGCCGAACTGGCCGACCTGCTCGCCGACCTCGACCGTGAGCCCAACTGGTGGGCGCGGCTGTACGCCGCACTGCGCGCGGCCGGGCGGCAGGGCGCCGACCTGGGCGACCTCGGCGCGCTGCCGGTCCCGCTGTCCGACGGGCGGCTGGTGCGCGGCCCGCGCTCCCTGCTCGTACCGGTGGGCGATCTCTTCGGCGCCGACCAGATCGACCCGCGCACGCTGGACCCGCTCGGCCTGCGGATCGTGCACCCCGAGGCCGTCGACCCGCTGCTGGTGCGGCTCGGCGCCATCGAGGCCAACGAGGCGGCGGTGCTCACCGACCCGCAGACCCGCGCGGCCGTGGAGAACTCGCTGGAGGCGGACAACCCCGAGGAGATCGCGTCGGCCGTGCTGCGGCTGGTGTCCGCCTCCGGGACCAGCACCGACGACGCGCCCTGGCTGGCCGAGCTCGCCCTGCCGGACGACGACGGCGGGTACTCGGTCGCGGGCGAGCTGCTCCTGCCGAGCAGTCCTCTGCTGGACATCTTCACCGACGACGCGCCGTTCGGTGTGGTCTCGACCGACGCCGTGGAGCGCCACGGTTCCGACGCCCTGCGCGCGGTCGGCGTGCTCGACGCCTTCCACCCGGTCCGCGCCGAGGACGTCACGCTGGGCGCCGCGCTCGAACACGACGATCTTCCGTTGGACGGCCTGGAGGAGTGGGCCGAGGAGGTCGCCGAGCGGACGGGCGCCGCCGACATCCCGCCCGTGGTCCCCGAACTGGTCGGCGTCGCCGACCTGGAGTTCGTCCGCGAGGACCGCTGGCCGCAGGCGCTGGAGCTGCTGAACGGGTCCCGCACGCGCGGCGCGATCGTCGAGCCGGCGCGGGTGCTGCGCGGCGACGGTCGCGCCGTGGACGTTCCCTCCTACACGGCCTGGTGGCTGCGCACCGGCGCGGTCCTGGACGGTCGCTGCCCGGTGGAGTTGCGGACCCGCGACGCCGCCCCCGCGCTCACCGGCCTCTACGACCCCGCCCCCGAGAGCCTCGACCCGGCGTTCGCCCGGGAGATCGGCGTGCGGTCGAGCCTGGAGGCCCTGATGGCCGAGCCGGACGGCCCTGATGACCTGCTGGAGCGGTTGGCTGACCCGCAACGCCACGTCGAGCGCCGGGCGCTGCGCGAGATCTGGACCGCCATCGCGGCGGTGGACCCCGACCGCGTCTCCCCGCCCGAGCGCATCCGCGCGGTACGCGGCGGCGCCATCGTGGTGGCCGATCCCGAGGAGACCGTGGTCGTCGACGCCCCTGACCTCCTGCCGCTGGTGGACGACCGCCCCGTCGTCCTCGTCCCCGCCGAACACGCCGTGGCGATGGCCGACGTCCTCGACATCGCCCTCGCCAGCGAAGTGATCCCGGGCGAGGTCGCCTCAGCGGGCGAACTCCGCCCGATCCCCAAGGCCGTGGGGCTTTTCCTCGACGTCGACGTGCACACCTACCTGCACCACGACGAGCTGCGGGTCGATGGTGTTCCCGTGGAATGGCGCTGCACCGGGGGCGCCCTGCATGCCGCTACCGCTGACGGTCTGGCCCGGGCGCTGTGCTGGAGTGCTGGTCATTGGTCCAGCCGTCACCTCATCGCGGCTGTTCTCCGCGATCCCGCCGAGGCCCCGGCCCTCCTGGCCGAGACCGACCTCGACTAGCGCCTCGCCCGCCCTTCCTCCTTCGATATCGCCGAGATCAACGGAGGGAGGGCGGCGTCACCGCGTTACGCGGAAGAAGCCTTCGGTGATCAGCGAGCGCAGCACGTCGGGGGTGCGGGCGCGGACCGCGGCGGCGTCCTGGTCGGTGAGTTCGGCGATCGCGTCGAGCAGCGGGCCGACGGGCATGGTGCCGTCGCAGACGCTCGCCAGCGCCGCCTCGATCGTGCCGACCTGGGCCACACGGTGCAGGCCGCCGCGCTGGCGGAGCAGGATCTTCTCCGGATCCGGCGCGCCCGGCGTGCCGATCCGCTCCTCCACCACGTGCGGCGCCAGCGCCACGTGCGCTGACAGCAGGGCCGCGTCGGTCAGGCGGCGGGCGGTCATCGCGCCGTCGACCACATCGGGCAGGTAGCGGCCGACCGGCTGCTCGATCTCGTGGCGCAGCTCCTCCACGCGCACGGCGGCGTCCTGGGCGGCATCGTTGCGCACGGAGATCCAGCCGAAGCCGATCCCCGTGACGCCCTCCCGCTCGAAGTAGTCCAGCCAGGCGTCGTAGCGGCGGGTGTACTCGGGGGTGCCGTGCTCGCAGGAGTCGCGCAGCCACAGCTCCACGTACTCCGCCGGGTCCTGCACGTCGCGCTGGACCACCCAGCCCGAGCACCCGGTGCCCGTGACCCATCCGCCGACCCGGTCGCGCCAGTCCTCGTCCTTGACGTGCAGCCAGTTGGCCAGGATCTGGATCCAGCCGCCATCGGTGAGGTGGTCGGGCGCCTGCCGGATGATCTCCGCGCACACCGCGTCCCCGGACAGGTCGGACTCGCGGTAGGTGTAGCGCGCCGAGCCGGGCGTGATGACGAACGGGGGATTCGACACGATGAGGTCGAACCGCTCCCCGGCGACCGGCGCGTAGAGCGAGCCCTGGCGCGTGCTCACGTTGTCCACACCCGAAAGCGCGCAGCTGATCTCGGCGAGGTGCAGGGCGCGCGGGTTGACGTCGGTCGCGCACACCTCGGCGGAGCGACCCGCTAGGTGCAGCGCCTGTACGCCGCAGCCGGTGCCCAGGTCGAGCGCGCGGTCCACGGGGCCGTCGACGATCAGCTTCGACAGCGTGGCCGAGGCGCCGCCCGCGCCCACCACGTGGTCCGGGCGCGGGCTGCCGTGACCGGGGCGGACGGTGGGGTCGGAGACGACATAGCCAGCGCGGGCGCCGCCGTCGCGCCCCTCGTCCACCTCCCACGGCGTCAGGTGCACCAGGGCGTGCACTTTTCCGCCGTCCACGGTCAGGAGCCCGGCCTCGGCGAGCTCGGTGACGGGGAGGATGCCGCGCGCGGCCTTCTCCGGGATCGGCTCGTGCAACCACCACAGGCGCAACAGCATCCCCAGACGTTCCTCGCCGCCGGTGGCGCGCAGGGCGGGGACGAGCTGCTCGCGGGCGAGCGCCCGGGCGGCCGTGTCACCGAGCCGGTCGCGGACGCCGGAGACGGTGTAGTCGGCGTCGATCAGGATGTGTCGCAGGCGGTCGGCGAGACGTCGTGGGAAAGGGCGGAGCGATTCAGACACCCGCCCATTATCGAGCAGAAACGGCGGAGAAGTGTGAGTGGTACGCCGGGCCGAAATTCACCGTCGCGCCCGTGTCTCCCGGAGCGCCGAGCGGGCGGGCCTGCCGTGTGCCAGGGCGTGGAACAGCCGGGCGCGGGACAGCCGCACCCGAACCCGCCGCTGAGTCGGGCCGACGGGCGATCGAGATCACGTATGGCGGCGATCACGCGTGGTCACGAGTCCTCCCGCGGTGCCCCGTCCTGTTCCTGTCGCCCGGCGCGCTCGCGGCGCCTGGCCGCGCCGCGCTCCTCGGCCTCCCGGCGTTTGCGCTGTAGGCGGGGGATGTAGAGGAAGGCGAACACGCCCAGCGCGATGCCCACGGCGCAGACCCAGACCCACCAGCGCTCCGACTCG
Source organism: Nocardiopsis rhodophaea (assembly GCF_039530945.1). Taxonomy (NCBI): domain Bacteria; kingdom Bacillati; phylum Actinomycetota; class Actinomycetes; order Streptosporangiales; family Nocardiopsidaceae; genus Nocardiopsis; species Nocardiopsis rhodophaea. The sequence continues at coordinate 160,488 of NZ_BAAAPC010000002.1, forward strand.
GGCAGCTTCTCACCCATCGCGACCAGCACGACGAGAGCGACGAACCATGCCGCGGTGCCCAGGGCCGTGGGCACGCGGTAGTCACTCTCCATGACTTCGGGGTCGGGCTGACGGGGTTTACGCACGGTTTCAGGCTAATCGATCGGGGGGTCACCGCCGTCGAAGCGAAACCCCGGGTGTTCGTATGTTTCTCTGAATCATGGATGATTCCTCCGGTTACGAGTTGTAGGAAGACTCAACTACGCTGACGTCGTCATCGTGCCCAAACAGGGCGAACTTCTCGGCTTAACCCGAACAGGGCAGGTTCAACCGCGTGAACGCACCGTCCAGATCCACAGCACTGCAGTCACCCTCGGCGCACAGCGGAGGTTTCAAGGCACGCCTCGACGGCTACTTCGGGGTGTCGGTCCGGGGCTCGAACTTCCCCCGGGAGATCCGCGGCGGCATGGCGACCTTCTTCGCCATGGCCTACATCGTCGTCCTCAACCCCCTGATCATCGGAACCGCGCCGGACAAGAACGGCGACACCCTGGGCATCCCCCAGGTCGCGGCCGTGACGGCGCTGGTGGCGGGGATCGTCTGCGTCCTGATGGGCGTCGTCAGCCGCTACCCCTTCGCCATCGCGGCGGGCATGGGCCTCAACGCGGTGGTCGCCTATGTCCTTGCCCCGGTGATGACGTGGGCCGACGTCATGGGCCTGCTGATCATCGAGGGCGCCATCCTGCTGGTCCTCGTGCTCACCGGGTTCCGGACCGCCGTCTTCGCGATCATCCCCGGCGATCTGAAGGCCGCCATCTCGGTCGGCGTGGGCCTGTTCCTCGCCCTGATCGGCTTCGTGAACGCCGGGTTCGTCCGCCCGGGCGAAGGCACACCGCTCCAACTCGGCACGGGCGGCCTGGACGGCTGGCCGATCCTCGTCTTCGTCGTCGGGCTACTGCTCACCATCGGGATGATGGTGCGCCGGGTCAAGGGCGCGATGCTCATCGGCATCATCTTCGCGACCATCCTGGGCATCGTGCTGGAGACGGTCGGCAGCATCGGCCCGCGTGCGGGCGCGGACGGCGAGGTCGCCAACGAGGTCGGCTGGTCGCTCACGGTCCCCTCGATCCCCACCTCCCTCGGCCAGCTGGTGTCCGTCCCGGACCTGAGCCTCGTGGGCCAGTTCGACCTGCTCGGCAGCTGGTCCAGCGCGGGTGTGATCACCGTGGTCATGCTGCTGTTCACCCTGCTGCTGGCCGACTTCTTCGACACCATGGGCACCATGGTCGGCGTCGCCAACCAGGCCGGGCTGACCGACAAGGACGGCAACATGGCCCACACGCGCGAGGTGCTCGTCGTCGACGCGATGGGCACGATCCTCGGCGGCGTCGGCTCGGCGTCGGTGAACACGGTCTACGCCGAATCGGCAGCCGGCGTCGGCGAGGGCGCGCGGACGGGCATCGCCCCGATCGTCACCGGCGCGATGTTCTTCGTGGCCATGTTCTTCACCCCGCTCGTCGGGCTCGTCCCCTTCGAGGCGGCCACGCCGGTGCTGGTCGTGGTGGGCTTCATGATGATGACTCAGGTCACCCGGATCGACTTCAGCGACCTGGGCATCGGCATCCCGGCCTTCCTGGCGATCGTGATCATGCCCTACACCTACTCGATCGCCAACGGCATCGGCGCCGCGTTCATCGGCTACGCCTTCATCCGGCTGGTCCAGGGCCGCTGGCGGGAGCTGAACCCGCTGCTGTGGGTCGTGGTCGCCATCTTCCTGGTGCACTTCGCCGAGTCGCCGATCAAGGCGGTCCTGGGGATCTAGGCGGCGGTTGGGCCCTGCGGCCGCTGGGCGGCCTTGTCGGCGATCAGTCCCCCTGCCGCACCCCGTGATAATCACGGCGAACGTCGTTGATTCTGCCCGATTCGCCCTCGCGAACCCCGCGATCATCCCGCGGAGCGCGGGGCAGTCCGGGCAAAAGCGTGCGCGGGGTGGCCGCTTCTCCGCAGCGAAGGGAAACCCGGTCAGCCGTGATCCCCGGGGGAACCGCGGGAGAAATAGGGTGCGGCGCGACATCGTTAGCAAAGGTAATGAGTGATGCTAATGATTCGATCACCTCTCTCCCAGCAGACCCGGACGGACGCCGGGCTGGCGGCGGTGCTCCGGGTGGCGGTGGGGCGGCTGGCGCGGAGGCTGCGGGCGCAGCGTCCCGACGCGAGCCTGTCGCTCGGGCAGGGCGCCGTCCTGTTCACCCTCGCGCGGCACGGGCAGATGACCCCCGGTGCGCTGGCCGAGCACGAGAAAGTGCAGCCGCCGTCGATGACCCGGATCATCGCGGCGCTGGAGGCACGCTCGCTGGTCCGCCGGACGCCCCACCCGGACGATCGCCGACAGCAGCTGGTGGACCTCACCGACGAGGGTCGGGCCGTGGTTCGGGAGGATCAGCGCAGCCGCGAGATGTGGCTGGCGCGGCGCCTGGCCGAGCTGCCGCCCGAGGACAAGGAGACGCTGCGCGCCGCCGCCCGGATCCTGGAACGGCTGAGCCAGGCGTGACGGGCGCGGTCGACGGGACCGCCCCCGCCCCTGTCGCATCGGCGGAGTCCGCGGGCTGCGCCGATGCTCCTTCATTACCGGCCGCGGCCCGGACCAGTGCCCTGGCGGAGGGCGACAGCGCGAGCCCGGGGGAGGAGGCCCGGTTCCCCGCGCCCGGGCGTCCCGCTTCGGGGTCCCGCTCGGGGACCGGGATGTTCCGCTCGCTGGCCAACCGCAACTACCGGCTGTTCATCTCCGGCCAGGTCGTCTCCAACACCGGCACCTGGATGCAGCGCATCGCCCAGGACTGGCTGGTACTGGCGCTTAGCGACGGCAGCGGAGTCGCCCTGGGCATCACCACCGCCCTGCAGTTTTTGCCCATGATGCTGCTGGGCCTGTGGGGCGGGACGCTCGTCGACCGCATGTCCAAGCGCCGCCTGCTCATCGGGACGCAGGCCGCCATGGGCCTACTGGCTCTCGGCCTCGGCGTACTCACCGTCGCGGGCTACGCGCAGGTGTGGCACGTCTACCTCTTCGCCCTCGCCCTCGGAGCGGTCACCGTCCTGGACAACCCGGCTCGCCAGTCGTTTGTCGAGGAGATGGTCGGCCGCCGCGACCTGCCCAACGCCGTCGCTCTGAACAGCGCGAGCTTCCAGCTGGGGAGGGTCGCCGGACCCGCCATCGCCGGGCTGATGATCGCCGCCGTCGGCAGCGGCGTGGTCTTCCTCGTCAACGCGGTGTCGTTCGCGGGGGTCATCCTCGGCCTGGCGCTGATGCGCCCGACTGAGCTGCACGTCACCGAATCGGTCCCGCGCGCCAAGGGTCAGATCCGGGAAGGGCTCAGCTACATCCTGGGCCGCCCCGACCTGCTCCTGCTGCTCGGCATGACCGCGTTCGTCCAGCTCTTCGGCGCCAACGTGCAGAACCAGATCGCGCTGATCACCAAGAACGAGTTCGAGACCGGCCCCGCCCCCTACGGGATCGCGGCCGCCGCGCTCGCTGTGGGCGCCCTGACCGGGGCGCTGCTGGCGGCCCGCAGGGAGCGGCCCCGGCTCAGCGTCATCCTGGCCGGCGCCTCCGTGTTCGGCGCCCTCCAGATCGTGGCCTCGCTGATGCCGGGCTACCTGGGGTTCGTGCTGGTGCTCTTCCCCACGGGCATGGCGTTCATGACGTGGACCACCTCCCTCAACGCGCACTTCCAGCTCAGTGTCGACCCGGCGCTGCGGGGCCGGGTCATGGCCATCTACATGCTCTTCTTCCTCGGTATGACGCCGGTTGGGGCGCCCATCGTGGGATTCCTCGCCGACGTGTTCGGTCCCCGGACCGGACTCGCGCTCGGCGGGACGGTGAGCGTGGCCGTTGTGCTCCTCGTCGCCGTGCTGCTGGCGCAGCGGCTGGGCGTACGGGTCCGGCTGAGCCCCGCGTGCCGTCCGTTCCTTCGGGTCACCCGGGCCCCGGCGGCAGAGGACGCCTGACCCTTCCCGCCACTCCGACGTTCCCGGGCGCCCCTGGCGCGCCGAAACGGCACCGAGGCGCGGGAAAGCGTTCCAGGTGGGAACAAAAAGGGCAGATAACGCCCGATCAGCGGCGGCGGCGACCCGATGGAGGTGGCGGATGCGGCTTTTCCTCGCGATCGATCCCCCGGACGACCTGCTGGAGCGTGTGGCCGAGGCGGCCCACGCGCTCCGGTCCGACGGTGACGGGCTGCGCTGGAGCCAGCCCGCCGACTGGCACCTCACCCTCGTCTTCCTCGGTGAGATCTCCGACGAGCGGCGGTCGCTCCTGGAGCAGCGCTTCGCCGCCGAGCTCCGGCACCATCAGCCCCTCTCCCTCGCGGTGCGCGGGGCGGGCACCTTCCCCGGCGACGACACCCGGGCGCGCGTGTTGTGGGCGGGGTTCGAGGGCGACATCGGCGCGCTCGGCCGCCTCGCCGCTGACCTGCGCCGCGTCGCCCGCAAGTCCGGGGTGCCGATCGAGCACCGTCCCTACGTGCCGCACCTCACGCTCGCGCGCAGCCGCGTCCCCGCCGACGTCAGCCGCCACCGCTGGGTCCTGCGCTCCCTGGCCACTCCGTTCTGGACGGCGGACAGCGTACGGCTGCTCCAGACCATCCCCGGCGGGTCTCCCCGGTACCGAACCGTCGCCACCTGGCCATTAGGCTGAAACGGCCCCGCACACCCCACAGCAGACGAGTAAGGCCGGACCAATGAGCATGCTCACCAACAACCGCAAGCAGCGCTGGCTCCTGCCCGTTGTGCTCGCGGCGATCATGCTCATCGTCGTGGTCGGCTCGCTGCTGGGCTGACGGCGGCACGGTCGCGCCGACCCCCTGCCGCTGCCCGCGGCCGCCGCGGCCGCCGCGGACCACCGGCCAGCCGCGCGCCGTGCCTCAGGCCGTGGCCGCGACACGCGCGACCGCACGGGCGACAAGGTCGGCGTTGTCCGCCGCCTCCGCGCCCTCCGGTGTGCGCAGCGTGTCCTCCAGTCCGATGCGGATGTCGTGCCCGGCCTCGATCGCGGCGTCGAGCACCGGCCAGGCCGTGTCGTCCTGCCCGTGCAGCAGCCGCGGAAGCTCGATACCGGCACGGTCGAGGATGGCGGCGATGGCCGACGCGTTCTCCAGCGCCGCCTGGGTTGTGGCCTGCGTGGGCTCGATGAGGACCGCGCTGAACTCCTCGGCCAGGCCGCTGGCGGCCAGAATGCGGGCCGCCTCGACCGTCCACACCCCGGCCTCGACCCGCACCCGGCGGTCCAGCAGGAGTCGGGCGACCTCCACCGACCCGGGCTCGTGCAGGTTCACCGTGGCCGAGTCCGGCAGCGCGCCCCAGCGCTGCACGACGTCGTAGCGGCGCCATGGGTCGGGTTCGGCCGAGAGGGCGGTGGTCACACTGATCGGCACCCCCGGGACGGCCGCGCGCAGGCGCTCCAGCAGCGGCGTGAGGACCTGGGGATCCAGTGCTTCGGCGCCCCGCTTGTCCCGCGGGTGGACATGGATCTCGTCGGCGCCGCTGTCCACGGCCGCGCGGGCATCCTCGGCTACCTGGTCCATCGAGATCGGCAGGGCGGGATGCGCACCCGGACGGCGGTCACCGTTGAGGCAGGCGACGATTCGCATGGTCTTCCTCTCGCCTCGGGTGCTCGTCGTATGCGGAGCATGCCCACAAGGCGTGGGTTGCAAGCCATGGTGCTTGCGGTGCGATGGGAAGATAGCGGACATGAGGAAACGCGCCGTGCTGGCCCTCCCCATCATCTGCGCGGTGTTCTCCGCGACGCCCGGCGCCGCTGACGTCACCCCCGCACCGTCCGGACCCTCGCCGGAGGAGTCGGGCGGCAGGAACGTCCCCGAAGGCTCCGAGATCCGCTTCCGCATCGACGACCCGCGGATCCGGGAGTCCAGCGGCCTGGCGGCGTCCCGGCGGCACGAGGGCGTGTTCTGGACCCACAACGACAGCGGCGACTACGGGCCCGAGATCTACGCGGTCGACGAGGACGGACGCGTGCTCGCGACGGTCACCCTGACCGGGGACGGTGTGGAAGCGCGCGACTGGGAGGCCATCGCGATCGGCGAGGACGACGACGGCACACCCGCGATCTACGTCGGGGACATCGGCGACAATTTCAACGGCGGCTGGCCGAACGTCCGCGTCTACCGGATTCCCGAACCCGCGCGGCTCACCGACCAGGCCATCGCGGCAACGACGTTCACCTTCACCTATGAGGACGGTGGCCGCGACGCCGAAGGCATGATGATCGACCCGCGCGACAACCGGCTCTACGTCATCAGCAAGGAGATCGGCGGGGGTGTCTACGCGGCCCCGGACGCCCTCGACCCCGAGGGCGGCAACACCCTCACCCGCATCGACTCCGCCCCGCTGTACCCCACCGACGCCGCCTTCGCCCCCGACGGCTCCCAGTACGCCATCCGCACCTACTGGGGCGCCACCATCTACGACGCCACCGACGGGGTCGACGGCCGGATCGTCGACCGGATCAGCCTCCCCAAGACGGAGCAGGGCGAATCCCTGACCTACCTCCCGGACGGCAGCGGCCTGCTGGCGGGCTCGGAGGGCGCCTCCAGCCCGGTCTGGTACGTCCCGCTGGCCGGTCTCGCCTCCGCGGCCCCCGAGCCCTCCGGTAGCCCGGACTCACCCGAGGCCGAGCAATCTCCCACCGAGGCGGAGTCAGGCGGCGGCGCCGCCCTCCTCATCGGCTCGGGCGTCGTGGTCGCCGCGGTGCTCATCGCGGGCATCGTCATCCTGGTCCGACGGAGCTGACGAAGCCGGCCGATCTACTCCGGACGGGGGAAGCGCTTGGTGTCCACCTCCAGGTCGAACGGTTCCGGCAGGTAGAGAGGATCGCCGAACCTCACCGTGGTGCGCTTCAGGTATGCGCCGTCCTTGGGGGTCTCGTAGAGGAAGGATGCCGCTCCTTCTTCCGCCCAGCTGTCAATGAGGAGGTAGAGGGGCACGGGGGCGTGAGCATAGCCCCGAAGCTTTTTCCTGCGATCGGCCTCGGCACTGCTCTTCGACACGATCTCGACGACGAGCAGAGCGTCCTCCGCAGGGTGCGGGTTGGAAGGATCACCTTCGACGGCGTCTTCAGGGATCACGACGAGATCCGGAATGTACACCTCGCCCAGGGCGGGAATCCCCACACCGAGAGTTTGAAACACGCCAAGGTCGTCCGGCGCTGCCTTCGTGAGGGTCCTGTGGAGAAGGTGCGCAATGAAGTTATGCGGCTTGGACGGCGGAGCCATTATGGTGATCTTCCCATCGACGATCTCGGCCCGCCAGCCGTCGGGCACATCCAGCTCTAGCCAGGTGCGCAGCAGTTCGTCGGCCTCAAGGAACCCCCCGTCCGGGGTGGCTTCCGCCATAGCAAGACTCATTTCGCCACTCACCTCCGAGCCGGAAGCGTAGTGAACACCGCTCCGGTTTTCCCGTCGTTTCCACAGAATAGAATCAGACCGCGACGAACGCACGGGTCGGGAGTTCGAGCCTCGGACTGATCGTGGGTTATATGCCAGCGACGGGACCGTTGCCCGACCCCACCAGGCCGGGTCACCCCTCCTGCATGTAGATCTCGCGGGCCAGGAAGGCGTGGCGGGAGTGGTCGCTGAAGACGCCGTCGACCCCGGTCTGGAAGAAGAGCTCGTACTCGGCGGCGAAGCCGCCGTAGGCCCTGGCGTCGTCGCTGGAGCGGAGGCTGGCCGGGAGGAAGTGGTTCTCGCTGCGGAAGGTGTAGGGGTGGACGAGGAGCCCAGCCTCGTGGGCGTCGTCGACGAGGGTGGTGGGCTCGGTCAGGTCGCCGTTGGCGTCGCGGCCGATGATGGAGTTCTTGTTCGGGCCGATGGCGTGGGCGAAGGTCGCCACCTCGGCCAGGCCCTCGGGGGTGAGGTAGCGCTGCCAGTGCTCCTCGGTGCCCATCAGGAAGACCAGCGGCAGCTCGTTTTCGGCCAGCTTCTTCAGGCTGTCGGCCTCGAAGGACTGCAGGAAGACCGGGACCTCCGGCTCCGGTCCCGTCAGGCCGTGCTCGCGCAGGGTCGTGATCAGCGGCGGCTCCAGGTCCAGGCCGATCGAGACGTGGTACGCGGGGTGCTTGGTCTCCGGGTAGATCCCGATCGGGCGGCCGAGCTCGCCGGTGAGCCGTTTGGCCAGCGCGATGATCTCCTCCAGGGTGGGGATCTCGTACTCACCGTTGTGCGCGGCGTTATCAGGACGGATGTCGGGGATGCGCTCGGTGGCGCGCAGCGTCTTCAGCTCGTCGAGGGTGAAGTCCTCGGTGAACCAGCCGGTGTGCTCCTCGCCGTCGATGACCCGGGTGGTGCGGCGATCGGCGAACTCGGCGTGCTCGGCCACGTCGGTGGTCCCGCTGATCTCCGGCTCGTGCCGCGCGACCAAGCGACCGTCCTTGGTCGCGACCAGGTCGATCTCGATGAAGTCGCCGCCGACGCGGGCCCCCAGCTCGTAGGAGCCCAGGGTGTGCTCGGGGCGGTGGCCCGAAGCACCGCGGTGCGAAATGATCTTGATGCTGGGTTCCTGCTTGTTCCTGCGCACAGCCGAATCCATCCCCCGCGGGCCCGCAAGCCCGATCTACCCCGACATGATGATGACCGGCCCAGACGACACCGGACCGGCCATCATGTCTATACGTTTCCCGGCGGTCAGGCCAACTCGCCGACGACGTGGTCGACGCACTCGGTGAGCGCCTGCACGTCGGCCGGCTCGATCGCCGGGAACATACCGATGCGCAGCTGGTTGCGGCCCAGCTTGCGGTACGGCTCCGTGTCGACGACGCCGTTGGCGCGCAGCGTCGCCGCGACCGCGGCGGCGTCGACGTCGTCGCTGAAGTCGATCGTGCCGACGACCTGCGAGCGCTGCGCGGGGTCGACCACGAACGGGGTGGCGAACGACGCCTTCTCCGCCCAGGTGTAGAGGATCTGCGAGGACTCGGCGGTGCGGCGCACGGCCCAGTCGAGGCCGCCCTGGCCGTTCAGCCACTCGATCTGCTCGGCGAGCAGCAGCAGGGTCCCCACGGCGGGGGTGTTGTAGGTCTGGTCCTTGCGGGAGTTGTCGATCGCGGTCGGCAGGGAGAAGAACTCCGGCACGTAGCGTCCGCTGTCGGCGATCTCGGTGACCCGCGCCAGGGCCCGGGGCGACATGAGCGCGATCCACAGCCCGCCGTCGGCGGCGAAGCACTTCTGCGGCGCGAAGTAGTAGACGTCGGCCTCGGCGATGTCGACCGGCAGGCCCCCGGCGCCGCTGGTGGCGTCGACGAGCACCAGGGCGTCGTCGGCGGCGCCCGCCGGGCGGCGGATCGGCGCGGCCACGCCGGTGGAGGTCTCGTTGTGGGTGAGCGCGTAGGCGTCCACCCCGTCCTCGGCGCGCGGCTCGCCGTGCGTGCCGGGGTCGGTGGCGATGACGGTGGGCTCGGCGAGCCACGGCGCACCCGAGGTGACCTTGGCGAACTTCGAGGAGAATTCGCCGAACGACAGGTGCTGGGACTTCTCCCGGACCAGGCCGTGTGCGGCGATGTCCCAGAAGGCGGTGGTGCCGCCGTTGCCGACGACGACCTCATAGCCGTCGGGCAGTGAGAACAGGTCCGCCAGCCCGGAGCGGACGCGTCCGACGAGGGACTTCACCGCCTTCTGCCGATGGGAGGTGCCGAAGTAGGTCGACCCGGACGAAGCGAGGGCATCCAGTTGCTCGGGACGGACCTTCGACGGGCCGCAGCCGAAACGTCCGTCTTTGGGCAGGAGGTTCGCGGGAATCTGTATTTCGGTCACGCGGACAGGGTACTTGCCGGGGTTGTCGCGCCGCAGGTGAGGGGGTGGGCCTCCAGGGGGTGAAGAAGGGGGGATTCCGTGCTGAAAATCCCTTTCTGCGGAGTTCGTCGAGTGGAAGGTTAATTCCACCGCGGAAATGTGTGCCGAGAAGTGACGGGACACCGCGACGTCACATTCGGAGGGTGGTTGTGCGGGTAGATGACGGCGTGCTGCTGGCGACCGCGCGCCCGGCGTCGCGGGGTCGGGCGCTGGTTGTCCGCCTCCCGGCGGGGTCGCCTCGGGCGTGCCTAGACGCCCTCGGCCAGCGCCTCCTCGGCGCCGGGGACGGTCGACAGGTCCCGCTCCGCCGGACCGATATAGCGGGCGCTGGGCCGGATCAGCCGGCCGGTCCGCTTCTGCTCCAGGATGTGCGCCGCCCACCCGGCGGTGCGGGCACTGGTGAACATCGACGTGAACAGCGCCGGGGGGATCTCGGCGAAGTCCAGGACGACGGCCGCCCAGTACTCCACGTTGGTGGCCAGCACCCGGTCGGGCTTGCGCGCGTGCAGCTCCTCCAGGGCGGCGTTCTCCACGGCCGCGGCGACCTCGAAGCGGGGCGCGTCGAGCTCTTTGGCGGTGCGCCGCAGCACCCGCGCCCGCGGGTCCTCCGCCCGGTAGACGCGGTGGCCGAAGCCCATGAGCCGCTCGCCCTTGTCCAGCGCACGACGGACATAGGTGCGGGCGTCGCCGATGCGCTCGGTCTCGTCCAGCATGTGCAGCACGCGCGCCGGGGCGCCACCGTGCAACGGGCCGGACATCGCGCCGACCGCGCCGGACAGCGCGGCCGCCACGTCGGCTCCGGTGGAGGCGATGACACGGGCGGTGAACGTGGAGGCGTTCATGCCGTGCTCGGCGGCGGAGGTCCAGTAGGCGTCCACCGCCTTGACGTGGCGCGGGTCCGGCTCGCCGCGCAGCTCGATCATGAACCGCTCGACCACGGACGTGCCCTGCTCGGCGCGGCTTCGCGGGACGCGCGGCGCTTCCCCGCGCGCGGTGCGCGCGATGAGGGACAGGGCGGTGGCGGCGGCGCGGGCGAGGTTGTCGCGGGCTTCGGCGTCATCGATGTCCAGCAGCGGTTTGAGGCCCCAGCGCGGCGCCAGGGTCGCCAGGGTGCTCTGCACGTCGACGCGGACGTCGCCGGTGCGCACAGGGTCGTCAATGGGGTCGGGGAAGGGAAGCCCGGGGCTGAAGTTGTCGTCGACCAGCAATCCCCATACCCGCCCGAAGGTCACCCGCCCGACGAGGTTCTCGATGTCGACGCCGCGGTACCGGAGGGCGCCGCCTTCCTTGTCGGGTTCGGCGATTTCGGTCTCGAACGCCAGGACTCCTTCGAGCCCGGGTCTGAAGTCCGACATATCGGCTTCCTCCGTCTCCTCGGTCCAGCGGATAGACGCGTCCATCCATTGAACCGGTAGGGGATTTTCCGATGACGGGTGAGGTGGCGGTTACGGGCCCCTTATAGGGTGGCGCCTACCCCGCGGGTCGTGTGAAGATGCTTCACTGTGAACCATTTTGACCCTGCTGAGCTGCGCGAATCCTATGGCCGTTCACCACTGCGCCGCTCCGACCTCGTCCCGCACCCCATGGAGCAGTTTCACACGTGGTTCACACAGGTACACGGATCCGGAGTGGTCGAGCCGAACGCGATGATCCTGTCGACCGTCGAGCCGTCGGGCGCGCCCCGGGGCCGCACGGTCCTGATGAAGGGCTACGACAGCTCGGGGCTCCGCTTCTTCACCAACTACCGCTCGCGCAAGGGCCGCGCCCTGGAGGCGGACCCGCGTGTCTCCGTGGTCTTTCCCTGGCACCACATGTCCCGTCAGGTCATGATCATGGGCCGTGTCGAACGTCTCAGTGACGAGGAGAACGACCGCTATTTCCGGTCCCGCCCCCGCGGGTCACAGATCGGGGCGTGGGCCAGTGAGCAGCAGTCGGCCCCGGTCGAGGGCCGGGCGGAACTGGACGCGCGCTACGAGCGGATGCGCCACGCCTGGCCCGACGACGTCGAGGTCCCCCGGCCCGCGTATTGGGGCGGGTACCGCGTTCACCCAGCTGAGGTGGAGTTTTGGCGGGGCAGCCCGGACCGGATGCACGACCGGTTCCGCTACCTGCTGGTCGAGGGGGAGCCGTCCGACGGGAAATGGGTGATCGAACGCCTCTCTCCTTGACGGTGTCCCCGCCTCCCGAGCCGCGCGTCTGGTAATCATCGGACCGCCGTGATATCAGGGGTTTCCGGTCGCGCCTTAGATGTGGTGCGGTGCACACCTCGTGGAATCGGCGTGTCGCCTGCCACGCTATGATGTAACCATCGGTGGCCGCTCCCGCGGCCAGGGGCGCACGGGATGGGCATCGACTCGGGGATCGGGTCAGCCGCCCACGGAATCCGCCGCCACTGGCCCGTGTTGAGAGTTCTACCGTTGTCAACTCTCAACGGGCCCATGATGGGAGGGAGAGCCTTGACCGCACACGGCCTTATCGACACCACGGAGATGTATCTCCGTACGATCTTCGAGCTCGAAGAAGAGGGCATCGTGCCGCTTCGGGCGCGGATCGCGGAGCGTCTCGCGCAGAGTGGCCCCACGGTCAGCCAGACGGTCGCCCGCATGGAGCGCGATGGTCTGCTCCGGGTCGAGAACGACCGCCACCTGGTGATGACCAGCGAGGGCCGTCGGCTCGCGACGCACGTCATGCGCAAGCACCGACTGGCCGAACGCCTGCTGGTCGACGTCATCGGGCTGCCCTGGGAAGAGGTCCACGTCGAGGCGTGCCGCTGGGAGCATGTCATCTCCGAGGCCGTGGAGGAGCGGCTGGTGCGGTTGCTCAACGCCCCCTCGGTCTGTCCGCACGGCAACCCCATCCCCGGGCTGGACGAGCTCGGGCTTGAGGACTATTCTCCCGAGCCTTTCACCGACGACTCGATCGTGCCGATGCTGGACGTCGCGAACGGCACGGAGACCAAGGTGACGGTGCGGCGGATCAGTGAGCAGCTGCAAAGCGACACCGATGTGATGCTGGATCTGAAGCGTGCCGGGGTACAACCCGGGAAGGAAGTGACGCTTCTGCTGAGCGATGAGGGCGTGCGCGTGATTGGTGGTAGCGACAGGGATGGCGAGCGCAGCGAACTGGATCGGCATATCGCCGGCCACGTTTTCGTCGCCAAGCCATAACTACGTCGCGGGGTGCCCCAGGGTGTCCCGCGATGCCGGAATGTCGCGTTGTTAAGCGGAGATCTCCATGCGGGGGCTATGCTCATGCCATGGCCAGGGCCGGTCGGCATGATCTCTCGTTCGCCCGTCCCGCAGGGGCGATGTGGATCGCGCAGGGCATCGTGAAGACGGTCCATGACGGCAAGGTGGCTGCTGTATGAAGCGGTGGGGGGAAGCCTTCTACGACGATGGCGCGCTCTCCGGTGCTGAGGTCTTCGAACAGGCGCAGATCGCCGTCTTCGTGGCCGACCGCTTCAGTCACCTCATGTACTGGAACACCTACGCGCGCGAACTGCTCGGCTTCGCGAACGACCGCGACCTCCTGGGCATCTCCCTCCTCGACATGGGCGTGCACGAGGCCGACCACGAGCGCGCCGCCCAGCTCGCCCGCCGTGTGCTGAAGGGCGAGACGTGGGAGGGCACCTTCGCCGTCCTCCGCTCCGACTCCACCTGGATCCACCTCCGCTCCCACGCGGTGCCGCTGCGCCACAGCTCCGGGTCGATCGAGGGCATCGTCCTCTTCGCCCACGAGGCCATGCGCTACGGGCGGGTTGAGGAGCAGTACGGCCTGCTCGACCGGGTGGGCAGCCGCCTGGCCAGCTCACTGGAATTCGACACGACCGTGAAGGCGGTCGCCGAGATCCTCGTCCCCCAGTTCGCGGACCACTGCTTCGTCGATCTCTTCGACCACGACCGCCTCGTCCGCCGTGTCTCGGTCCACGCCGAGGGCTGGACCCCGCCTCCGAACACCTGGTTCGACGTCGGTGAAGAGGTCCGATATCCGGATCGGCACTTTGTCTACGAGGCGATGCGGACCCTGCAGACCCAGGTCGTCACCGACCGCGTGCACCCCGTCGACGTCGCTGGAGAGCGCTCGACCCAGGTCTCCGAACAGGTGGGGGTGACATCGGCGATCGCGGCGCCGCTGCGCGCCCGCGGTGAACTGCTGGGCGTGCTCACCCTCGCCCTGTCCCACCTGTCCCCCCGCGAGAAGACGAGCTACGGGGGCTTCGACCGCGACCTGGTCGGCGCCATCGCGTCGCGGGTCGCGCTCGCCATCGACAACGCCCGGCTGTTCGAAGAGGAGCGCAGCACCGCGCTGGCGTTCCAGAACAGCCTGCTGCCCAGCTCCTTCCCGCAGTTCGACGGCCTGTCGATCGCGCACCGCTACGTCCCGGCCAAGCCGTTGGAGGCCCACGGCCACGGCGTCCAGACCCAGGTCGGCGGCGACTTCTACGACGTCATCCCGCTGTCGGCGGGACGGGTCGGGCTGGTCGTCGGCGACGTTGAGGGCCGCGGCCCGCACGCCGCCGCGGTCATGGGCCAGCTGCGCGCCGCCCTGCGCGCCTTCGCCCAGGCCGACCGCGAGCCCGCCGACATCCTGCGGGAGCTCGACGAGTGGGTGCGCCGCCTCGGTCGCCCGGACGGCGATGGCGGCACCTGGGTGCCCAGCGTCAGCTGCCTCTACATGGTCTACGACGCATGGTCGCGGTCGCTGTCGTACGCGAACGCCGGACACCAGGCGCCGCTGCTCATCAGTGACGGGCAGGTGTCGGAGCTCGCCCTCGAAGTCTCCGACACGCTGCTGGGCGTCAAGCACAAGGGCGTCCCCTTCGACGACGCCATCTACCACCAGGCCGACGTGACCCTGCCCCCCGGCGCCACCCTGCTGCTCTACACCGACGGGTTGGTCGACCGCCGTCCGCTGGGCGGCACGGTCAACCTGCACCGGTCGCTGGCCCAGCTGGTGGAGGGTGTGCGCGCGGTCGCGGAGAAGGGCGTCGAGCAGATCGCGGAGGCCGCCGTCACGGCGGTTCCGGGGGAGATGGACGACGACACCGCCCTGCTCGTGGTCCGCTCTCACCCTGAGGAACTGGCGATCCAGGAGGGCTGGTTCGTCGCGGAACCCGCCACGGTCGGCGAGGCCCGCCACATGGCCTCCAGCACCTTCCGCAGCTGGGGGATGGACCGCGATCAGGCCGAACTGGCGTGCCTGCTCGTGTCGGAGATCGTCACCAACGTCGTCATCCACGCGACGCCGACGCCGGTCCAGCGGGAGTTCACGACGGACGGCGTCAAGGATTCCGAACTTCCCTTCGCTCCTGGTAGCGCGATGGGCCTCGACGACTTCGACGAGGACTGGTCGGATCTGCTGGAGGAGGTCCAGGAGGCCGAGGCGTCGGCCGCGGCGGAGGAGGACGACGAGCGCCGCCGCTTCCTTCTGCGCCTGCGCCGGGGAGCGTCGTCGGTCTGGGTCGAGGTGTTCGACCACGACCTGCGCCTGCCCCGGATCCGCAGCGCGGGCGCCGACGACGAGGGCGGCAGAGGCCTGTACCTCGTCGACCAGCTGGCATCCAGATGGGGATCGCGTCCCACGCCCGATGGCAAGGCCGTGTGGTTCGAAATCCCGCTGAAGGGCGAATGACGCCAGGAGCTGATCCGTGGTGCCGTGCGGCTGGCTGATGGTCCGATGATCCGCGAGTGGCCTCAGCGCCAGGACCAGGCCCACAGCAGCAGACAAAGAAACACGAAGAACACGACGATCCCACCAGTCGTCCAGGGGATGTGAACTCGGGGGCGGAGCTTGCGCACGCCGAGGACGAGGAGGATGACCAGGAGACCGAGGACGATCAAGCCGTCCCACGCGCCGCTCGCCGCAGCTGCGACTGCCATGCGATGTGACCCTTTCGCCGAGACCCGTCGGGAGGCGGCTACAGGCCGAGCGAGCGCCCCACGATCTCCTTCATGATCTCGGTGGTTCCTCCGAAGATCGACTGGATTCGGGCGTCTTGCCAGGCTTTCGCCACCGGGTACTCCATCATGTACCCATACCCGCCGTGCAACTGCAGGCACCGGTCCATGACTTTGTTGGCCAGCTCGGTGGTCCACCACTTGGCCTTGGCCGCGTCCTCGATCGTCAGCTCACCGCGGTTGTGCAGCGCGATGGCGCGGTCGACGTAGGTGCGCGCGATGTCCACCTCGGTGGACAGCTCAGCCAGGACGAAGCGGGTGTTCTGGAACTTGCTGATGGGGCGTCCGAACGCGGTCCGCTCCTTGCAGTACTCGATCGTGGCCTGGAGCACGAACTCGGCGCCGGCCACCGCCGCCACGGCGATCGACAGGCGCTCCTGCGGCAGGTTGTTCATCAGGTGGATGAACCCCTGGTTCTCTTCCCCGATGAGGTTGGCGGCAGGGACGCGCACGTCGCTGAAGAACAGCTCGGCGGTGTCCTGCGCCTTCAGGCCGATCTTGTCCAGGTTGCGCCCCCGGTCGAAGCCGGGCATGCCGCGCTCGACGGCGATGAGCGAGGTCCCGTGCGCGCCGCCGTCCTCGCTGGTGCGGGCCACCAGGATCACCAGGTCGCAGTTGATCCCGTTGGTGATGAACGTCTTCTGGCCGTTGACGATGTAGTCGTCCCCGTCGCGGACCGCGGTGGTCTGGATGCCCTGCAGGTCGCTGCCCGCCCCGGGTTCGGTCATGGCGATCGCGGTGATCAGTTCGCCGCTGCAGAAGCCGGGCAGCCAGCGCTGCTTCTGCTCCTCGGTGGTCAGCCCGACCATGTAGGGCGCCATCACGTCGTTCTGCAGGGTGAAGCCGAGGCCGGTGGCGTGCGCGCGGCAGATCTCCTCGCTGACGACGGCGTTGAACCGGTAGTCGTTCGTTCCGGAGCCGCCGTACTCCTCCGGGACACCGAGGCCGAGGATTCCGACCTTTCCGGCCTTCTCCCACACCTCGCGGGGGACGATCCCCTCCTTCTCCCACTCGGCGTGGAAGGGGGTCACCTCACGTTCGAGGAACTCCGCCACCGATTCGCGGAACAGGTCGTGCTCGGTGTCGAAGAGTTCCCTCTGCATGGACTCGCTCCTTCACTCGCGCCGGTGCGGCGAAACGGGGGCACTGGGACCGTGGGCTCTACGGTAACCGAATCGTGTTCGGTTTTACAGGGGCCGGGTCCGTGTAGAGCTATGACGCGGCGGAGCGGTGGCGGTGTCGTGAGCGACCGGGGTCTGGGCCGGGCGCCGACCGAACCGCGCCCGCGGGGAGTATGCGGAGGGCAAATACGAGGTGTCGCTCCCGCCGCGCCCACGCTGGTGAAGCGTAAGGTCAGGCTGCGGATTCGATGCTGGACGGGGGATCAGCATGCAGGCACGGGCCGCGGATCTTCGCGAGCGCAGGGAGGGCGGACGACGTCCCGCCGTCCTCGTCATCATGGGGGCGCTCCTCCTGACGGTGCTGCTCGCCGCCCTGGACCAGACCATCGTCTCGACGGCGCTGCCGACGATCGTCTCCGACCTGGGCGGCCTCAACCACCTCTCCTGGGTGGTCACCGCCTACCTGCTCGCAGTCACCGCGAGCACACCGTTGTGGGGGAAGCTCGGCGACCAGTTCGGCCGGAAGTGGGTCTTCCTCGGCTGCATCGCGATCTTCCTGGCGGGCTCGGCGCTGGCCGGGATCTCCGCGACCATGCTCCAACTCATCTGCTTCCGCGCTCTGCAGGGCATCGGCGGCGGGGGCCTGATGGTGTTGGCCTCGGCGATCATCGGCGATATCGTCTCGCCGCGCGAGCGCGGCCGCTACCAGGGACTCTTCGGCGCCGCCTTCGGGCTGTCGAGCGTCGCCGGGCCGCTGATCGGCGGCCTGTTCGTCGACCACTTCACCTGGCGCTGGGTGTTCTACGTCAACATCCCGCTCGGATTCCTCGCCTTCGTGGCTGTGCTGTTCGTCCTGCCCGCCAGCGCCTCCGCGCGCGAGCGGCACCGCATCGACTATCTCGGGACCGCGCTGGTCGCCGCGGCGGCCGTGTGTGTCACGCTGCTGGCGTCCTGGGGCGGGAGCACCTACGCCTGGACCTCCCCGGTCACCATCGGCCTGGGTGTGGCGGCGGTGGTCCTCGGGGTGCTGTGGTGGCGGAGCGCGAAGCGCGCGGCCGAGCCGGTGCTGCCGCTGCGCCTGTTCTCCTCCCCGGTGATCCGCGTCGGCATGGCGATCAGCTTCTGCGTCGGCTTCGCGATGATGGGATCGATGGCGTTCCTGCCGCTGTTCCTCCAAGTCGTCCACGGCTACTCGCCGACAGCGTCGGGGCTGTCACTGCTGCCCATGGTCCTGGGCATGCTGATCACGTCGATCGGCAGCGGGATTCTGGTGACCAAGACCGGGCGGTACAAGGTCTTCCCGATTCTGGGCGGCGCCGTCCTCACGGTCGCCCTGGCCCTGCTCTCCCTCCTCGGCCCGGACACGAGCCTTCTGGAGATGGGGGCGTACTTCCTGCTCCTCGGCCTGGGGTTAGGACTGGCCATGCAGGTGATCGTGACGGCCACCCAGAACGCCGCCGAATACCGCGACCTGGGGGTGGCCACGTCCTCCGCCACCTTCGCCCGGTCGATCGGCGGGGCGTTCGGCACTTCGGTGTTCGGCGCGGTGTTCTCCGGACAGCTGGCCGGCAACCTGCGGGAGCGCGCGGCCGAGATCACCCTGCCGCCGGGCGTCACCTTCGAGTCGATCGAGGGGAACCCCCAGGTGGTGGACCAGCTTGCGCCCTCCGTCCAGGCGGGCTTCCTCACCGCCTACGCCGACGCGATCGACATCGTCTTCCTCGCCGCGGTGCCCGTTGCCCTCCTCGCGTTCGTCTTGGCGCTCATGCTGAAGGAGATTCCGCTGCGCACCACGGTGGCCTCCCCCGACCTGGACGAGGCGGTGGCACCGGTGTGGACCTGCCGGGAACCGCTCGACCGGGTGGAGCGGGCCGTGTACCACGTCGCCGACGAGCAGGGCGCGCGCAAGATCTACGCCGACCTGGCGCGCGCCGCCGGGCTCGACCTCTCGCCGGGCAGCTGCTGGGTCCTGACCCACCTGGCCTGCACCGGTCCGATCACCCCCGAGGAGCTGGCGCGGCTCGCGCACTGCCCGCCCGGCGTCACCGAGGAGGTCCACGACGAGCTGCGGCTGGCCCGACTGCTACGCGAGGAGGGTGGCCCCGCCTGGGAACTGAACGCGCGCGGAAGGGACGCCGCCCGGAGGCTGTATGACGCGCAGCGCACGGTCCTGCGCGCGATGCTGGAGGAGTACGCGGCACAGGAATACACCGAGCTGGTCGCCCTGCTGGAGGAACTGACGCGGGACACGCTGGGTGACGAGCATGACGCCGGCCTCGTCCGCGATCCGGTGCCCCACCGACCCCTGTGAGAAGGGGCTGGCGTTTCGGGTGATCAGCTGAACAGTGCCCCGCCCCCTTGCCAGGGGAGCGAAACCGAATATGGTTCGGTCAAGACGTACATCCGAGGTCCCTCCAGGAGGACACCGTGGCTGATGCATTCATCGTCGGGGCCGTTCGTACACCAGTAGGCACCAAGAAGGGCGCGCTCGCGGGCGTCCACCCGGCCGACATGGGGGCGCATGTCCTCAAGGAGCTCGTGAACCGCACCGGAGTCGACCCGGCGGCGGTCGAGGACGTGATCATGGGCTGCGTCAGCCAGGTCGGGCCGCAGGCGCTCGACCTCGCGCGCACCGCCTGGCTCTCGGCCGGGCTTCCCGAGACGACCGCGGGTGTGACCATCGACCGCCAGTGCGGCTCGTCCCAGCAGGCCGTTCACTTCGCCGCGCAGGGCGTCATGTCCGGCACCCAGGACCTGGTGGTGGCGTCCGGGGTGGAGAACATGGGCATGGTGCCGATGGGCGCCAACGTGCAGTTCGCCATCGACAACGGGCTCCAGCTCTTCGGGGAGGGCTGGCTGGAGCGCTACGGGACGCAGGAGATCTCGCAGTTCCGCGGCGCGCAGCTGATGTGTGAGAAGTGGGGGTACAAGCGCGACGAGCTGGAGCGGTTCGCGCTGGAGAGCCACCGGCGGGCCGCCGCCGCCCGCGATGCCGGGCACTTCGACGCCGAGATCGCGCCGATCGGCGGGGTGACCCACGACGAGGGCGTCCGCCCCGACACCACCCTGGAGAAGATGGCCGAACTCCAGGTGCTGCGCGAGGGCTGGGAGCTGACCGCGGCCGTCGCCAGCCAGATCTCGATCGGCGCGGGCGCCCTGCTCATCGCTTCGGAGCGCGCGGTGGAACAGCACGGGCTCGCCCCGATGGCCCGCATCGTCCAGCTCGCCCTTCAAGGGGACGACCCCGTCTACATGCTCACCGCGCCGATCCCGGCCACCCGGGTCGCCCTGGACAAGGCCGGTCTGGGCATCGACGACATCGACGTCACCGAAATCAACGAGGCGTTCGCCCCGGTGCCGATGGCGTGGACGCAGGAGCTAGGCGCCGACCCGGCCCGGGTCAACCCCAACGGCGGCGCGATCGCCCTGGGGCACCCGCTGGGCGCCACCGGTTCGATCCTCATGACCAAGCTGGTCCACGAGCTGCGCCGCACCGGCGGGCGCTACGGCCTGCAGACCATGTGCGAGGGCGGAGGCCAGGCCAACGTCACCATCGTCGAGCGGGTCTGACAGAACGACGAACCCCAGCAGGTTCGGACCCCTCCCCGTTGATCTCGGCGATATCGACCGAATAATCGCCGACATTCGGTCGATATCGCCGAGATCAACGGGGGAAGCGGGTCAGGCCGGTTTCGGTCCGTCGGCGATGCCGTCCTCCAGGCCCAGCCACGCCGCCATCCGCTCCAGCTCGGCCCCCAGCTCCTCGTTGGTGTCCGGTGGAGCGTGGTCCTCCAACGTCGTGCGCCGCACCCGGAGCAGACCGGCCTTGCGGTCGGCCTTGAGGTCGACGCGGGCGACCAGCCGGTCCCCGAGCAGGAACGGCAGCACGTAATACCCGTGCACGCGCTTGGCGGCGGGGACGTAGATCTCCAGCCGGTAGCGGAATCCGAAGAGCGCCTCGGTGCGGTCGCGCTCCCAGACCAGCGAGTCGAACGGGCT
Source organism: Nocardiopsis rhodophaea (assembly GCF_039530945.1). Taxonomy (NCBI): domain Bacteria; kingdom Bacillati; phylum Actinomycetota; class Actinomycetes; order Streptosporangiales; family Nocardiopsidaceae; genus Nocardiopsis; species Nocardiopsis rhodophaea. Next base: position 181,398 of record NZ_BAAAPC010000002.1, read on the forward strand.
GAGCAGGGCGCGGGCGTCGACGCGGCGCGGAACGCGGGCGTCGCGGTGCAGGTAGGCGGGGCGCTGCCAGCCCTCGACGCTGACCGGAACCAGCTCTCCGGCGCTGACGAGGTCGTTCAGGGCGGCTCGGGCCGGGGCGGATTTGAGGCGGAAGTAGTCGCGCAGGCACGGTTCGGTGGCGACGCCGTGCGCGCGGGCCGCGATGGCCATCAGCTCGCGCCGGGCGCCGTCAGGGTCGGGGTCGGGCGCGTTCCACACCTCGGCCGGGAGTACCCGTTCGGGCAGGTCGTAGCGGCGTTCGAACTGCTTGGTGCGGCCGTTGGCGGTGACCTCACCGCACCAGAAGAGATATTCCAGTGCCTGCTTGACCAGCGACCAGTTCCATCCCCAGTGCTCCTTGGCGCGCGGGGCGTCGTGCTCCAGGACCGCCTCGACCTCCCGCGAGGTCGCCGGGCCGATCCGCTCCACTTCCGCGCGTACCGACTTCGCGAGCTCGGGGTGGCTTTCGGCGATCCTGCGCATGGGTCCCCACGCCTCCTCGCGGGCGCGGCGCATCCGCCAGCGCAGCAGCCGATGGGTGGAGGGAGGGATGAGGCTGGCCTCGTGCGCCCAGTACTCCACGAGCCGCCCTCCCCGCCGCGTGCTCGCGTGGTCCAGCAGCCCGCGGTCGTAGTCGCCGAGGCGCGCGAACACGGGCAGGTACTGGCTCCGGGACAGCACGTTCACACTGTCGATCTGGATGACCCCGACCCGGTCGATCACCCTCTGCAGGTGTCGCGCCGTCACGGCCCCCGACGGCCGCCGATCGGCGAACCCCTGCGCGGCCAACGCGATCCGGCGCGCTTGGGGGAGGGAGAGGGCGGAGTCACGCCGGGGGTGCGGCGCGGGGGGAGATTCGCACATGCGTACTAACGTACTGGCGGTGATCGTCGCGTGCCACCTGTGGTCCTGAGACCGGTGGCCACCGGGGGGATCGGGTCTGCCGGGCGGCCCGAACGTCGGACTGTGGGCCGCTGCGCGTCGGGTATGTCCGGCTTGCCACACGTTCCCGGCGATGATCATGGGAACGATCCCGGTTTTGCCTTGTATGTCGGGATTATTGCCATGATCATCGCCGGAGGAGCCTCCCGGCCAAGGCCGCTCAGCAGACGCGGGTTCCGCGCCCCGCCGCATGCCGCGGTGATCACGGCGACAAGAACCAGGAGAATCGCCGTGACCATCGCGGGGCGCCGGTGCCGGGTCAGCCCATCTTGCGGTGCACATCCTCCTTCACCGTGGGGCCGGGGGTAGCGGGGGCGATCAGGGGGCCGGGGACAGAGGGGTCGAGGATGCCCTCCTCCATCCACGTGTACTGGTCGTTCAGCACACGGCGGGCGAGCTTGCCGTCGATGGTGTCGGTGTTGGACCACAGATCGTTGAAGAGCCGATCGATGCGCAGGCGCGACTGGTGGCAGAAGGTGTCGGCCAGCTCGTGGGCCCCCTGCCTGCGCTCGGGGCGCTCCTGGCCGTCGCTGTGGGCGCGGAGCACGACCGCGGACATGGCGAACAGCTCCGCGCCGATGTCGACGACGCGGGACAGGAAGCCCTCCTTGGTCTGCATCCCTCCTTGCCAGCGCGACATGCCGTAGAAGGTGGAGCGGGCGAGCTTGCGCGCGCTGCGCTCGACGAACCGCAGATGTCCGGCGAGCGGCCCGAACTCGGTGAAGGAGGACGGGTTGTGTCCCTGGCCGACGATCAGCGTGGGGAACCAGGTGGCGTAGAAGCCGCTGGCGCGGGCGAAGGCCTTGGCCTTGGCCGCGTTGTCCGCGTCGGGGTCGATGATGTCCCCGGCCACGGACAGGTGGGCGTCGACCGCCTCGCGGGCGATGAACAGGTGCATGATCTCCGTGGAGCCCTCGAAGATCCGGTTGATGCGCAGGTCGCGGAGCATCTGCTCGGCGGGGATGCCGCGTTCGCCGCGCGCGGCCAGCGAATCCGCGGTCTCGAAGCCGCGCCCGCCCCGGACCTGCACGAGTTCGTCGGCGACCTTGTAGGCCATCTCCGAGGCCCAGAGCTTGGCGATGGCGGCTTCGAGGCGGATGTCGTTCCGCTCGTCGTCGGCGAGCTGCGAGGCCAGGTCGACCATGGACTCCATGGCATACGTCGTGGCCGCGATGAAGGAGATCTTCTTGGCGACCTCCTCGTGCTCGCCGACCGGCCGCCCCCACTGCACGCGCTCGCGCGCCCACTCGCGGGCGATCTTGGTGCACCACTTGCCCGCGGAGACGCACATCGCCGGCAGGGAAAGCCGACCGGTGTTGAGCGTGGTCAGAGCGATCTTCAGGCCCTGGCCCTCCTCGCCGATGCGGTGAGCCGCGGGCACGCGTACCTGGTGGAAGCGGGTCACGCCGTTCTCCAGGCCCTTCAGGCCCATGAACCGGTTACGGTTCTCCACGGTGATGCCCTCGGAGTCGCCCTCCACGACGAACGCCGTGATACCGCCGCGGTGCCCCTCGCTCTTCGGGACGCGGGCCATGACCACGAGGAGGTCGGCGACCACGCCGTTGGTGGTCCAGAGCTTGACGCCGTCGAGGAGGTAGGCCTCGCCGTCCTCGGTGGGGGTGGCGGTGGCGCGCAGCCGGGCCGGGTCGCTGCCGACGTCGGGTTCGGTCAGCAGAAAGGCGCTGATGTCGCTGGTGGCGCAGCGTGGCAGGAACCGCTGCTTCTGCTCCTCGGTGCCGAACATCTTGATCGGCTGCGGCACCCCGATCGACTGGTGGGCCGACAGAAGCGCGCCGATGGCGGGGGAGACCGACCCGACGAGGGTGAGGGCGCGGTTGTAGTACACCTGGCTCAGCCCGAGCCCGCCGTAGGCCTGGGGGATCTTCATGCCGAGCGCGCCGAGCTCCTTCAGGCCTCGCATGACCTCGTCGGGGATGCACTCCTCGCGTTCGATGCGCTGGGCGTCGATGGTCTCGCAGTACTTGCGCAGCCGGGCGAGGAACTCCTCGCCGGTGCGCTCCGCGGCGACGTCCGGCCGCGGGTAGGGGTGGACGAGGTCGAGGCGCAGGCGACCGAGGTACAGCTCCTTGCCGAAACTCGGGCGGCGCCATTCCTTTTCTCGCGCGGCCTCGGCGACCGCGCGGGCCTGCCGTTCGTCCACGCGCTCGGGGCCGACATCAGGATTCACCGCGGTCATACGGGGATCACCTCATCACGGGGGAGCCACGCGCAACGGACCCGGCGAGCGGTGGTGCGGGCTCGGTGCGCGGTGGTGCCGGGTATGTGTGCGTCTGTCTGCGTCGTCCCACGTGCTGTTCACGTGGCGTGTGCCACGTTATTACCCGCCAGTAGTCGGGCTGAAGCATCCTGTCGCGGCGTTCTCGCGTGCGAGTCGGTGCGGGTTCGCGGACTCGTTCCGCCCCTGACCCCGTCGGCCCCCCTGACCCCGTCGGCCCCCTTACCCCGTTTCCCCGCTCCTGTCCGCGCGGGGCGGGGCCGCGGCTCACGGTGCCGTGTCGTCGTGTCGGAGCGGAAGCCGCACCGTCACCGTGGTGCCCGCTCCGGGCTCCGACGTGATGTCGACGTCCCCGTCGTGCGCGGAGGCGATGGCGTGCACGATCGACAGCCCCAGCCCGCTGCCGCCGCCCGGCTCCCGGGTGCCCCGGTAGAAGCGGTCGAAGGCGCGCCGCAGGTCTTCCTCACCCATCCCCGGACCCTCATCGCTCACCTCAAGTACGGCGATGCCTTCGGCGTCCCTGCTCTCCAGCCGTACCGCGGCCGGTGTTCCCGCGGGCGTGTGCTCGCGGATGTTGGCCAGCAGGTTCGCCACGACCTGGCGGATGCGCGGCTCGTCCACATCGCACCACAGCTCCTCGGGGACCTCCAGCGAGATCGCGCGCTCGGGCTCCAGCGTGCGCGCGTCGTCGACCATGTCGCGGACTGCCAACGCGAGGTCGGCGCGGCCCAGGTGCAGGGAGCCGACCCGGTCCAGCCGGGCCAACTCCAGCAGCTCGGCGACCAGACGACTCATCCGCTCCGCCTCGTTCTCTATGCGGCGCATGGCGTCGGGCAGCTCCTCGGAAGGGATCGCCCCCTGCCGATAGAGCTCGGAGTAGCCGAGGATGGTCGTCAGCGGAGTGCGCAGCTCGTGCGAGGCGTCGGCGGCGAACGCGCGGACGCGCTGCTCCGAGGCGCGCTGGGCGTCGAAGGCGTGTTCCAGGCGGCGCAGCATCGTGTTGATCGCGCCGGCCAGCCGCCCGGCCTCGCTGGAGGACTCCGACCCCGGCATTCGGGCGGACAGGTCGGAGCCGGTACTGATGCGGTCGGCGGTCGTCGCCATATGGCTGAGCGGTTCCAAACCGCGGATGATCAGCCAGCGTCCGGCCAGAGTGAGGACCGTCAGCAGCAGGAGCACGGTGATCAGCTGGGTCAGCACCAGCTGCCAGGAGTACTCCTCGCGGTCGTTGGTGGGTACTCCGGTGACCAAAATCGATCCGGTCCGCAGCCGCGCGGTCGCCCGGTGCGGGGGAACGGACGCGTTACCGCCCTCCAACTGGAAGATCTCGCCGTCGCGGGCGCGGGCGGTGAGCTCCTCCAAGGGGAGCGCCGCGATGCGGTCCAGGACGACGTCCTCGCGCATGGCGTCGCCGAACACCTGCTGGACATCGCCGGTGCGGGGGTCGAGCAGCACCACGATGTAGGGGGATGAGCTGGGTGCGTCCACTCCCACGGGCGGGATGTCGTTGTCCAACCGCACCATGGCGCGCTCGGCGGCGAGCACGAGCTGGGCGTCGAGTCGCTCGGTGATGAACGTCCGCAGGGTGAGGAAGCCGACGACGCAGGTGAGGAGCAGACCGGTACCGGTGACGCTGAGCAGTCCGATGAGGAGCCGCGCTCGCAGCGATCGGCCGGGCACTCCGTGCAGCATCTGGTTGGGTCCGTGCTCCTGCTTGTCCGGTGTCGGTAGGCGGTGGGCGGGGCGGGTTGGCGGGTCGTTCGCGGCCGACGGTCGCTCGTGCCCGGTCTAGCGCTCCGGTCCTGCCTGGTCGTCCCGCGTGCGCGGACCGGTGCCATCCCCTGTGTCAGCGTCGGACACCGGCCGTCCCTCGCCACCGCCATCGAGATCGGGCGCGTCCGGTGCCGTTTCCCTCCGGTCCGCCTCGCGGTCGGCGGAGGCGTACACCTCCGCCTTGGGCACGCGGATCGAGTACCCGACGCCGCGCTTGGTGTGGATGAGGGCCGGGCCCAGCGGGTCGAGCTTGCGCCGCAGGTAGCTCACGTACGTCTCGACGATCTGGGACTGACCCGCGTAGTCCCATCCCCAGACGTTCTCCAACAGCTGCGCGCGGGTCAGGATCCGCCCGGCGTGGTTCATCATGTAGGCGAGCAGGCGGAACTCGGTGGGCGACAGCTCGACGGGCACACCGGCCCGGCGCACGCCCCACGTGCGCTCGTTGAGTTCGAGGTCGGCCACGCGCAGCACCCCGTGCTCGTCGCGGGTCGCCTCGGTCAGGGCGGTCTCCTCGCGTCGGGTGCGCCGCAGCATCGCGTGGATCCGGGCGATGAGGGCCTCCACGGAGAAGGGCTTGGTGACATAGTCGTCACCGCCGAGGGACAGTCCGGTGACGGTGTCGGAGGGGGTGTCGCGGGCGGTCAGGTAGATCACCGGGACGTTGTCGCCGGCGTGGCGCAGCCGCTGGCAGATCTCGAAGCCGCTGATGTCGGGGAGCATGATGTCGAGCAGAATGAGGTCGGGGTGCCGCTCGCGTGCCAGGGCGAGTCCGTCGCCGCCGGTCCCGGCGGTACTCACACTGAAGTTGTGGAAGCGCAGTGCGGCTTGTACGAGTTCGCGGATGTTGGGCTCGTCGTCGATCACGAGCACGTGGGGGTGTGTCGTGGCCTCGATCATGTGTCACCTCGGAGATGGGGCCCAATGCCCCAGCGGATTCCGTCCCCATGATGCCGTAGAGCGGCGACGCCTTCGGTGGGACACATGCGTCACGCTGGGCAATCTCCCGATTTCATGGCGCGAATCCGCGGGATCTTGTGAACCTGGAGGCCGCGCCGGACATCACATCTGACGTGGCGGACCGCGGTTCGTGCGCGTGCCGGGGTACGTGCGGAGAGGTCTCGGTGTGGAGGACGGCCACACCGAGACCTCGTTCCACTGTTTCGGCACTGTCCACGGGTTCCGTGCACCGCCGTCGGACGCCTCCGCGCGGGCGCGAGGGGCGCTAGCCTGGCGGTGTGCGAATTGCTACGTGGAACGTGAACAGCATCCGGGCGCGAGCCGAACGGGTCGCCGCCTGGATCGAGCGCAGCGATGTCGACATCGTCGCCATCCAGGAAACGAAGTGCCGCGACGACCAGTTCCCGGCGACCGTCTTCGCCGACCTCGGCTACGAAGTCGCCCACCACGGGCTGTCGCAGTGGAACGGCGTCGCGATCGCCTCCCGCGTCGGGTTGGACGAGGTGCGGATCGGTTTCCCCGAGCAGCCGGGGTGGGGCGACCCCGCCGCCGCGGAGGCCCGCGCCATCGGCGCGACCTGCAACGGCGTCGAGGTATGGAGCCTGTACGTGCCGAACGGGCGCGAGATCGACGACCCGCACTACATCTACAAGCTGAACTGGCTGGAGAGGCTGCGCGCCTACGGCGCGGCGCGGTTGGCCGAGCGGCCCGACGCGCGGATCGCGCTCTGCGGTGACTTCAACGTGGCCCCGCAGGACGACGACGTGTGGGACATGGCGGAGTTCGAGGGCAAGACGCACGTGACCAAGGCCGAGCGCGAGGCGTTCGCGGCGCTCGTCGACGCCGGATTCGCCGAGGTCGTCCGCCCCTACGCCCCCGGTCCGGGTGTCTACACCTTCTGGGATTACCAGGGGCTGTCCTTCCCCAAGAAGAAGGGCATGCGCATCGACTTCGCGCTCCTGTCCCCGGCGCTGGCCGGACGGGTGTCCGGCGCGAAGATCGACCGCGAGGAGCGCAAGGGCAAGGGGGCGTCCGACCACGCACCGGTGATCGTCGACCTCGACGGCCTCTCCGACGCCTAGGGAGCCCACAGGGGCCGAGCGCGCGAACAGGCGCCCCCGTTCGCGGCGGTGCCGCGCTCCGTCACGGCTTCGCCCTCTGAGTGCGGGCGGAGCCGGACCGCGCGCCAGCTCCGGGGCCGGTTCCACCCGCGGGGCGGTACGTCCGCTTCCTCCTGCGCCACGTCAACTCCTGCCGTTCCACCGCCGACGTCGCGGTCCCTCCGCCCCCGTTGACCTTTGCGACCAGCGGGAACGGAGGGGCGCGGCGGAAACCGACATCGCGCGTGCACAGCCCGGGAGGAAAGCGCTGCCGGGGGCGAGAAGTGCGCCTGCTCATCCTCGCGTATCCCGACGGCCGGTGCTGTGCGGTATCGCCCTGACCGGCCCGCGTGCCGCGGTCCCTACAGCCGCAGCGGCGACGCGGTCAGGCGGCCGGTAACGTACCTTTCGTGACTGGAGCAGCAGCGCCGCGCATCGCGGTATTCGGCAGCATCAACATGGACCTCGTCGCCTATGTGGACGTGGCCCCGTCCAGCGGGGAGACGGTCAGCGGGACGGCGTTCCGCGAGGTCCCCGGGGGCAAGGGGGCCAACCAGGCCGTCGCGGCGGCGCGGGCGGGGGGCAACGTCTCCTTCCTCGGAGCCGTGGGCGACGACGCGTTCGGCACGCAGCTCCGCAGCAACCTGGTGGAGACCGGGGTCGACGTGTCCGGGCTGCGCACGGAAGAGGGGTCGTCCGGTATCGCGCACATCGTCGTCGAGGACAGCGGGGCCAACCGCATCATCGTGGTGCCCGGCGCTAACGGAACGGTGACCTCCCTGCGCGCGGGTGACGACCGGCAGATCGAGGGTGCGGCCGCGCTGCTGCTGCAGTTGGAGCTGCCGATGGACGGGGTGATCGCGGCGGCCCGCGCCGGACGGGACCTGGGCGTTCCCACCGTCCTCACCCCCGCTCCGGCGCGCGAGCTGCCCGACGGGCTGCTCGACGCCGTCGATCTGCTCGTGCCCAACCAGCACGAGGCCGCCGCCCTCACCGGCGAGGCCGATCCGCGCCGTGCGCTCGATGCGCTGCTTCAGCGGGTCCCGGAAGCGATCATCACGCTGGGTGATGACGGTTCGATCTACGGCCGACGCGGCGCGGATCCCGTCACGGTCCCCGCCTACACGGTGACCCCGGTCGACACGACGGCCGCCGGCGACACGTTCTGCGGCGCGTTCGCCGTGGCTCGGGCTGAGGGGCGCGCTCCGGCCGACGCGCTGAGCTTCGCCTCGGCCGCTTCCGCCCTGTCGGTGCAGCGCCAGGGCGCGGGGACGTCGATGCCCACGCGCGCGGAGATCGACGCGTTCATCGCGGGTTGATCCTGCGGTGGTTCTCCCCTCGTCGGGAAGACCGCCGACCGGAGCGTGGGGGCGAGATCTACGCACGATCGTTCAGTCGCCCACGCGACTGTCGCGCGTCCAGCAGCGGCGGCCCGTGGATCTCATACCGCGATATAGGTGAAAAGGGCCCGGAGCCGGTGATTGCGTGTTGTGTTCATCACACGGCAATGGTGGAAAGCCAGCATCGGGCGGTGATTGCGACGATTCGTCGCTCATGGGGGGCTGTGGGGGATTCGAAGTTTTTCTACAGTTCTGCGGAGGTGTGGCCGCTGAGGCGTAGTTAGCCCGCGGCCGCCAATCGGAACTCCTGGCATCACCCGCGGACCGGTGGGTGCCAGGTGCCCTCCCAACGAGAGAACTAGCGAACCCCCATGAGCGGTGATCACCCAGGGCCGCCCGGCCCATCCCGGAGCGCACGGCGCCGCCAGGAGCGCCGACGCAGGCGCAGGCTGATGCTGGCCTCGGTCGGCCTCGCCGCTGTCGGCTTGGCCGGCGGCGGTGCGGCGTTCTTCAGCGCGAATTCGTCCGCGGAGCCCGAGGTCCAGGTGGACGACCCGCCCGCGCCGACTCAGCCGCCATCGGCGTCCGCGGAGGGCGGCGGGAGCGGCGGAGGCGGCGCCCCGATCGAGGCCTCCGCGAACGCGAGTGCCCAGGTCGACCAGGGGGCCGCGGGCACTGACGGACGATCAGGCGCGGGTACGGCCGGGCGCGCCCCGGACACGCCCCCGAATTCGGGCCCGGAACGGGGGACGTCCGGAGGGGACCGCTCGTCGACCGACGCGGACGGCCCGACACCGAAGAACTCCGAGAAACCAACGGATCGGTCCGAGAAACCACCGAAACGCGATCCCGCTCCCGGCCCCGAGCCTCAGCCCGACCCGAGCCCCGGCCCGCCGGACCCGGATCCCGGGCCCGATCCAGAGCCGTCGGGCGGAGACGACGGGGGACAATAATGGTCCTCTCCCGGACAACACGCACCTAAGTGCGGTATACCGGAATCACCGGTGTGTCGGTCGAGAGGGCGTGAGCCGCTCGACGCGCGTCCGTCTCGACTCCCCTGTCAGGTGATCCCGCGGGTGAGTAGACGCCGACGGCTTGCCAGAGCACGTCCCGTTGGATGTGGCCGAACGCTGGAGACTGTCCGATAGACGACCTGCCGCTTCCGAGGGCCCTGCGGGCCTCGGTGCGCTAGGCGCCTCCCCCCATCGAGAAGTCTGCGATCGATGTCTATGAGCGGTGACCCCCAACTGTCGCGGCGTGCGTTAAGGCGCGAGCGGCGACAGCAGCGGCGAAGGAACAGCATGCGGCTGGCCGGCGCCGGCCTGCTGGCAGTGGTCCTGGTCTTCGCCGGTGCGGCGCTGGCCGCGTTCGACCTTTCCGGCGCGCCTGAGGGGTCGAAGGGCGATGATGCTCCCCGGGATGCCTCGATCTCGGAGCTCCAGGGAAACGACGACGACAGCGCCCCCCTGGAGCCCTCAGTGGACCCCAGCCCCGTCTCGGTCGGCAGCACGACCAAGGAAGAGGGCGAGGACGAGACGGAGGAAGACGAAGACGACACCGAGGAGGAGAGTCCGGAATCGGAGTCCGGTACCGGGCCGGAGGCGTCCGAGCGTGACGCGGTGACGTCTGGCCCCCAGCACCCCAAGGACCCCCAGTCCGATGGGGCGGCCGAGGACCCCGCCCAGTCCTCGAACCCCGAGACCGCCCTCGATCCCGCCCCTGACACCACCTCCGACTCCGGCTCGGATTCCGAACCGGAGCCCGAACCCGAACCGACAAAGGACGATTCCGGCGGCAACGACGACTCCTGTACCGCCTGGTGGCTCTTTTGCTAGGCGGGGTGCCGTTCCTTCCCCATCGCGGAGGCGGCCGGAGCCAGGACGTGGTGGTGGCGTTCGCGGCGGATGTTCGGGGGTGGACCATGGTCGCCCCCGATCGCCGCAGGAACGGACGCCTCTGAGTCCGCGGAGTGGTCGGGGAAAGCACATCGCCGCGGAACAACAGGATGGGGGTGGCCCCGGCAAACGGGGCCACCCCCAACCTGATTCGCGCGGTGGACGTTCCCGGCCCGTGACGGGCACACGTTCATCCGTGCGCGGGCGCAGGAGCGGTTACACCTACATCTGCTCCGGCGCGTGCACACCGAGCACATCGAGTCCTTGGACCAGGGTGCGCAGTGTGGCCGCCGTCAGGGCCAGGCGGGAGGCGCGCAGCTCGCCGTCATCGGCCTTGAGGACCGGGCACTGGTCATAGAACGAGGTGAAGGCCTGGGCGAGGTCGAACAGGTAGGCGCACAGCCGGTGCGGCTCCAGGGTTTCCCCGACCTGCTGGACTGTGGGAGCGAAGCCCAGGAGCGCGAGCGCGAGGTCCCGCTCGGCCGGCTCCGTCACCTTGATCGTGCCCTCAGCGGCTTGCTCCGGCGTCACTCCGCCCTTGCGGAAGATCGAGCGGATACGGGCCTGCGCGTACTGCAGGTACGGGCCGGTGTTGCCGGTCAGCGCGAGCATGCGGTCGAAGTCGAAGACGTACTCGGTGTCGTGCGACACCGACAGGTCCGCGTACTTCACCGCGCCGATGCCGACCTCGCGGGCGATCCGGGCGCGCGTCGCGTCGTCCAGGTCGGGGCGGTTCTCCGCGACGACCTGCGTGGCGCGCTCGACCGCCTCGTCGAGCAGCTCCATCAGGCGGATCGACTTGCCGCTGCGCGTCCGCAGGATCTTGTGGTCCGACCCGAGCACGTTGCCGATCTGCACGTGGGTCGTCTCGACGGTGTCCGGGACCCAGCCCGCCGTGCGGGCGGTGTCCCACACCATCCGGAAGTGCAGGTTCTGCGGCGCTCCGACCACGTACAGGATGCGGTCGGCCTTCAGCTCCTCAACGCGGTACTTGACGGTGGCGAGGTCGGTGGTGGCGTAGCCGTAGCCGCCGTCGCTCTTGCGGATGATGAGCGGTACGGGGTTGCCCTCGCGGCCGGTGTATCCGTCGAGGAACACGCACAGCGCGCCGTCGCTGACCTGGGCCAGGCCCTGGCGCTCCAGCTCGTCGCAGATCTCGGGGAGCATGTCGTTGTAGGTGCTCTCCCCGGCGAGATCGTCGTCGGTGAGGGTGACGCCGAGGGTGGAGTAGACCTTGTTGAAGTAGACCTTCGAGAGGTCGACGAGCTCCCGCCACAGGCGCAGCGTCTCGGTGTCGCCGCCCTGCAGCAGCACCACGCGCTGGCGGGCACGGGTGGCGAACTCCTCGGAGGCGTCGAACTTCGCCTTGGCCGCCTGGTAGAAGGCGTTCGGGTCGGTCTTGAGGAGGTCGGCCTCGGCGGAGTGCTCACCGGCGTCGAGCAGGTGCTCGATGAGCATGCCGAAGGGCGTGCCCCAGTCGCCGATGTGGTTCTGCCGGATGACGTTGTGCCCCAGGAATTCCAGGGTGCGGGCCAGTGCGTCGCCCACGACCGTGGTGCGCAGGTGCCCAACGTGCATCTCCTTGGCGACGTTCGGCGCGGAGTAGTCGATCGGGATGTTCTGCGGCTGCGGCCGCGCGACGCCGAGACGGGGGTCGGTCAGCAGGGCCTGGGTCTGACCGGCGATCCAGTCGTCGCGCAGGGTCAGGTTGATGAAGCCGGGCCCACTGATCTCGACCTCTCGGCAAACGTCGTCGACGTCCAGACGCTCCTCGATAGCGGATGCGACATCGCGCGGCTTTCGGCCCAGTCGTTTGGCGAGCGCCAGCGCGACGTTGGCCTGGTAGTCGGCGAACTGCGAGGGACGGATGACGGGGTCGGTCTCAGCGAACTCAGCACCGAAGGCGGCGCCGAGTGCGGATTGGACCCGTTGCGAGAGAACTTCCTGCGGGTCGGCCATTCCTCAAGCCTACCGACATCCCCTATCCCCCACCGACATGTTGTGATCTGCCGAGATCACGTCCGCCTCGCGGCCCCGCGCTTCCCCCTGCCGCGGGGGCGCCGCGCGGATCCGCGGCGGCTCGGTGCGGCCGAGCGCCGTCGGTGGCGGGCCACCGGTAGGACACTCGACATGGGCCGGGGCGGCGTGCGCGTCACGCGGCTCGATGACATCCCGCGCGACGCGTTCGGCGCCGAGCGCTCAGCACGATTCTCGCCGCATTCCCGCGGCGGCGCGGGGCAAAGGTGTGTCCTCGGGCCGAGGCGGGGAAAGATCGCCGTGGGCGATCACCGGGGGCGATAATCCAGTGACACGAGCGCGTAGGACGGGCAAGTGCGCACGGTTCGGCAAGGCGCTGGCACGCTATCTGCGAGATGTTCTTACCGAGACCCACAGAGCCATGTACGTCCCGGTGGTCTGGTCGCTGGTCGTCGTCGGCGTCGTCGTGGTGGCGGGCCGGTGCTTCTTCCAGGCGGGGATAGGCGAGGGAACCGTTCCCGTGCCCTCCGCCGCGGGGAGTGCTGAGCGGCGGTCCCTGGCACTGCTGGGCCTGAGTACACGGGCGATACCGGACCTGACGACGCCGTGGATGATCTGGTCGGTCGCGGCCGCGTTCACGGTCGCCGTATCCGTCGGGCTCTTCGGGTGGGGGGTAGGCCAGGTCGTCTCTCTCACGCGCGCGGGCACGCGCCCCGACTACGGGCGGCACGTGCTGTCCCTCGCGGCGTGCGCGGCGGTCCTCGCATTCGCTGTCTTCCGGTCGCTGTACGGCGCCGCCGCGAGTATCGGGCCTGCGAGCGCGGACTTTTCGGTCCCTGGGGTTGGCCGCAACATGATGTGGGTGCTCGCCCTGGGCGTGATCGCCGCGGTTCCCTGGATCACGCTCACGTGGATGCTGCACGCGAAGTGCCGTCTGCTCGGCCCCGATGACGGGTCGAGGGCGGTGCCTCCGAAGGATGGCACCGCGCGGTCGAGCCGAACCGGGGGCCCCGAAGAGACCACGCGCACGGGCCCGAACATGGGGAAGGAGCCGGAGGGGGTCTGCGGAGAGAACCTGGCCCTCCCCATCGGCCGACTCAACGACCTCTGGCACCGCATCCGGTTCTGCGTGACGAGCTTCCTGATGCTCGCCATCGCGGCGATCGTCACCACCGGCGCGCTGCGCGGCGTCTACCTGGCGGAACACGAGGGCAGCCACGCCAGGGCACTGGCCTTCCCTGCCGAGAACGTGCTCGCGCTGGGAGCGGCGCTCACCGGGGTCGTTGTCGCGGTCGCCGCACCACTGGTGCACGCCTGGTACTCCACGGCGAGGAGACTGCTCAACGCCGGAGTCCCCGTCCTCCCGGCCGGCGAGGTCGCCTCGACGGAGTGGATCGAGCGTCGACAGCGGCTGGTCCGGTACCTCGGCCTGAACACACCCGAGATCCGCAGCCCACTGAACTACCTCAGCCTGGCGGTCCCGCTGGGTGTAGCCGTGCTGACGGTGGTAATTCCCCAGCTGGTGCCGTGATCCCGGAACGTCGCGTCGGTGGCGGATGCTCCGCCGGGAGCGCTCCACCGGCCAGGTGGTGGCGGTGGACGCGGACGGGCTGGGCGGCGGTCCGACTTTCGTCGGGCCGGTGGGGCTCAGCGATCGCCCTTGGTCCGCTGTGGAACCCCTCCCGCGGGGGATGTGGACGCGGGGGAGGTACGGGAGAGTCAGGGCTGTCCCAGAACCCGTCGACCCTGCCAACGGTGATCGCTCATGGACAGGCTGCTGGATCTGCTCAGCGACATGCACGCCCGCGTACGCCAGGTCGTGTGGTTGCACTACTTCACCTGGTTTGTCCGGATCATGCTCGCGTTGGCGTTCCTGCCCTCGGGGTTCAAGAAGGTCATCAACGAACGCTTCACCCGGGGCGAAGCAGGCGAGATGAACGTCATGTTCAACGCGCTCTACGACCACTTCGGGGCCCTGTACGTCGTCATCGGCATCTGCCAGCTGACCGCGGCTCTCCTGCTCCTCGTGCCGCGCACCGCCGCGCTCGGGGCGCTGATATACCTGCCGATCAACATCGGCATTGTCGTCATCACCACCTTCCTGGACTTCGGCGTTGGGACCCCGGCGGTCACCAGTCTCATGCTCCTGGGCACGGTCTACCTGCTGTGCTGGGACTGGCACCGGGTGGTGGGGATCGTCTCGCGGCCCGGCCTGCCGCAGCGGTCGGCTCCGTCCGCCACGGCGGAACCGGGGGCGCGGGTATGACCAGGGCGGCCCCGATGCTCATCTATGACGGAAACTGCGGTTTCTGCACGCGCAGTGTCCGCCTCACCGAACGGCTGCCGGTGCGCGTGACACTGACGCCCAGGCAGGAAATCGACCTCGCGGAGGTGGGTGTGGACCAGAGCCGGGCCGAGCGCGAGGTGCTGTGGGTGTCTTGTTCCGGCAGGGTGGCGGGCGGCGCCGACGCCGTCGCCGAACTACTCACGCACGCGCGCGGTGTGTGGCCGCTGGCCGGACACATGATGAAGCTGCCGGTGATCCGGCCGTTGGCGGCGGGCGTGTATCGGGTGGTCGCGTCGCATCGGTACCGCCTGCCGGGCGTCACCCCGGCCTGCCAGCTGCCGCCGGAGCAGCGGCCGGGGCGGTGAGCGTAGGCGGGGCAGCAGCGCCGCGCCGCGGGCGACGGATGTGTCACACGGCCTGGCCCGTGGCGGCCAGCGCGATCTCGCGGATACACACGTTGTGCGGCTGACGGTAGGCATAGAGGATCGCGTCAGCGACGGTGGTCGCGCTGAGTCCGCCCTCCAGGGCCGCCTCGGCCGCCTGGTAGTTCGCGCGAACGTCCGGGTCGGTGATGTGCGAGCTCAGCTCCGTGTCCACGAAGCCGGGGGAGATCACGATGACCCGGACACTGCTGGGCGCGACCTCCGCACGGATGGCCTCGGAAGCGGCATGGACGGCGTGCTTGGTGGCGCTGTACACGGCGCTGCCGGGGAAGGACTTGCGTCCCGCGATGGAGCTGACGTTGACGATCGTGCCGTGCTGGCGTTCCGTCATCCCCGGGAGAACGGCGTGGACACCGTTGAGGAGGCCGCGGATGTTGATGTCGATCATGCGGTCCCACTCATCGGGGTCCTGCGCGGCCGCGGGGTTATTAAGCATCACCCCCGCGTTGTTGACCAGCACGTCGGCGGGGCCGTAGGCGTCCTCGGCCTCCTTGACCGCGGCCATGACGGCGGAGCGGTCGGTAACGTCCACGGCGCGACACATCGCGTTGGGAAGCTCCAGCTGCCGCATCCTTTCCATCCGCCGCGCCAGAAGAAGCAGCGGATGCCCGGAACCGGAGAACGCCCGCGCCGTCGCCGCGCCGATTCCGGAACTCGCCCCCGTGATTACTGTCAGTGATTTCCCCATGTGCGACATGCTATGAACTGCATCTCAGGATTCACAAGAGCGCGTTTCGGAAAGATTCCAACATCATCCCGTCTTCAGGCGTGGATTGTCCGCGCCGCCACGGCAACTACCGCTGAGCAGGTGTTCGGGTCGTTCCACTCCGTTCGGGGCCGCCTCGTAACCGCGTGGCCGTCGTGGCTGTGGCCGCAGCCAGAACCCCCCGAGAACTGTCGCCGCCCCTCTGGCCGTGCCGGGCGAGGGGCGGCGTGGCGTTGTCATGTCGACACGGCGCCGACTCCTCAGCCGTGGCCGTAGTCAAACGTGTAGCGGGTGGACGGCTTGCCCTGGTGGGTGGTGAAGTGGCCCCTCCCGGTCAGGCCGGTGAGCTCATCCGTTCCGGAGCCGGGAACGACCTCGAAGGTGCAGTGCACACTGCTCTCGGCGTCAAATGATCCGCGCTCCTCAAGGACGAAACTTCCCTTGCGGCCGTCAAGCACGCCATTGACGAGTTCGAGGCCGGTGAAAGTCCCCGTCGTCTCGGTCAGGTAGGCGATGGTGTAGGCGCAGGTGGTTGTGGCCGCCTCCATGCCGCCGGAGAAGGTGTTGGTGACGGAGGCGTGGGCCAACTTTGGGCCGTCTTCGAGCTGTCCGATGGTGTGCTCTTCCCAGTTGGCGAAGGTGAATTCGCCGGTCGTTCGTGTGGTCTGCACGGGGTGCTCTCCCTCAACGGCCACGCGGCGGTTCCGCGCGGTAGGCGGTAGATCGTGATCATCACCCTGGTGGCCGTACATGTCATCTGCTGTCATGTACGCGGGGAAAATGGCACTATGCGCGCCGACCGGCTGATGTCCCTGCTACTGCTGCTCCAGACCCGCGGACGCATGACCGCTGCCGAGCTGGCCGAGGAGCTGGAGGTGTCGGTCCGCACGATCCACCGGGACGTCGAAAGCCTCAGCACGGCCGGGATTCCCATCTACGCCGATCGGGGGCCGCTTGGCGGCTTCCGCCTGATGGAGGGCTACCGCACCCGGCTTACCGGTCTCACCGGAGCCGAAGCCGGATCTCTCTTCCTCGCCGGGTTGCCCGCCGCAGCGGCCGACCTGGGTCTCGGCGCCGAACTGACCACGGCGCAGCTGAAGCTCCAAGCCGCTCTCCCCACCGAGCTGGGCGAGCGGGCCAAGCGCATTCAGGAACGATTCCACCTCGACGCGACCGCGTGGTTCCGGGAGGCCGACGCGGTGCCGTGCCTCGCGCAGGTCGCCGAAGCGGTATGGGGGCAGCGTGTTCTCCGCGCTCACTACCGCCGGTGGCGCGGCGAAGTGTGCCGAGACCTGCGTCCGCTCGGCATCGTCCTGAAAGGCGGCATTTGGTACCTGGTGGCTCTGGTCGCGGGAGGAGCGGGAGCCGCATCGGAGGACGCGGTTCGCACGTACCGCGTCTCGCGGTTCATAGCGCTCGACAGCACGGAAGAGCCGTTCGAGCGGCCGACGGGATTCGACCTGGCCGCCTACTGGGAGGAGTCATCCCAACGGCTCGAAGCGATGCACCGGCAGGGAACCGCCATCCTTCGCGTCTCTCCGCGCGCCCTGCGCCTGCTGCCCATGCAGTTCGGTGCGGTGGGCCGACAGGCCGTGGAGACTTCCGGGCCGCCCGATGCCGACGGCTGGGTGCGGGTGGAAATGCCCGTCGAAAGCCAGCCGGTGGCCGTGTCCGACCTTCTCCGCCTGGGCACTGAAGCAGAGGTGCTCGGCCCACCAGAACTGCGCGATGCCCTCACGCGGGCGGTGGGCGTGCTGGCGCGCCGCTATGGGGTGTCGTAGGTCGTCCGGGACGGCGCCCGGCGGCCTAGCCTTGGTGGGCTAACTTTGTTAGCTTAGAGTTGGACTAACAAAGTTAGCCGAGGTTGCCATGCTCGTTTTCGTTGCGGTTCTTTCTGCTGCCCTGTTCCTCGTCGCCGTAGCTGGCCTCTACATCTGGACGCGGCTCAGGCCGCGCCGGATACGTGCCGAGGTGGAGATCGACGCCTCCGCCGAGCTGGTCTGGGAAGTGCTCACCGACTTCTCCGCCTACCCGGAGTGGAACCCGTTCATCGTGAAGGCGACCGGCCAACCCAGTGCGGGGGAGAAGCTCCGCGTGGAACTGTCGACTGGCAGCCGTGAGATGTCGTTCGCCCCCACGGTCCTGGTCGCCGAGCCGGAGCGCGAGCTCCGATGGATAGGGCGCTTCGGCGTCCCCGGTGTGATGGATGGCGAGCATTACTTCTCCATCGAGCGCATCGAGGACGGCCGCGTCAGGTTCATCCACGGGGAGACATTCACCGGTGTTCTCGTGCCGTTCGTCGGCAGAGCACTTGACGTGGAGGGCGACTTCACCGCGATGAATGCGGCGTTGAAGGATCGCGTTGAGAAGATGCGCCGATGAGTAACCACCCCGAACTCGCGCCCTTGACAGCGCGAGCGGCGCAGATCGTCGGGGAGGCCCGCACGCTTCTCGAAGAGGAGGGGCACGAGGCGCTGACACTGCGTGCGCTGGCGGCGAGGCTCGGTATCCGGGCGCCGTCGCTGTACAAGCACATCCCGGACAAAGCCGCGCTCGAAGTGGCGCTCATCGAGCAGGGCCTGGCCGGACTGGGCAGCGTCCTGCACGCGGCCATGAAGGAACCGGACCCCTTCGCCGCGGTCCTCCGCGGGTACCGCGAGTACGCACTAGCCAACCCCAACCTCTACCGCTTGGCCACCGCTGGGCCGCTCGCCCGCGGGCGCCTCGCCCCCGGCCTCGAAGACTGGTCGGGGGAGCCGTTCTTCCTTCTCACTGGCGATCCGGAACGCGCGCAAGGGCTGTGGGCGTTCGCCCACGGCATGGTGATCCTGGAGATCGACGGCCGCTTCCCGCCGGGGTCTAATCTCGATCGCACCTGGGAGAAGGGGAGCGCGGCATTCCGAGCGAGCGGCGGCGAGGCCGGAGAGTAAGTCAGGGCGTGGACGCCGCGGCTCGACGTTCTCCGGAACAACGACGGACACAGCGGCGCCCGGCATAGATGGCCGCCGACCACAGCAGAAGCAGCGCGACCGCGGTGCCGACGTGCCAGGGGGCGCGCCACCAGTCGGGGACCTCGGCGGTGGGGTTCCTTCCGGCATGGGCGGACTCCCCTTCGGCGGTCAGCGACCAGACGAGGAACGCGTCGCCGACGGCTACGACGCCGCCGAGATACGAGCGCTGGCCTCCGTACTCGATGGCCATGCCGGCGGCCTCAGCGAACCCGGTGAGCGCGTCGGCGGCCGGTGTGTCGTGAAAGAGAACAGCGTCGCCAAGGGCGACGGTACTCGCTGATGCCGAAAGACCGAAGAGCAGTGGGCCGGAGTCCACATCGCCTGGTGAATCATTGCCGCGCGGGTACTCCCGGACACCGGGCATCATGCCGATGTCCGAGGTGAAGTGGGACCGGAACACGCGGTAGTCCTCGGCGGCCCCGTCCGGGTCGATCTCGGCCAGGAACCGCAGGAGAAGGGCCTGCGAGCTGCCTCGGGCCCCCTGGACCGGCTCGCCCGTCGCAGGGTCGACCTGGTGGGGGATCAGCCCGGTCTCCGGGTCGAGGCGTGCTTCGACGGCGTGCTTCCAGGCGGTGATGGTGGCGGCGTGTGCGTCCGAGTCACGGAGGCGGTCATCGAGCTGGAGCGCCGCCATCGCCACGACGCTGTCCACAGGCCATGCCTGACCGGGGTAGGCGGTGAGGTAGGGCGTTTGGGAGTTGAGCGCCGCGTCGAAGGCGTCGTGGAGTTCCGTCGCGGCCGATGCCAGCGCCCGGGCCTCGTCCGGAGCTTCCTCGGGGCCACCTGACAGCTCGACGATTCGACCGCGGAGCCAGGCCGTCCATCCCGCGTAGAACACCCCGTAGGCGGGGGCGGCATCCGCCGGGAACGGCCCGGTGCCCGCGGGGGACTCCAGCCGGGACAGCGACCATCGGGCTTCCCGGAGCGCCTCGTCCCGGTGGTCAGCGTCGAGGGTTCCAACATTGATCCAGCTCAGTCCGTGCAGGACGTGGGTGAAAAAGAAGCCCTCGGGAAACAACGCCTGCATCCGCTCGCCCGCGCCGGACTCCAACTCCGACCGGAGGAAGCGGAGCCGCGGAAGGGCATCCGCGGCGACCTCGGGCCCGCTCTGAGACAGGGGAGACGACGTATACGACCGCACCGTCGAGAGAGTGACCACGGCCGTCGCCACCATCGCGAGTATGACCAGGAGGGAGAACACGGCGAAAGCCAGCGGTCTCCGCTCGGCTCGTTCTGGTGAGACCGATGGGTGCAAGCGCACTGGCGGAGGTGTGGGTGACGGTGAGGGGCGGGGAGTCGAGGACATTGGTCGGCGAGCGTTTCCGAGTGGGCGAACCTCGGCACATCGTAGGCCTTACCCGCTCGACGTTGGGAGCGCGGGGGTGAGACGTGTCGGTCGCTGGCTCACCGGTCCTCTCGTGCGTCCCGGTCACGCCCTTCAGCGCCGTCGCCGGTGCGCTGTGCTCCCACACTGGCGTCGATCCAGGCGCACAGGTCGTCGAGAGCCGTTTCCGTCCGCTCCCGGTCACCGGTCATCAGGTAGTCGGTTTCCAGGCCGCTGAAGGCAGCGTTGAGCATCGTTGCCTTCACCAGCGCCGCGTCGCGCTGCATGCCCCGAGCGACCAGGCAGGAGGCGACGAACTCGGCGCGGCCTCGGACGAAACCCGGAATGGGGTGGGACAGCCTGTCCGCTGCGGCCAAACCCTCGATCTCACGGATGAGTCGAGTCGCCGCCAGCTCTTGGGGGCCCAGGTTGCGCTCCCACGTGGCCTTGACGATGGTGCTGACCGGTACGGACGGGTCATCCCAGCCGGGTGTGGTGCGCAGGGCCTGGTGCTGCTGCTCGTCGAGCCGCTCTAGGACGGCCGTGACCAAGGCCTCCTTGTCTGCGAAGTGGTGTGTCAGCACGCGCGTGCTCTGGCCGAGTCCCTCGGCCAGAGCACGCAGCGAGAAGTTGCCTATGCCTGTTCGGGCCAGTTGCTCGATGACAGCGTCGACGACGTCGCGCCTGCGCCGGGGGTCTGCGATTCGCGGCATGGGTCGCCTCACCTCCGGACAGGTACTCTGACACACGCATTAGGGAAACAGGTGTTACCTTTATGCCATGAGTACATCCCGACGACCCCCCGCGTGGTTGCTCGCCCTGGCACTGGCGGCCTTCGCGGTCCAGACAGACGACTTCATCATCATTGGTGTGCTCCCGGCGATCGCTTCCGATATCCACGTATCGGAGTCCGCGGCCGGGCAGCTGGTCACCGCCTACTCACTCGTTTATGCACTCACCGCTCCCATCTGGGCGATCCTGTTCGCCCGGGTGCCGCGCAGGAGAGCCCTCTTCTGGGCGCTCACCACCTTCACGGGGGCGAACGCTGCTGTTCTCCTCGTGGACGTCTATCCCGTCCTCATGGCGCTGCGGGTGGTGGCCGCTCTGGCCGCGTCCGTGGTCTTGCCGACGGCCCTGGCTGCGGCGAGTACGCAGGCGCCGCCAGACCGCCGAGGCCGCTACCTGGCCCTGGTGATGATGGGTCTGACCGGCGCGATCCTGGCGGGTGTCCCGCTCGGTACGTGGGTTGGCGCTCTCCTGGGGTGGAAGGCGACCTTCGCCTTCGGCGGCCTCATGGGCGGTCTCTCCCTACTCCTGGGGCTCGCTACCCTGCCCGCTGGCGCCGACGCGACCGACGAGGAGCGCCGCACCTTCGCCGATCTGCTGCGCCCCCTGTTCGACAGGGCCGTGGCCGTCGTCCTCATCCTGACGATCCTGACCGTGGCCGGGAATCTCGCCTTCCAGACCTACATCGCGGTGATCCTTTCCGGTCTCGCTGGAGTCACCCCCTCCGTGCTGGGCGTACTGCTGGTGTGCTCTGGGGTTGGCGGGCTGCTCGGCACCCAGGCGTCCGGCCGACTGGTCGACCGCTTCGGCGCGCTTCGCTCCTTCCTGGCGGCCGGTGCGGTCTTCGGCCTGGCGATGGCCGGGCTGGCCCTCCTATGGCTGGTCAGCCCAGTTCCCGTCTGGGGTGTAGCGCCGATTCTCATGGTGTGGTCGGCCGCCGCTTGGGCGGTGCCGCCCAGTCTCCAGGCACTCATGCTCGACCGGGCGGGGGCCGAAGCCGCGTCCCAGGCGATGGCCGTACACAGCAGCTCCGTCTACGTCGGAGCCGCAGTGGGCGGTGTACTCGGTGGTGCGGCAATCGCCGTCAGCCCCGGACTCGTCCCAGCCGCGGCTGCGGCTGCGGCCGTGCTCGGCCTCGCCCTGAGCCCACTGGCGCGCCGCCCCGGCGGGCAGGGCGCTGATCGACCGCGAGTTGTACCCGCCGCAGACGGCCTTCGCGGCCAAACCGGTCCAGGCGCAGGCGATGCTGGAGCGTGCTCTGGACGCCCGAACGCCGGCGGTCGGGGTGACCGCTGATGGGGCCGACGGGCGGGACTCCGTGTTCCGCGGCTTTCCCCGGCACTTCCTTGCGGCCACCTGACCGCTCGGTGATCCGCCCACGCGACCAGGCGGTCCACCCCGCGTGGAACACGCCGTAGGCAGGGTCGGCATCAGTCGGGAATAGTGCCGTACCGAGCTGAGGGCTCCAGCTCGGACCATCATCAGCGGGCCTCCTCAATCGCCTCCCCGACGGTGATCAGAATCCACATTCCCGACGTTGAGCCGGATCAGCCCGTCCACGACATGGGTGTCTGCCGCCCCACGCGCCCCCTACACCTCGCTGGAAGCAGCCCCACCGGCCGACGGGGAGGCCGTCGGCTCGAAAGCGAAGGAGCGGATGAAGCAGTCCCGGGGCTGGTTGACGGCGAAAAGGACGCAGTCGAGCAGTGACCGGGAGGTGAGCTGGGAATCCGGCCCCCGCTCGGCCTGATCCCACTCCTCCCGGAGCGGGTCGATGTTGCGGAAGTCCGGCGGGTAGAGGGAAATGACCCGGACACCCAGGGGGCGGAGGCGCTGGGACATGATCTCGGCGAAGTTGGCCTGGGCGCCCTTGGCGGCGCAGAAAGCCGGGTTGCCGACGCCCATGTCGCCGCGTGGCGAGGCCACGGACGAGATCAGGTTGACGATGTCGGGCCGCTCCGAGGCGCGCAGCAGCGGGAGGAAGTGCTTGGTCATCAGGACCGTGCCGGAACCGCCCGAGGCGATCGTGGCCGTGATCTCGTCGTCGCCGACAGCGTCCAGGTCGGTCGCGTCGAGCCACCGCGCGCCGTTGTTGAGCAGGATGTCCACTCGGTCGGTCCGCTCGCCCACCTGCCGCGCGAACTCGCGGACCGACTCGGGATCGCCGAGGTCGCAGGCGAACGCGTGCACGTGGTCACGACCGAGCGCCCGAATCTCGTCCCGCGTCGCCTCCGCCGCCGTGAGGCTGCGGGCCGATAGGAAGACCTCGGCGCCCAACTCGGCGAAGCGGATGGCCAGCGTCCGCCCGAAGTCGCGCGCGGCGCCGGTGACCACTACACGAGTGTTCTGCATGCGCTTCCTACTCCTCATTCTTCGGTTCGCGGTCGGATCCGCTCACCGTAGAACCTCAACCGCACCGCAGCTCAAGTAGGGCTGAACGGGTGACCGCCGTCGGTTTCGCAGCGAACAGCAGGCCGCATACCCGGCGTGGGCCCGTGTGCTCGTAGCGGTGGGGGCGGTGCGTTCGGTCATTGCGCCGGGCTCGGTCGTTGAAGGGGAGGGCGCTTGAGCGCACGGATCACCCGCACGGGGTCAGCGGAGGCCGCGTGGCGTGTGTGGGCGGTGGGGGATTGCGGTTGAACGCACGAAGCGTCGTTCGTCAGACGGGGCGGTGGGATCGCCGGTAGGCCTCCAGGACCGCTGAGAGGAGGCCGGGGAAGAGTGCTTCCAGGTCGTCTTCGCGCAGTCGGCTCATGCGTGCCGTCCCCTCGTAGTGCTGGCGGATGACGCCCGCCTCTCGCAGCACTCGGAAGTGGTGCGTGCACGTGGACTTGCTCACCGGCAGCTCGAAGGCGATGCAGGCCATCTCGGTGTGGCCGTCCGCGAGCTCGCCCGCGATGCGCAGTCGGATGGGATCGGCCAGCGCGTGCAGCACGGTCTCCAGCCTGATCTCCTCCCGCTCCGGGTGCGCTAACCGGCGCCCGGACCCGGCGGTCGGCTCGGGGGTGTGCATGGCGACCTCCGCGCGTTGAGACTCACCGCACAAAGTACGAGCATCGTCATACTTTGACAAACATCGTAGTACGTAGATTATCGTACTAATGGCTGGCCGGTCGTGGTCAGCCGCTTCTTGTAGCGAGGAGACCATCGGTGAGTGCTCTGTTCACCCCCGTGACCCTGCGGTCGCTGGAGATCCCCAACCGCGTCTGGATGTCCCCGATGTGCATGTACTCCGCGGCGCCCGAAGGCCCGGAGACCGGCGCCCCAACGGACTTCCACCTCACTCACCTGGCCGCCCGCGCCGCTGGCGGCGCCGGGCTGGTCATGGTCGAGGCCACGGGCGTGCGCCCCGACGGTCGCATCAGCCCGTGGGACCTGGGCCTGTGGAACGACCGCCAGCAGCAGGCGTTCGCCAGCGTCACCTCGGCGATCCGCGAGTACGGGGCGGTCCCCGCCATCCAGCTCGCACACGCCGGGCGCAAGGCCTCGACCGACAAGCCCTGGCTGGGCGACCGGTACCTGCCCGAGGCCGAGGGCGGCTGGCCAACCGTCGGCCCCACCGCGGAGCCCTTCCCCGGACTCCCGGCGCCCCGCGCGCTGACGCAGGCGGAGATCGGCGAACTCGTCCGCGACTTCGCCGACGCGGCCCGGCGCGCGCTCGCCGCCGGCTTCGAGGTCGTGGAGGTGCACGGCGCCCACGGCTACCTGATCAACTCGTTCCTCTCCCCGGCCGTCAACGACCGCACCGACGCCTACGGCGGCAGCTTCGAGAACCGCCTGCGCTTCCCGATGGAGGTCGTCGATGCCGTGCGCGAGGTGTGGCCCGACCACCTTCCGGTCTTCTTCCGGACCTCCGCCACGGACTGGCTGTCGGAGAACCCCGCCGACGCCCGCGAGGGCTGGACGGGGGACGACACCGTCCGGCTGGCCAAGGAGCTCCAGGCGCGCGGCGTCGACCTGCTCGACGTGTCCACCGGTGGCATGGCCCCCGACGCCCAGATCCCGGTGGAGCCCGGCTACCAGGTCCCCTTCGCCGCCCAGGTCCGCGACGCGACGGGGCTAGCCACCGGAGCCGTGGGCCTGATCACCGAGGCGCGGCAGGCGGAACAGATCGTCGCCTCCGGCCGGGCCGACGCCGTCCTCCTCGGCCGGGAACTGCTCCGCGACCCCTACTGGCCCCAGCACGCCGCCACCGAACTCGGGGCTGACCCGCGCTGGCCGGAGCAGTACGGTTACGCCGTCCGGCGCCGCGGGTGAGGTGATCGCGCGGCGGGTGCCGTCACCCCGCCGCGCGCCGGGACAGACCGGCGGTGGGCTATTCCTCGCTGTGGCTCAGGCGGTGCAGCCAGCCATGAGGGCGAGGAGTGGTGTGGAGGCGGCGGCGGACCTGGTCGACGATGTGGCCGCCGGCCAGGTCGTTGGCCAGCAGGCAGGCGCGTTCGATGCCCCGGGGGCTGCTGGCGCCGTGGGCGATGACGACGGTGCCGTTGAGGCCCAGCAGCACGGCGCCGCCGTAGGTGTCGCTGTCGAAGCGGTCGGTGAGCTCGCGGAGCGATTTGCGTTGCAGCAGGGTTCCAGCCTTGGCGAGGCGGCTTGAAGTGAGGGCCTCCCGGATGGTGTCGAAGGCGAAGCTGACCGCCCCTTCGACGGACTTCAACGCCACGTTGCCGGTGAATCCGTCGGTGACCACCACGTCGACCTCGCTTGACAGCAGGTCGTGGCCTTCGATGTTGCCTCGGAAATCGAGGCGGGGCGCGCCCGCGGTGGTGTCCGCGGCGGTGGCGTGGAGGAGTTCGGCGGCCTTGCGCGCGAGTTTGTTGCCCTTGCCCGGCTCCGAGCCGATGGTCAGCATCCCCACCCGCGGTTCGGCGACGCCGTAGGCGGTCTGCGCGTACGCCGCGCCCAGGTGGGCGAACTGCACCAGCATCTCCGGTTTGGCGTCGGCGTTGGCCCCGGCGTCCAGCAGGATGGTGGGAACCGGGCGGGTCGGAAGCGCCACGGCCAGTGCGGCGCGCAGCACTCCGGGCTGGGTGCGCAGCCGCACCGTGGACGTGGCGACCACCCCGCCCGTCGATCCGGCCGACACGAGCGCGGCGGCGTCCCCCTGCCGGATGAGTTTGCAGGCGACGGCCACGGTCGAGCGCGGTCGCCGCCAGCTCGCCAGCGCGCCCTCGTTCATGGCGAGCGTGTCCTCGGCGTGCACGACCGGGATCTCGCGTGTGGCCTCCTGCTCGGCGAGCAGCGCCGTGATCTCCCGTGCCCGTCCGACCAGTACCAGCCGCAGCCCGTACTCGCGGACCGCGTGCACCGCCCCTTGGACGACCGCGGCGGGCGCATGGTCGCCCCCCATCGCGTCGACCGCGATGACCGGCGCTTCGGAGCGTTTCACCGGGGATCCGCCGCTCAAACGGGTTCCTCGCTCTCCATTGGACAGCGCTCTCCACGCTCTCCACACGGTCCGACTGGCCTGCCGGCTTTGCCCTGGGGCGGTGGGGACGGTGAGGGGCGCTGTGGCGACCTCCGGCTTCAACGGCCGGACGTCTGCTCCCCGCGCCGCCCTCCCCGGGGTCAGGCTACGGGAGAGCTGGGAGTCTCCCGCAGGCGGCCCGAATAAACCCAGGTCAGCGGTTTATCTTCGTAAAGTGGGTAAGTATCGCCCTAGATCGGGTATGCCCGTTCGCTGGCCCGGTTTCTGCATCACCCGCCGGGCCCGGTTTTAACCACATTGTTCACGTTATGGGTGGTCCGCTGGCGTGCGAACACGCCGGGATCCCCGTGTCAGCGCCGCCCCGTGGACCCGCCTGGGCGGCCTGCCGGTTGTCATGAGAGGAGACGCGTGAGCTTGACGCACGACGCGGCACTGTCCCCGTCCGCCGGACGTCGGTTTCGTGCCTACACGACGAAACATCTGGACGAACTGACGGCCCGTGCCGGCCTGAGCGCGGAGGAACGTCTGGCGGCGCGGGCGGTGGCCACAGTGCTGCCGTTCCGGGTCAACACCTACGTCATCGACGAGCTGATCGACTGGGACGCCGCACCCGACGATCCGATCTACCGGTTGGTGTTCCCGCAGGCGGACATGCTCCCGAGCGAGGACGTCGACAGGATCGCCGACCTGCTGCGTCGGGAGGCCCCCCGCAAGGAGCTCAACGAAGCCGCCAACGAAGTCCGTGCGCGACTCAACCCTCACCCCGCCGGGCAGATGGAGCTCAACGTCCCCAAGATCGGCAACGAGGACCCCATCCCCGGCGTACAGCACAAGTACGCCGAGACGGTGCTCTTCTTCCCCAAGCAGGGGCAGACGTGCCACGCGTACTGCACCTACTGTTTCCGCTGGGCCCAGTTCGTCGGCGACGCCGACCTGAAGTTCGCCTCCAGCGACATCGACCAGCTGGTCGAGTATCTGCACCAGCACCCCGAGGTCACCAGCGTCCTGTTCACCGGCGGCGACCCGATGATCATGGGCGAGGGCGTCCTGTCGCGCTACATCGAACCGCTCCTCGGGATCGAGACGCTGGAGTCCATCCGGATCGGCACCAAGGCGCTGGGGTACTGGCCGCAGCGCTTCGTCACCGACCCCGACGCCGACGAGACCCTGCGCCTGTTCGAGAAGGTTGTCGAATCCGGCAAGAACCTCGCGTTCATGGCGCATTTCTCGCACCCCAACGAGCTCCTGCCCGACCTGGTGCACGAGGCCGTGCGCCGGATACGCGACACGGGTGCGGTGATCCGTACGCAGGCCCCGCTGATCCGGACGATCAACGACGACCCGGCCACCTGGGAAACCATGTGGCGCACCCAGACCCGCATGGGCATGGTCCCGTACTACATGTTCGTCGAGCGCGACACCGGTCCCCAGGACTACTTCGCCGTTCCGCTGGCGGAGGCCTACGAGATCTATCGCCGCGCCTACATGAAGGTCTCCGGCCTGGCCCGGACCGTGCGCGGCCCGTCCATGTCGGCCACGCCCGGCAAGGTCTGTGTCGACGGCGTCACCGAGATCGCCGGCGAGAAGGTCTTCGTGCTCCATTTCATCCAGGCGCGCGACCCGGAGCTCGTCGGCAAGCCGTTCTTCGCCAAGTACGACGAAACCGCCAGCTGGCTGTTTGACCTGGAACCGGCGCTGGGGGCGACCCACTTCCCCTACGAGTCGGCGCCGCCGACCGACGCGTCCGCGCTGGTGACCCCCACGCGGTTGTAGCGACCCTGGCGGTGTGTGGCGGCGGCGTGAGATCGGCTGGGCAAGGGGGCGCCCCCACCACGGACCACCGGCCGTATCCGACCCGAAGGGTCGCCGGGCCCGGCCCCGTCCTGTCAACGCGATGCGACGGGGCCGGGGCCTTTGCCGTGCAGCGTCCGCGCCGCGCGGCGCCGATAGAGTGAGCGGGTTATGGCTTTCTCCAGGGGAACCGGTCGGCACGTTCGCGGACTCACGATCGGCATCGACATCGGCGGAACCAAGGTCGCCGCGGGCGTCGTGAACCCGTCGGGCCGCGTTCTGGCCCGGCGGCGCGCGGAGACGCCCGACAAGAGCAAGAGCCCCAAGGTCGTCGAGGACACCATCGCCTCCCTCGTCGAGGAGCTGCGCCGCGCGTACCCCGTGCACGCCGTCGGCGTGGGTGCGGCGGGCTTCGTCGACGAGCACCGCGCCAGCGTGCTCTTCGCTCCCCACCTCGCCTGGCGGAAGGAGCCCCTGCGCGAGGCCCTGACGCAGCGGCTGGATCTTCCCGTTGTCGTGGAGAACGACGCTAACGCCTCCGCCTGGGCGGAAGTCCGCGTGGGGGCCGGACGCGGCGTCGACGACATCGTCGTGGTGAACCTCGGCACCGGTATCGGCGGCGCGATCATCCTCGACGGGAAGCTGCACCGCGGCCGCTACGGCATCGCCGGAGAGTTCGGGCACATGACCGTCGTCCCTGGCGGTCACCGCTGCGAGTGCGGCAACCGCGGCTGCTGGGAGCAGTACGCCAGCGGCAACGCGGTGACCCGCGACGCGCGCGAACTGGCGGCGGCCGACTCCCCGGTGGCGCGCCGCCTCATCCAGGCGGTCGGCGGCGACCCGGCGCTGATCACCGGCCCTCTGGTGAGCGACCTCGCCCGCGAGGACGACCGCGCGAGCGTGGAACTCCTGGAGGACGCGGGGGGCTGGCTCGGTGTCGGCCTGGCCAACCTGGCCGCGGCCTTCGACCCGGAGCTGTTCATCATCGGCGGCGGCGTCTCGGACTGCGGCGAGCTGCTGCTCGGCCCGGCCCGCACGGCCTTCCGCCGCCATCTCACCGGGCGCGGCTACCGGCCGGAAGCCCGCATCGTCCGGGCCGAGCTGGGCAACGAGGCCGGGCTGATCGGCGCCTCCCTGCTGGCCCGGGACGCGACCACGCGCCGCTTCCCCCGGCGCTCCCGCCGCGCCCGCTTCCGGGCGCGGTGACGGGGCGCCTCAGCCGCCGTCACCGCCCCACCCGGTCCCCCGTTGATCTCGGCGATATCGACGGGGGCTTTGTCGTTTCAGGCTGTGAGGGTGAGTTCGAAGGAGTAGCGCGTCGCGCGGTAGACGTGCGAGCCGACCTCGACCACCCGGCCGATGTCGTCGTAGGCGGTGCGGTCCATCGTCAGCAGCGGTGCCCCCCGCGACTCGCCGAGCATCCGGGCCTCGGCCGCCGTGGCGCCCCGGGCGCCGATGCTCTGCGAGGCCATTTTCAGCGTGATCCCCGCCGCCCGCAGCAGCTGGTACAGGCCGGTCTCGGCGAGCTTCTCCCGGGTCAGTTCCACGCGGTCCAGCGTGAGGTAGTTGTGCATGAGCGCCAGCGGCTCGTCGCCCGCGTAGCGCAGGCGTTCCACCAGGTAGATCTCGGTGCCGGGGGCGACCTCCAGGGTCGCGGCGACCGCGTCCGGCGCGGGCCCCACGCTCAGGTCGAGCACCTCGGTACGCGGTCGCTGGCCCGCCTGGCTCAGGTCGTCATACAGGCTCGACAGCTCCACGGGGCGGCGCACCCGAGGCGTGACCACCTGGGTGCCGACCCCGCGTTTACGCACCAGCAGGCCGCGGTCGACGAGGTACTCGATCGCCCGCCGCAGGGTGGGGCGCGACAGGCCGAGTCTGCCGGCGAGCACGACCTCGTTCTCCAGGCGGGTTCCGGCGGGCATGTCGCCGGACTGGATGCGCTGCTCCAGCTCCTGGGCCACCTGGAAGTACAGCGGCACCGGGCTGCTGCGGTCGAGGGGGATCGACAGGGGCGACTCTGACACGCGACTCCGTTCTCCTGATGGACGTGCGGGCGCTGGGATGAACCTCTCTTTACCGCGCGTTCGGCCGCGGGAGTTCCCACCCAGTCTACGTATTCGGCATGTTGCGTGGATATCACGACGTCCATATGTCTAGACAAACTATTGACAAGATCTTCACATTCGGCGTACAAACTCTCTCAAAGGA
Source organism: Nocardiopsis rhodophaea (assembly GCF_039530945.1). NCBI lineage: Bacteria > Bacillati > Actinomycetota > Actinomycetes > Streptosporangiales > Nocardiopsidaceae > Nocardiopsis > Nocardiopsis rhodophaea. Next base: position 211,644 of record NZ_BAAAPC010000002.1, read on the forward strand.
TGTGACCCACGGAACAACACCCTGTTACCTGGATCAACGTGTAGGAGGATGGGTATGCGGATCGGACTTGTCGGCACCGGCCGGATCGGCGCCTCGCACGCCGCCGCGATCTCGGCGCGCCCCGAAGTCTCCGAACTCGTGCTGGCCGACGCCGACAGAGACCGCGCCCGCGAGGTCGCCGGGCGCGTCGGCGCCCATGTCGCGGGTGACATCTCCACACTGCTCTCTCCGGGCGCCGTCGACGGCCTGGTCATCACCGCCGCGACAGCGGCCCACCCGGAGCTCATCCTCGCCGGGGTCCGCGCCGGGATCCCGGTCTTCTGTGAGAAGCCGGTGGCGCCCGACATCCCCGGGACCGTCGAGGTCCTCCGCGAGGTCGAGAAGAGCGGAGTCCCGGTGCACATCGGCTTTATGCGCCGGTTCGACGCCGGCTACACGCGCGCCCGCCAGGCACTGCGCGACGGCGAACTCGGCGAGCTGCACCGCGTACACGCGATCACCTGCGACGCCGCCCCGCCGCCCGCCGCCTACGTTCCGACCTCCGGCGGCATCTTCCGCGACTGCCACGTGCACGACTTCGACATCCTGCGCTGGGTGACCGGCCGCGAGGTCACCGAGGTGTACGCCTACGGCGCCAACCGGGGCGCCGCGTACTTCGCCGAGGCGGGGGACGTCGACACCACCGCCGCGGTGCTCCGGATGGACGACGGGACCGTGGTCACCCTCCAGGGCTCCCGCTACAACGGCGCCGGGTATGACGTCCGTATGGAGCTCGCCGGCTCCCGCGGCACCATCGCGGTCGGCTTGGATGAGCGCGCCCCGCTGGTCTCCGCCGAAGCGGGCGTCGACTTCCCGACCGGACAGCCGTGGCAGGAGTTCTGGTCCCGCTTCACCCCCGCCTACGAGGCGGAGATCGGGGCCTTCATCCGCATGGTTTCAGGCGGGGGAGAGAGCCCCTGCACCGTCGCCGACGCCCTGGAGGCCGTGCTCGTCGCCGACGCCGCCGACAGGTCCATGCGCGAGGGGCGGCCGGTCCAGGTCGCCGAGGTGCGGCCCCAGCCGTAGCGCGACCGCGCGCCGATCCCGACACCGGCCGGGCGACACAGGAAACCGGCCACCTACACCAACGGAGGTTCGAGTGAAACCCAGTGACCGCCGGCACTCTGATGGCCGCTTCGAGGTCATCACGATGGGCCGCGTGGGCGTCGACATCTACCCGGAGCAGGTGGGTGTCGGGCTGGATCGGGTGCGGTCCTTCGGGAAGTTCATCGGGGGCAGCCCGACCAACGTCGCCGTGGCCGCCGCCCGCTACGGGCGCGGCACGGCCCTGATCACCCGCACCGGCGAGGACCCCTTCGGCGCCTTCGTGCACTCCGCGCTGCGCGGCTTCGGGGTGGACGACCGCTTCGTCAGCCCCGTCCCCGGCCGCCCCACCCCGGTGACCTTCTGCGAGATCTTCCCGCCCGACGACTTCCCCCTCTACTTCTACGGCCGCGACCCCAAGGCCGCCGACCTGGAGATCGACGCCGCGGACCTCGACTACGACGCCATCCGCGCCGCCGACATCTTCTGGGTCACCGTCACCGGCCTGTGCCGGGAACCCAGCCGCACCGCCACCCTGGAGGCGCTCCGGGCCCGCGGCAAGCGCGGTACCACCATCATCGACCTGGACTACCGGCCGATGTTCTGGGAGTCGCGCGACACCGCCCGCGAGGTCGTCGCCCAGGCGCTGCCCCACGCCACCGTGGCCGTCGGCAACCTCGACGAGTGGGACACCGCCGTCGGCCGCACCGACCCGCATGAGGCCGCCGCGTCCGCCCGTGACAACGGCATCGACCTCGCCGTCGTCAAGCAGGGCCCCAAGGGCGTCCTCGCGGTGGACGGCTCCGGTGAGGTGGCGGTCCCTCCGGTCCCGGTCGACGTGGTCAACGGGCTGGGCGCGGGCGACGCCTTCGGCGGCGCCCTCTGCCACGGCCTGCTCTCCGGGTGGGACACCGAGCGCGTCATGCGCTTCGCCAACGCCGCCGGTGCCATCGTCGCCTCCCGGCTCTCCTGCTCCGACGCCATGCCCACGCAGGACGAGGTCGAGGCCAAGCTGGCCGGGACCGCCCTGGCGTTCGGCACCACCTCGACGCGCGGGAGCAGCTGATGGCGACCGACCGACTGCGGGAGATCATCGAGACGCGCGTGCACAACCCCGAGGCGATCGCCGAGGCCGCCGCGCGGCGGGTGAAGCCCGGCACGCTGGTGGGGGAGCACGGCAAGGCGATGATCATCGCCGCCGACCACCCGGCGCGCGGGGCGCTGCGCGCGGGTGCGCGGCCCATGGCCATGGCCGACCGGGCCGACCTGCTCGACCGGCTGTGCACGGCGCTGGCCCGGCCCGGCGTCACCGGGGTCCTGGGCACCGCCGACATCCTGGAGGACCTGCTGCTGCTCGGGGCGCTGGAGGGCAAGAGCGTCTTCGGGTCGATGAACCGCGGCGGGCTGGCCGGGGCGTCGTGGGAGATCGACGACCGGTTCACCGGCTACGACACCGCCGGTATCGCCGCCATGGGCTTCGAGGGCGGCAAGATGCTGCTGCGCCTCGACTACAACGACGACCGCACCCCCGCCACCTTCGAGGCCTGTGCCAAGGCGGTCGACGAGCTCAACGCGGCGCGGCTTATGGCCATGGTCGAGCCGTTCATCTCGCACCGCACCGACGGCGCCGTCAAAAACGACCTGTCGCCGGACGCGGTGACCCGCTCGGTGGCCATCGCTTCCGGCATCGGCCGCTCGTCCGCCTACACCTGGCTGAAGGTGCCGGTGGTGGACGAGATGGAGCGCGTGCTGGCCGCCTCGACCCTCCCGGCGCTGCTGCTCGGCGGCGAACTGTCCGCTGACCCCGAGGCCACCTACGCCCGCTGGGGCGCGGCACTGAAACTGCCGACGGTCAGGGGTCTGACCGTCGGGCGATCCCTGCTCTATCCCGCCGACGACGACGTCGTCGGCGCCGTCGACACCGCTGTGGGGCTGCTGTGAGCACTACCGATTCCAAGCACTACCTTCCGGCCGGGAGCACCGCCTCCGGCCCGTTCCGCACCGTCGTCACGCCCGAGTCCGCGGGATGGGGCTACTCCGGGCTGCGCGTACTGGAGCTCGCGCCCGGCGGCAGCCAGGAGGTCGCCACATCCGACTCCGAGACCCTGGTGCTGCCCCTCAACGGCGGCTGCACGGTGACCGTCGACGGCCAGACGTTCGAGGTCACCGGCCGCCAGGACGTGTTCTCCCGGGTCACCGACTTCGCCTACCTGCCGCGCGACGCCAGCGCGACCATCGCCAGCACCGGCGGCGGCCGGTTCGCGCTGCCCGCCGCGCGCTGCGAGAAGAGGCTGCCGGCCCGCTACGGCCCCGCCGAGAACGTGCCGGTCGAGCTGCGCGGCGCCGGGCAGTCCAGCCGCCAGGTCAACAACTTCTGCACCCCGCAGACCTTCGAGTGCGACAAGCTCATCGCCTGCGAAGTGCTGACCCCCTCCTCGAACTGGTCCTCCTACCCGCCGCACAAGCACGACGAGGCCACCGAGACCGAGCGCGAGCTGGAGGAGATCTACTACTTCGAGGTCGCCGACGGCCCGGTCGGCCCCGGCGTCGCCTACCAGCGGGTCTACGGCACCGAGCGGCGGCCGATCGACGTGCTCGCCGAGGTCCGCAGCGAGGACGTGGTGCTCATCCCGCACGGCTGGCACGGCCCGTCCATGGCCGCGCCCGGCTACGACCTCTACTACCTCAACGTCATGGCGGGTCCGGGGGACGACCGCGCCTGGCTGATCTGCGACGACCCGGCGCACGGCTGGGTCCGCCAGACCTGGGCCGACCAGGCGACCGACCCCCGCCTCCCGCTGTACACGGCCCAGGGAAAGGAGCAGTGAGCCCGGTGACCGAGACCGTCCGACTGACGACCGCCCAGGCGCTGGTCCGCTTCCTCGCCGCGCAGTACTCCGAGCGCGACGGCGTCGAGCAGCGCCTGATCCCCGGCGTGTGGGGCATCTTCGGGCACGGCAATGTGGCGGGCCTGGGCCAGGCCCTGCTGCAGGCCGCCACCACCGGCGAGGCCGATCTGCCCTACTACCTCGCCCGCAACGAGCAGGGCATGGTGCACAGCTCGGTGGGCTTCGCCAAGATGCGGGACCGGCTGCAGACCTTCGCCTGCACCGCCTCCACCGGCCCCGGCTCGACCAACATGGTCACCGGCGCCGCGCTGGCCACCACCAACCGCGTCCCGGTGCTGCTCCTGCCCAGCGATGTCTTCGCCACCCGCGGCCCCGACCCGGTGCTGCAGCAGCTGGAGGACACCCGCGGCGGCGACGTCACGGTCAACGACGCGCTGCGCCCGGTGTCGAAGTACTGGGACCGCGTCACCCGCCCCGAGCAGCTCATCCCCGCCGCGCTGGCCGTCGTGCGGGTGCTCACCGACCAGGCGGAGACCGGCGCGGTCACCCTGTGCCTGCCCCAGGACGTGCAGGCTGAGGCCGCCGACTGGCCGGTGGAGTTCTTCCGCAAGCGCGTGTGGCACATCGACCGTCCGCGGCCGGACACCGACACGCTGGCCCGCGCGGCCGAGGCGCTGCGCGGCGCGAAGAAGCCGCTGATCGTCGCGGGCGGCGGCGTCGTCTACTCCCAGGCCATGGCGGCGCTGTGCGACTTCGCCGCGGCGACCGGCATCCCGGTGGCCGACACCCACGCGGGCAAGGGCGCGGTCCCCTGGGACCACCCGTGCGCGGTCGGCGGGCTCGGCTCCACCGGCACCAAGGCCGCCAACACCCTGGCCCGCGACGCCGACGTGGTGCTCGGCGTCGGCACCCGCTACAGCGACTTCACCACGGCGAGCCACACCGTCTTCGCCAACCCCGACGTCCGGTTCGTCAACCTCAACATCGCGCGGCTCGACGCCGCCAAGCACCAGGCGTCGATGCTCGTCTCCGACGCGCGCACCGGGCTGGAGGCGCTGCGCCGCGAGCTCGACGACTGGCAGGTCGAGGCGGCCTACCGCGAGCGCGCCCGGGAGCTGGCCGCCGAATGGGCGCGGATCACCGATGAGTGCTATCACGCCGACCACGGCCCGCTGCCGGCGCAGACCGCGGTGCTCGGCGCGCTCAACGAGGTACTCGACCCGCGCGACGTCGTCGTCAACGCCGCCGGAAGCATGCCCGGCGACCTGCAGATGCTGTGGCGCGCCAGCGACCCCAAGGCCTACCACGTCGAGTACGCCTACTCCTGCATGGGCTACGAGGTGGCCGGCGGCACCGGCGTCAAGATGGGTGACCCCAGCCGCGAGGTGGTCGTCCTGGTCGGCGACGGCTCCTACCTGATGATGGCCCAGGAGATCGCCACCATGGTGTCCGAGGGACTCAAGGTCATCATCGTCGTGGTGCAGAACCACGGGTTCGCCTCGATCGGCTCGCTCTCGGACGACCTGGGATCGCAGCGCTTCGGCACCAGGTACCGCTACCGCGACGCGAAGAGCGGCCTGCTCGACGGCGGGATCCTGCCCGTCGACCTGGCCGCCAACGCCGCCAGCCTCGGCGCCGACGTCATCCGCGCCGAGGGCATCACGGAGTTCCGCGATGCCATCGCGCGCGCCAGGGCCGCCGACACCACCACCGTCGTGCACATCGAGACCGACCTGTACGGGCCCAACCCGCCCGGTTCGGCCTGGTGGGACGTACCGGTGAGCCAGGTGGCCGACCTCGACAGCACCCGCGAGGCCGCCGCCACCTACGCCGAGCACAAGGCGCGGCAGCGCCACTACCTGTGACGTGCCCCAACGAGAACGGACGCATGCAGTGACCACCACCAACACCATCCAGCACTGGATCAACGGGGCCGCCACCCCGGGGGCCTCCACCCGCACCGCACCGGTGTGGAACCCGGCCACCGGCGCCGAGCAGGCCGCGGTCCTGATGGCCGAGGCCGGTGACGTCGACACCGCCGTCGCCGCGGCCGCGAAGGCCTTCGAGAGCTGGAGCGAGTCGTCCCTCACCCAGCGGACCCGTGTCATGTTCCGGCTGCGCGAGCTGCTGGTCGAGCACGAGGACGAGCTGGCCGGAATCATCGCCGCCGAACACGGCAAGGTCATCGACGACGCCCGCGGCGAGATCGTGCGCGGCCGCGAGGTCGTGGAGTACGCGTGCGGCATCATCAGCGCCCTCAAGGGCGGCTACTCCGACCAGATCTCCACCGGGATCGACACCTTCGACTTCCGCCAGCCGCTGGGCGTGGTCGCCGGGATCACCCCGTTCAACTTCCCGATCATGGTGCCGCTGTGGATGCACCCCATCGCCATCGCCTGCGGCAACACCTTCGTCCTCAAACCCAGCGAGCGCGACCCGTCGGCCGCCTCCTTCGTGGCTGGGCTGTACAAGCAGGCCGGGCTGCCCGACGGCGTGTTCAACGTCGTGCACGGCGACAAGGTCGCCGTCGACGCGCTCCTGGACCACCCCGGAATCGAGGCGGTCTCCTTCGTCGGCTCCACGCCCATCGCCAGGTACGTGCACGAGCGCGCCACCGCCGCGGGCAAGCGCGTGCAGGCGCTGGGCGGCGCCAAGAACCACGCCGTGGTCCTGCCCGACGCCGACCTGGAGTACGCCGCCGACCACCTGACCGCCGCCGCGTTCGGCTCGGCCGGGCAGCGGTGCATGGCGATCTCCGCCGCCGTGGCGGTGGGCGACGCGGCCGACGCGCTGCTGCCGGTGCTCGCCGAGAAGGCCGCGGCCATCAGGGTCGGGCCGGGCCAGGACGTCGGCAACGACATGGGCCCGGTCATCACCGCCCAGGCCCGCGACCGCGTGGCCTCGTATGTCGCCTCCGGCGTCGAACAGGGAGCGGTGGCCGTGGTCGACGGCCGCGACCTCAAGGTCGAAGGGCATGAGGACGGCTTCTTCGTCGGGCCCACACTGCTGGACCGGGTCACCACCGAGATGGACGTCTACACCGACGAGGTCTTCGGCCCGCTGCTGGTGGTCGTGCGCGCCGCCGACCTGGACGAGGCGATCGAGCTGATCAACGCCAACCCCTACGGCAACGGCACCGCGATCTTCACCAGCGACGGCGAGGCCGCCCGCCGCTTCCAGCGCGGGGTGCACGTCGGGATGATCGGCGTCAACGTGCCGATCCCGGTGCCCATGTCGCACTACTCCTTCGGCGGCTGGAAGGACTCCCTGTTCGGCGACTACCACGTCCACGGCCCCGAAGGCGTCCACTTCTACACCCGCGCCAAGGTCGTCACCAGCCGGTGGCCGCACGTCTCCCGGTCCGTCGAGGCCGCGTTCAACTTCCCCACCCACGGCTGATTCCGCTGATTCCGCCGCTGGCCAGCCACACCGCACACGAAAGGTCCACGCAATGACGGAGATGAGCCAGAAGCTGGTCCTGGGCTCCGCCCCCGACTCCTGGGGGGTGTGGTTCCCCGAGGACGAGTACCAGACGCCGTGGGACCGGTTCCTCGACGAGCTCGCCGAGTCCGGATACGACTGGCTGGAGCTCGGCCCCTACGGGTACCTGCCCACCGACCCCAAGCAGCTCGCCGACGAGGTCGGCAAGCGGAACCTGCGGGTCTCGGGAGGCACCGTGTTCGGCTCGCTGCACCGCCCGGAGCGCTGGGACGACATGCTCTCCACCGTCCGCAAGGTCGCCGAGCTGACCGCCGCGGTGGGCGCGCACCACCTGGTGTTCATCCCGACGATGTTCCGCGACGAGAAGACCGGACAGTACTCGGAGTCGCCGACGCTCGACGACGACCAGTGGGCGGCGCTGAACAAGGGCGCCGACGAGCTCGGCCGGATCCTGCTCAACGACTACGACGTCCGGTTGTGCCTGCACTCCCACGCCGACTCCCATATCCAGACCCAGCCCGAGATCGAGCGGTTCCTCGACGGGACCGACTCCGACCTCGTCTCCCTGTGCCTGGACACCGGGCATGTCGCCTACGGAGGCGGCGACGCCGTCGACCTGATCCGCCGCTACTCCGAGCGGGTCGGCTACGTGCACATCAAGCAGATGGACCCGGACATCATCCGGCAGGTCAACGAGGAGAACCTCTCCTTCGGCGAGGCCGTCAAGCGCGGGGTGTGCGTGGAGCCGCCCGCGGGCGAGCCGGCCCCGGCCGCTGTGGTCGACGCGCTCAAGGAGGTCGACGCCCGCCTGTTCGTGATCGTCGAGCAGGACCTCTACCCGTGCGAGCCGGAGGTGCCCAAGCCCATCGCGGTGCGCACCCGCAAGTACCTCAACAGCTGCGGGCTCGGCGCCCGCTACCAGAAGGCGTGAGTCGCAAACACAGTGTGCACCTCGCCTGACCACCACCGCTGAAATCCGGGCCGGATTCCCCCGTCGGCCACAAGCCCGCCGCCGGCCCGGATTGCCCACACGTCGTACCACCCACCGCGACCACGAAAGGTTCTCACCGATTCACCCCGCACCCCGCCTGAGAGGTTCCCGTCATGTACTCCACCCGCAAACTCACCATCGCCCTCGCCGGTGCCGCCAGCATCGTCCTGGCCGCCTCGGCCTGCAGTTCCCAGGGCGGTAAGCAGGACACCGCCGCCGGCGGCGCCGACACCCCGGAGCTCACCATCGCGATGATCACCCACGAGGTCCCCGGAGACTCCTTCTGGGACAAGGTGCGCGCCGGTGCCGAAGCCGCGGCGGAGAAGAGCGACATCACCCTCGAATACTCCTCCGACCCGGAGGCCGCCAAGCAGGCCACGCTGATCCAGACCGCCATCGACAAGAAGGTCGACGGCATCGCGGTCACCCTGGCCAAGCCCGAGGCGCTCAAGGGCGCGATCAAGAAGGCCAACGAAGCCGGGATCCCCGTGGTCGGCCTCAACGCCGGGCTCGACCATTGGGAGGATCTCGGGCTCACCGAGTACTTCGGCACCGACGAGTCCGTGGCGGGCGAGGCCTTCGGCGAGCGGCTCAACGAGGTCGGGGCCGAGAAGACGCTGTGCGTGATCCACGAGCAGGGCCACGTCGCCCTGGAGACCCGCTGCTCCTCGCTCGCGAAGACGTTCGACGGCGACGCCGAGACCCTGTACGTCGACGGGGCGAGCATGCCCGACGTGAAGTCGAGCATCACCTCCAAGCTGCAGGAGGACAAGGACGTCGATTACGTCGCCACGCTCGGCGCTCCCTACGCGATGGGCGCGCTGGACGCGGTCGCCAACGCGAGGAGCGACGCCAAGGTCGCGACCTTCGACACCGACAAGAACCTGATGGGCGCGATCGAGGACGGCCTCGTGGAGTGGGCCGTGGACCAGCAGCCCTACCTGCAGGGCTATCTGGCCGTCGACGGCCTGTGGCTCTACAACGTCAACGGCAACGTCTCCGGCGGCGGCAAGGCCGTGCTGACCGGCCCGAGCTTCATCGACAAGAGCAACATCGACGACATCAAGGTGTTCGCTGAGAAGGGCACCCGGTGACCCACCATGAGCCAGACACTGACCGTTAGGGAGCCCGCACCACCGGCGTCGGAGAAGACGCTGCGGGTGGGCCAGCGCTCCCTGCTGAGACGCTTCATGAGCCGCCCCGAAGTGGGCTCGCTCCTGGGCGCGATCGTGGTCTTCGCGGTGTTCTTCGCCGTGGCCGAGCCGTTCCGGCAGGCGTCGTCGCTGATGACGGTGCTGTACGCCAGCTCGACCATCGGCATCATGGCCGTGGGCGTCGCGCTGCTGATGATCGGCGGGGAGTTCGACCTGTCCGCCGGTGTCGCCGTCATCACCGCGTCGCTGACCGCCGCGATCCTCAGCTTCCAGCTCAACCTCAACGTGTGGGCGGGCGCGGGCCTCGCACTGGCCCTCGCGCTGACCATCGGGTTCGTCAACGGTGTGATCCTGGTGCGCACCAAGCTGCCCAGCTTCCTGGTCACACTGTCGATGTTCCTGATGCTGCAGGGGCTCAACATCGCGGTGACCAAGCTGATCACCGGCAAAGTGTCGACCGACAGCATCCGCAACATGGACGGGTTCGCCTCCGCGCAGGTGGTGTTCTCCTCCTACGTGCCCATCCCCGGCCTGGGCGTCAGCGTCCGGATCACCGTCCTGTGGTGGCTGCTGTTCGTCGCCGTGGCCACGTGGGTGCTGATGCGCACCAAGGTCGGCAACTGGATCTACGCCGTCGGCGGCAACGCCGACAGCGCCCGCGCCGTCGGCGTACCGGTGGCGAAGGTCAAGATCGGGCTGTTCATGACGGTCGGGTTCTTCGCCTGGTTCAGCGGGATGCACCTGCTGATGGCGTCCGGCGTACAGCAGTCCGGTGAGGGCGTCGGCAACGAGCTGCTCTACATCATGGCCGCCGTGGTCGGCGGATGCCTGCTCACCGGTGGCTACGGAACCGTCATCGGCGCGGCCATCGGATCGCTCATCTACGGCATGACCAAGCAGGGCATCGTGTACGCCGGCTGGGACAACAACTGGATCATGTTCTTCGTCGGAGCGATGCTGCTGCTCGCCGTCGTCGTCAACATGTGGGTCCGCAACCAGACGTCGAAGAGGTGACCAGCGAGGTGAACACGATGACCAAGACCACCAAGCCGGAAACGGGGGTGGCCGCGCCGGCGCCTCGGCGGCGGAGCGACTCCTCGGCGCCGGTCCTGCAGCTGACGGGTGTCGGCAAGTCCTTCGGCAACATCAAGGCGCTGTCCGGGATCGATCTCAAGGTCAGTGCCGGTGAGGTGACCTGCATCCTGGGCGACAACGGCGCCGGGAAGTCCACCCTGATCAAGATCATCGCCGGACTGTACGCGCCCACCACGGGCGAGTACCTGGTCGACGGGAAGCCGGTGCGCCTCTCTTCGCCGCGCGAGGCCCTGGACCGCGGTATCGCCACCGTCTACCAGGACCTGGCGATGGTCTCGCTGATGCCGGTCTGGCGGAACTTCTTCCTCGGATCGGAACTGCGCACCGGGTTCGGCCCGGTCAAGATGCTCGAAGTCGACAAGATGCGCCGCATCGCCGACGAGGAGCTGAAGAAGATGGGCATCGACCTGCCCGACATCGACGCGCCCGTCAGCAACCTCTCCGGGGGCCAGAAGCAGGTCGTGGCGATCGCCCGCGCGGTCTACTTCGGCGCCCGCGTCCTGATCCTGGACGAGCCGACGGCCGCGCTCGGTGTCAAGCAGTCGGGGGTGGTGCTGAAGTACATCAACGCGGCGCGCGACGCCGGGCTGGGCGTCATCTTCATCACCCACAACCCGCACCACGCGTTCATGGTCGGCGACCACTTCGCGGTGCTCAAGCTCGGTCAGATGGAGCTGGACGCTCCGCGCGCCGAGCTGAGCCTGGACGACCTCACCCACCACATGGCGGGTGGCGCGGAGCTCGACGCGCTGGAGCACGAGCTCAAGCGTGGCGGGACGCCCGAGGTCGATCCGCTGCACGACGTCTCGGCCAAGGAGCTGAGGGGCGTCGGCGCGGCGATCCAGGCGGCGGACGCGGTCTCCGAGGAGGGAGCGGAGAGCGCGTCGGCGGGATCCTCGGGGCGCGCGCCGGCCGACTGAACGGGACGCGGACCGCCGACGCCCCGAACCACGTAGCAGGAGGGACCGCCACATGACCGTCGGAGTCGGCGTCATCGGCGCGTCCGCGATCACGTCACGTGGGCCTGGCCGTGCCCACGTGACGTGCCGTTTCTCTTGGTTGAACCGAACAAAACCGAACCCGGTTCTAGTTTTCGCGGCGACAAGTCTGTAGAGTGCCGCGCATGGAGCTGAATGGAGTTGCCGCCCTGGTGTCCGGCGGCGCGAGCGGACTGGGTGAAGCCACCGTCAAGGAACTGGCCACGGCCGGTGCGACCGTTGTCATCGCCGACCTGAACGCCGAGCGCGGCGAGGCGCTGGCCAAGGAGGTCGGTGGCGTCTTCGTCACCACCGACGTGTCCGACGAGGACCAGGTCGCCGCGGCGGTCCAGGCCGCCGTCGACACGGGCAAGCCGCTGCGCGTCGCCGTCTCCTGTGCCGGGATCGGCTGGGCGACCCGCACGGTCAACCGCGACGGGCAGCCGCACGACCTCGCGAGCTACAAGAAGGTCATCGACGTCAACCTGATCGGCACGTTCAACGTGGTGCGCCTGGCGGCGGCCGCGATGGCCAAGACCGAGCCGATCAACGAGGACGGCGAGCGCGGCGCCATCGTCAACACCGCCTCGCTGGCCGGGATCGAGGGGCAGATCGGGCAGATCGCCTACTCCTCCTCCAAGGGCGGGATCATCGGCATGACGGTCCCGGCCGCGCGCGACCTCGCCGCCATCGGCGTCCGCGTCAACACGGTGGCTCCGGGCATCCTGGACACGCCCATCTACGGCCAGGGGCCGGAGTCCGACGCGTTCAAGGAGCGCCTGGCCGCGCCGGTGCCCTTCCCCAAGCGCCTGGGGACCGCCGCCGAGTTCGGCAAGCTGGTCCGCTCGCTGGTCGAGATCAGCTACGTCAACGCGGAGGTGGTCCGGATCGACGGCGGCCTGCGCATGCAGCCGAAATAGGGGGAGGGCGTCATGAGCGACGAGGTGCTGTACACGGCCGAGGACGGCGTCGCCGTCATCACGATCAACCGGCCCAAGGCCAAGAACTCCGTCAACGCGGCGGTGGCGCGCGGCATCGCCGACGCGCTGGACGACCTCGACGCCCGCACGGACCTGGTGGTCGGCGTCATCACCGGCGCGGAGGGCACGTTCTGCGCGGGGATGGACCTGAAGGCGTTCATGCAGGGCGAGGTCCCCATCGTCGAGGGCCGCGGCTTCGCCGGATTCGCCCAGCGCGGACCGAAGAAGCCCCTGATCGCCGCGGTCGAGGGCTACGCCCTGGCCGGCGGCTTCGAGGCCGTCCTCGCCTGCGACCTCGTGGTGGCCGCCGAGGACGCCACGTTCGGCATCCCGGAGGTCACCCGCGGCCTGGTCGCCGGCGGCGGCGGACTGCTCCGCCTGCAGCACCGCGTCCCGCGCAACATCGCCATGGAACTCGCCCTCACCGGCGACAAGGTGGCGGCGCCGCGCATGGCGGAGCTCGGCCTGGTCAACCACGTCACCCCCAGCGGCGGCGCCCTGGCCGAAGCCAAGGAGCTCGCCGCCAGGATCGCCGCCAACGCGCCGATGGCGGTCGCGGTGTCCAAGCGGGTGATCACGGAATCCGACGACTGGCCGACCGACACCATGTGGTCCCGGCAGGACGAACTGATCAGCCCCGTCTTCACCAGCCACGACGCCATGGAAGGCGCCGCGGCCTTCGCCGAACGCCGCCCCCCGGTCTGGAAGGGCGAGTAATCACCCGGCTTTCGGATCGCCGAGGCATGAGGATGGCGCCACCCCGCCGCGGGGTGGCGCCATCGTCGTTTCGAGCAAAGAAATTCCTAGACCGTTTTCTGTCGCCCGCTGTCCCAGAATCATTCCCGGGATGGCTCAAGCGTCGCCCTCGGTCGGCTGAAGAGCTGCGCTGACCAGCAGATTCTCTCGCTTCGGGTGTCGGCTTCGGTGTGGTTGCACGACCGCCGACCCATTGGCACGATATTTCGCAGCACCACAGGTGTATCCAACGCCCGGCTGATCGCCGGGCTTTTTTCTTGCCACTTTTATTTGTTTCTCTTAGCGCGTCCGGTGGGCGGAGTTCGAATTCGTCTCAGCGGCCTGCTATCGACAGGATCCGAAGCGAGATCTTTATTGTGATCATCCAGCCTTTTGCCGATGTGGAGGGGCTCGTCGTCGAGTACCTCGAATCCCGGCTTCCCGACTTTCCAACGGAGTGGCGGTCGACCGCCGTCAGGGCCGAATCGTTCAGCGAACGGTCTCCTGGTGAGGATCCGCGGCTGTCCGTCCGCAGCGAAGAGGTGACGGGGAACTACCCGATCACCCAGAACGCGGCTGTCCGGGTGACCGCGTGGACCGACGACCGCGACAGTGCCAAGGCCCTCGCCCACCTGGCGCACGCGGCCCTGATGGAGCACGTCGGGGACCGCGACGTGGTGGCCGTCCAGCAGGTCGACGGGGTGGTCGCCGGATTCGACCCGGACGTCCCCGAGCCGTTCGCCTCCTTCACCGTGCTGGTCACCCAGCGCCCCAGCTGACCGGAGCACCCGGTCGTCACAAGCCGTCCCGCGATCGCGGGACACCACCGAATGAGAGGAAATCAATCCATGGGTAACGCCAAGAACGCCGCCGTGTGGGCCTACGCCGACGTCTACGTGGCTCCGCTGGACGCCGCCATCCCGCAGGGCGGTGAGCCGTTCGGCCCGGAGTGGGAGCAGGTCGGCCTGCTGGACGGCGAGGAGGGCTTCACCGAGGCCATGGAGGTCGAGACCGAGGACCTCTACGCCTGGGGCGGCGTCCTCGTCGCGAGCACGCACAACAACTTCAAGCTGACCCGCAAGTTCCTGCCCTTCGAGGACAACAAGGTCGTCTACGACCTGATGTACCCGGGGCACAGCGTCAGCTTCGACGGCGACGGCGGCTACTCGGGCGCGATCAACGTTCCGGATCTGCAGGCGAAGTTCAAGATCGCCTTCGAGACGCGATCGGGCAACATCATCAAGCGCACCGTCTCCGCCAACTACGCGATGGTCGCCGAGCGCGGTGAGGCCACGGAGAACGCCACCGAGCTCGCCAAGCGCGAGATCACCGTGGCGATCTACCCGACCGACGCGGACGCCGACGGCAAGTCCACGCTCTTCCACACCTACAAGGGCGAGCCGACCGCCGCGCCGGCCGAGTAGCCCCGGCCGCCCCCGACGGTTCGACCCGCACCACCGCGAGTCACCCGTCCTCAACCGGACCGGGCCGGGAGGTTCGCGCGGTTCACCCCGGCCCGGTCCCGCCCCCCATCACCTAGAACCGCGCGTCCGATGAGCGATCGCCCGACCACGGGCGGTCTGTGTCCATAGTTACGAAAGGAACCGCGCCATGACCGAGACGAACACCCTGAGCGAAGGCAGCACCGCCCCCGCGATCCAGGCCGAGGCTGTTGGGTCGACCGAGCCCAAGCGCCTCACGCTGGCCGGGGCCGAGTACCGACTCCCGGCCACCTCCGAGCACTGGCCGCTGGAGACGATGGAGGCCTTCGAGGAGGGCAAGGTCGTCACCGCCCTCCGCGGCCTGCTCGGTCCCGACCAGTGGAAGCAGCTCAAGTCCACCGGCGCCACGCTCAGCGACCTCAACACGCTCGCCGAGCAGATCGCCTCCGCCTACGGCTTCGACACCGCGGGGGAATAGGTCGCCTCCTCCGCGTGATCCGGACCCATCCGGACGCGGTGGAGGCCGACCTCGCACGCTACTACCGAATCGAACTCGCCGACCTGTGGAGGGGCCGGCTGACCCTGCGCCGCCTCGCGGTGCTGGTCCGCCACCTCCCCACGGACTCGGCGACCTACCGGGCCCTCGGTGGGGACGGCTGGACACTGGGCAACTACCTGCAAGCCGACCTGGTGCACGCCATGACCGGCCAGCCGCACCCCGCCGACCCGCGCGTCAAACAGGCCGAGGACGAGAAGAGGGCCCGCCTGGCTGAAGCCCAACGCCGCGCCGAGAAGCGCAAGCGGGACCTGAATCCCCATGGCCTCGAGGGTGGGGAGGACGGTCCAGGAGAATGACCGACGAATCCGCGGGTCCGTGCGCACCACGGCCAGCGTGTGCACGGGCCCGCGATCGTTTTTCCCTCGGGAGATCGTCATCGCAGCTGGGAGCCCAAGAACGCAAAGGAGTGGAAGAGGAGATCCCGCGTGAGTGACGAAAAGCCCTATGCGGTGGTGACGGTAGCCGATGTGTTCGCGGAGGTCCGGGCCATGTCCGGGCAGCTGTCCACCATCGGAACCCAGCTCGCAGCCATGGAGCGGCGTGTGGCTGAGCTGGAACAGCGGGCGGATGCGACGGACCGGTGGCGTTACGCTCTTCCGGTCTCGACCCTGTCCGCCCTGGTCGCCGCGGTCGCCGCGGTCCTGACGGCTGTCCTCAGTTGACAGGGGGCCGGTCGCGGTCAGCTTGGGGCCCGTTCCCCGTCGGCTATCGCGAGGGGGAACGGGCGTCGCTCCGGAGGACCCGCGGGCACTCGAGAGGTCCCCGCACTGGGATCACGCCAGAAATCTACGGCCGGGTAACAGCGAGAAAACCCCTGCGGTGTCGGATTTCCGACAGAGTTCACCGGAAATTATAGGATGACCCCTTGTCCGAGTCATTGGGTGACCTCCGTTACGCTCGCTCCTTGGGCCAACCGGCCTGACTGCAACGGAGCAGAGAAGCAGGGGATCCATGAGCGAAGAGACTCTGGAGCGTGACCCCGAGCGTTCGACAGGAACACACGTCGACGCCGGAGACGCCGGGTACAGCAAGTCGCTGCAGGCCCGCCACATCAACATGATCGCCATTGGCGGCGCTATCGGTACGGGGCTCTTCCTCGGAGCGGGCGGACGGCTGCATGAGGCCGGGCCCGCGCTCGCACTCGTCTACGCGGTCTGCGGAGTCTTCGCCTTCTTCGTGGTCCGGGCATTGGGCGAGCTCATCCTGCACCGCCCGTCATCGGGCTCCTTCGTCTCCTACGCGCGCGAGTTCATGGGGGAGAAGGGCGCTTACGTGGGCGGTTGGCTCTACTTCCTCAACTGGGGAACCACCGGCATCGCCGACATCACCGCCGTGGCGATGTACACCCACTACTGGAGCATGTTCAGCGACATTCCGCAGTGGGTGATGGCGCTGTCAGCGCTGGCCGTCGTGCTCGTCGTCAACCTCATCTCGGTGAAGATCTTCGGCGAGCTGGAGTTCTGGTTCGCGATCATCAAGGTCGCGGCGCTGGTCATCTTCATGCTGATCGGCATCGGGCTGCTGGTGACCGGCCATCAGGTGGGCGGCTACGAGAGCGGCCCGCACCTCCTCACCGATAACGGCGGGTTCTTCCCGGCCGGCCTGCTTCCCGTCGTCATGGTGGTGCAGGGCATCGTCTTCGCCTACGCGTCCGTCGAGCTGGTCGGTGTCACGGCGGGTGAGACCGCCGAGCCGGAGAAGATCATGCCCAAGGCGATCAACTCCATCATGTGGCGGATCGGCATCTTCTACGTCGGCTCGGTGCTGCTGCTGGCCATGCTGTTGCCCTTCAACGTCTATGAGGAAGGGACCAGCCCGTTCGTGACGGTGATGACCGAACTGGGGGTCCCGGCAGCGGGCGACGTGATGAACCTGGTCGTGTTGACCGCGGCCATGTCCAGCCTCAACTCCGGTCTCTACTCCACCGGCCGGATCCTGCGCTCCATGGCGATGTCGGGCTCGGCACCCGCCTTCACGGGTGTGATGAGCCGGAACCACGTCCCCTATGGCGGAATCCTGCTGACCTGCGCCGTCTACGCGGTCGGAGTCGGCATCAACTACATGGTGCCGAGCCAAGCCTTCGAGATCGTGCTGAACTTCGCCGCGATCGGCATCATCGGCACGTGGGGCATGATCCTCCTCAGCCACCTCCTCTTCTGGCGCCGGACGGAGCAGGGCCTGCTCGATCGTCCCTCCTACCAGCTGCCCTGGTCGCCCTGGACGCAGATCATCACCCTCGCGTTCTTCGCGATCGTCCTCGCCCTGATGTGGTTCGACGAACCTGCGGGGCGGATCACTGTGTTGTCCATCCCAATAATCGCTGCGGCACTGGTGACCGGCTGGTTCTGCGTGCGAGGCAAAGTCGCCGCAGTCACTCACGAGAAAGAAGGCAGCTGAGCTGCGGAAGAGGCCGACTGATCCGAAAAACGCACCAGCCACGGGTCGACGCGCGTAATTAGCACCAAGTGGTCGATAGAAGTTATGCCTGTCAAGCATTGATATGAGGCAAACTGTGATCAAAGGGCTCGTGTCGTACACTGGATACGGCTGTGTCTCATTTGCTCCTAACGACGCCGTATGGCAGCGGTGTCGCATGAGGTAGGGGTACTGCCAACGCCCTGCTGAAGAGGTGGTTGTCGGATCCAATTCGGGCCACTTGATGGCTTCGGTTCCGAGCGGTTCGGCGCCTTGCCCCACAGTTCTGGCCTCCCTGCGTGCCGGGAGGCTTCGAGGTAGCTGGACCTGGATCGACCGTCTCTTCACATCTCCCTGACCCCGTCGCTCCCCTTCCCCTTATGCAGAAGTCCCGTGTGCTTGTCCGATGCGAAGCCGCCCTACCAGTGCGCCTCGACCTGATCGAGGACTCCAGGGCTGTTCGGTCGACCGACTACAGATCGTGCCCGAAGCCGGCTCGCTCAGTCACGACCGCATTGAATCAGCCAACGCACTCTACTCGTTCGCGTTGTGTGGACGGCCGCATCACAGGTCGCCGAGTGATGCCCCACAGAGGGACTCCGGTGAAGCGTGGCCTGAGGCGAGTGAACGTCCCAACGGCGTACCGGTCCGGTTCATACGGGTGGATGACGCGCTCTCCGCCGCGTGACGGACGGATCTTGGTGCCCTGATACCCACCGATGCTCTGATCGGATTTGCATAATAAGAAAATCCGGTTTTTTTGGATTTATTCCGGCATTCTCATGCCCATTGAGAACGATGGAGGCTCGCGTGAACGTCCCACGTGAAGTTGTAAAACAGTCGCGCAAGTTCGTGGCGAGGCGAGCACCCGCTGCTGTTAAGGAATTAGTTGCGCAAAGTAGAAAGCGAGGAAGGAGAGCGGGCGATGGACCACTCCGCGTAGCTGCCTGGCGGGATTCGATGGTTGTAGCCCGAGTCTGGGACGGGCCATTCGCTATCGATAAGTTCGCCGCCCACCAGGTGGAGCGATGCGCTGACATGCTAGAAGAGCTCGATATCCCCTACTTTCTCGTGCGGGCGAGAAAACCATATTCCTGGTCTATCGGCGTCGAACTTAAATATCGCGATAAAGTGGTGGAAGGAATAGCGAAAAACTTCTCTGAATCCGCCCTATACGTAGGGGACGCTGTCAAAGGGGGGACGGCGATAGCCTCAGAGCGCAAAATATCAGAGCTTCGGAATTCTATGGCCATCAGAGTCGGTGAATACGTTGCTGGCACCGAGGGGCGTGTCATCGCGGGACCTGACCATGGATGCGTCATAGAGTTTTGGGAAGACGGTGCCGACGTAGCGAAGTCCCCAGACAAGGGGGTTGGTCGCCTCGAGTCTCTGAAGGTCGTCGTTTCCGACGAACACCTGCAAGAATCCCTGGTCGCTCCGCGGGCCAATCCGGTGGCTGGTGTGCTTCCCACGGCAGCTCGGAAATCAGCAGAGATCGAGCTGGGAGAAAGGACATATCCTACCTTCAGCGCATTCGCATGGGACCTTGTCACTGACATATCGTTTCCCATCGACGCCGTATATACATGGGTCGACGGAAGCGACAGCGAATGGGCACAGAAGAGGGATTCGTACCTTTCCGGTGCCGGAAAGCTCAACCCCCTGGCAGCATCGAAGTCTCGCTACGAGAGCCGGGACGAACTGCTGTATTCACTGCGTTCTCTCGAGATGTTCGCACCCTTCATCCGCAATGTCTATATTGTGACTGACGGCCAGACTCCATCGTGGTTGAATCTAAACCACAGTCGAGTCCGAGTTGTTGATCACAAGGACATCTTCTCTGACCCCTCAGATCTTCCCGTCTTCAATTCCCACGCGATCGAATCGCAGCTTCACCACATCGATGGGCTGGCTGAGCACTACCTCTATCTCAATGACGACGTCATGTTCGGTCGTCCGGTGACGCCGCACCTGTTCTTTCATCCAAATGGCGTTGCCAAAGTCAATCCATCAACCTATCGATTCGGGTTGGGCGAGGCTAGCGTGGACGACCAACCCGTCGATGCGGCTGGAAAGCAGAATAGCGAGCTTCTGTTCAGTGACTTTAACAAGGTGGCGATCACCAAGTTCAAACACACTCCACATCCGCAACAGAGGTCGATTCTCTATGAGCTCGAAGAGCGATATGCGGAGCGATTCAAGGAGACCGCTAGATCGCGGTTCCGCAATCCTCGTGACCATTCCATCCCCTCGTCCCTCCAGCTTTACTATGCTGTACTGACGGGACGGGCCGTCTTTGGCAGCGTGAGATATTCCTATCTGAACCTTGCCGACCCAGAAGCATTCCGGCGTCGTACTCAGGCACTACTAAGAAAAAGAAATTTCGACGCTTTCTGCGTGAATGACACGGTCTCCGTTGAAGATGATGGAGAGTCTACCCAGTTGCTGGATAGGTTCTTGCGCGAGTACTTTCCTTTCAAGAGCTCGTTCGAAAAATAGCGATGACCCGTGGGAGTCTAGTGTCGATCCCGCGCGGATTAATCGGTGATGCTGGGTGCCCCGGTCGCAGGGAGCGGGGCACCGCGATAGCTTCGAGCAACTATTTCAAATCTTTAATGAATATCGACTTCCCATGTTATTAGGCCTTCGGTAGCGCATCGTTCAGAGCTTTCCTTATGTATGGATCCAGCACCGGCGCCAGAGATTCGGAAAATGCGTAAGTGAAATGGTTGTCATCGAAGTATACCAATCGGTTTCCGATGACTTCGCGGCAGATTCCGTCAGGACATAGATGATCGGTTAGATCGACAAATGTGACATTGTTGTGGTCCTGCGAGATTTCATCGAAGGGAGGCGAATCTGAGAGCGAACGCGATGACTTGGAAGTGCAATCCTCACGCCTGTGCTGGCTCACGCATTCCGATACGTTGAATCCAAGCCGTGGGGTGTCACGGACGGCAAGAACATCGATACCCATGTCGTCGAAATCGCGCCAGATCTCCTGATATCCGTCGACGACTACTTCATGCCCATTGCCCTCCTGGTCGGTCTGTGTAGCCAGGGTGAAGACAAGATCAGGATGTATCTCAGAAATCTCCTGGAAAGCCCGAGTATTCCAGGTGGTACATGCTGTGTATTCTTTTTCGTGGCGATATTGAATCGCCGGAGTGAACTGGCAGGCGCTTTTGGTGATCATGATAAGCCGCCACCCGTTATCCTCCGTAATTCTTTCGAGAGCATGAAACCAGTGACGAGCGTGCGAACTTCCCACGAGCACGATGGTGTACTCGGCATCTGCGGGCCCGTATTCGCACGCGATGACGTCGTCCTCTGGGATTCGAGTGTTGCAATCGTCGGTGAGGGACTTTGTCCTTTTTTCGGCGATACTGGGATCCGGGTGGACGGGAAGGGTCGGCAGGCTCGTCTTGAGGTCGGAATCGGCGTAGATGGCCGCACCGGGGTAGAGCGTCGGGTTCGAGCTTTGCTCGGTGCGAGTCCTCAGCTGGTTTTCGAGGAGCCCGCCCCATAAGCCGCCAATCGCGAGAACCGGTACCAGGGAGGCTGCGATGATGCTCAGCGACCATGCTGGGGTAGTCCGGCTACGGGTGAAGCGGGTGACTCCGTCCTCGATCAGGCGGGTGGTGGCGAATGCCAGCAGTAGGGAACTCGCAATCACGTAACTGCCTCCGATGAGACTGGGGCGGACGCGATCGGTCACCTCCAAGTAGAAGATCAAGACTGGCCAGTGCCACAGGTAGAAGCTGTAGGCCCGTTTTCCCAGTGCTGTGAGCGGCCGCCAAGAAAGAATCCGGTCTGCGCCGATACGACTGCGCGTGGTTCCTGCGAGCAGGATCAGGAGCGCGCCTAACGTGGGCCAGAGTGCTATATATCCAGGGAATGCTGAGTCCTTCGGCACTAGGATCCCGCACAACACCAAGGAGATCAGCCCGGTCCAGCCCATCATTACTCTTAATTTACAGGGCAAACTGATTCGTGGCAGCACCGCTGCGGCGATTCCGCCAAGGGCTAGTTCCCATAGGCGGGCACCGGAGTCGAAGTAGGCCCAAACAGATGAATGGTGGGTGACGAAAATGGAGTAAGTGAGAGACGCGGCAAATATCGCCATACAGCTGAGAAGGACCCACGTGCGGAAGGACCATGCGGTTCGAGAAGCGAGGATCGCGGCACCGAGGACCACAAAGGGCCAGAGCAAGTAGAACTGTCCTTGGACAGCGAGAGACCAGAAGTGCTGGACTGGACTGGCGGTGTTGTTATCCGCGAGATAGTCGACGGCGCCGAATGCTAGATGCCAATTGGCGTAGTAGAGCGCTGAGGAGATCACATCGGAAATCGTTTCCAACCAACGAGAGCGCGGAAAATAGATGAACGCGCCGAGGAGGACCGCTCCGAGGACGATAGCCGCTGACGGGGCTAGTCGCTTCAGTAGCCGTGTCCAGAAGGCGATAAGAGCGATACCGTCTTGTCGATCTACCGATCGAATCAGCGAACCGGTGATAAGGAATCCGGTCAGTAGGAGGAATACGTCAACGCCACCGGAGACGCCCCCGAGCCAGACATGGTAGACAGCGACGAGAAGGATGGCGACGGCGCGAAGGCCGTCGATTTCCGGACGTTTCCGATGGCCTGGGATGCTCGAACGTCCGATATGTGGATGCGCTACCTTCGTGTAGTCGGGATGTGAGAAAGCGTTGTTTGTACTGGGGAGAGACACAAGCGACCAGGTTGAATAGGGGAATAGAAGTGCGATATGCCTAACCGGGCACACAACTGACGATAATAGGTGCATACGGTGATGGTGGGCATCAAGCGGTGCTTGCCGTGGTCGTGGCCGATAGACGGCTCACCTGACCTGGGAATCCTTATGGAGTATCGCAGAATCGTGATCGAATTGTGCCGCTATGCTTGAGTCGAGTAAGGAGTGCCGGGCTCAGGCGGTTAGGGTGATGGGCTGTGGAGGACGCAGCGAGCCGTATCTTCAGCATGGCTCGGAGGTCGCAAGCATGCCAGGTACTGATCCTTGGCCTTGGGCTCAGTTTCTTGCATGTTGCAGACATTGAAAGTGAAGTTTCAGCTCCGTTCGGTTCTGACGCCAGTATTCGGGAGGTCATCCCCGGGGTGACTCTTTACGAAGGTTGGCTTGGCCATGGTGAGGGGGACTGGGTGGTGACGGTGCGTCGTCGCGGCTCCGCTGGGTGGCAGGTTTTGCATTCGCGGCGTGAGGCACGGGGGCTACAGAGGAGGTTGAAGAAGCACGGTTTCGCGGCGAAAGCCAGTCGGCTCCTGTGGCCGGATGGCGTCGTGGGCCCCCGTCGGGTAGCGGGAGTTCGGGTACGTCTGGACGCTTCCTACGGGGAACGCGGGGACGCTCGTGATGCAGCGGATCGGCTGAAAGCGGACGGCTTCAACGCGGTGGTTGAGTGGACAGGAGCCGATCCCGACAGCGACGCGACGCGTACCCTAGCAGCCCTTCTGGTGGTTGATCCGGCGCGCGCGAATATTGGGCTCCGTCCCGACTACGGCGACGTCTTGGCCGAAGCGAGTCGAGTGCAAGACATTGCTTCCGATGCCGTGGCGGGGGTTAACGGGGGGTTCTTCGTGACCAAGGACTCTTATGGGATTCCGGGTACCCCCGCTGGGATCGGTGTCTATGAGGACGGAACAGTGCTGTCCGAGGCGACGAACGGTCGGGCGGCGGTCATCGTTCATGAGCAAAGGCCCACAGTGCAAATCAGCCGACTCTCTACGAAGATGTCGGCAAGGACGGGGAAAGAAAGCCGGGAGGTTGACGGAGTCAACCGTCGCCCGGGATTAATCCGGAACTGCGGCGGAGTGGGAGGCGACAAGCCCACAGAGATGCCGCTCCATGACGTTACCTGCACCGATCCGGACGAACTTGTCGTGTTCACGGAAGAGCTCGGCCGGCCGACTCCGAGAAGTTCCGGGGTCGAGTTGATCGTCGGCTCTGACACGATCGTGACCGAGATCAGAGAGCCTGGAGGCGCGATTCCTAGCGGCGGCTACACGATCCAAGGGACAGGCGATGCTGCCGAGTGGCTGCGGGCGAATGCCTCGGTTGGTGCCCCCTTCGAGATGGATATCCGGATCACGGATGCTGAGGGGGAGGACGTCGAGCTGGCCCCTGGAACGGGAGTTATCAATGGTGGACCGGTGCTTGTGCGCGATGGGAAGGTATCCATTGACCTCGCGACTGAGGGATTGATCCGGGAAGAGGACCGTTCGTTCCCCTATGTATGGGCTGTCAAGCGGCATCCGCGTACCGCCATCGGACTCGATGCTCGAGGGCGGATCCTTCTTCTCGCGGTATCAGGGCGTCAACCAGGGGTTAGTGATGGCCTGGGGCTGCATGAGGTGGCCGAAGTCTTGTCGACGCTCGGTGCCGACAGGGCTGTCGCTCTCGATGGCGGCGGTTCGACCACGATGGTCGTGGAAGGGGACCCGGTCATTGTGGGCGACGCTCGGGAAGGGCAGCGGAAGGTCGCTGACGCACTGACGCTCGTTACCCCATGACGGCTCCGAACCACGTGTGCCCCGGCGGTGTTCGTTCCTCTTCTGAGAAATTGAGGTGATCCCGACGAATTCGCAGCGGGAGATCCTTATCAAAGCTCACAAGGCGAAAGATCAAGCATAGGTTACCGTTTCCCTGAGATAGGGGTGGAGCCCCAGATGGAAGATGAGGTGTCGAATCTCCGTCCGGTTACCGTGAAAGGCTCCACGGACCACCTGGCGCGCCATCTTCAACGTTGGCGAGGAAGGCCTTCTCCTCGTAACGAGTCTGCTGGTCGCGGAGCGCGAGCGGCGTCGGCCTCGCACCGGCACACACCCTGACCTGCTTCCGCCAGGCCGTCCTCGTGCTACGCCACTACCGGATACGACCTTCCTCGGTGCCATGGACTCAGATCATGGCACCGGGCGCTCCACCGCCTACCGCTCCATCGACGAGGGCACCGACGTGCTCATTGAGCAGGCGCGCGACCGGCACCCGTCTCGTGGCCGGGACAATGCCCGCAGGGCGGGAACCGGCCACCTCGTCGTGGACGGCATCACGCCGCGCACCGATCGCTGCGCCGAGAAGAGCACGAGCGTGAAAGGCGCGGAAATCGATCGGGGGGACCTCCCGCCTGCGGGGGTGGGTCCACGGGGAAGGCCCACGCCCATGGCGACAACCTGCGGGGACTGATGGCTGCGGGACTGTCTCCTCTGTTCATCAGCGATGTTGAGCCCGGATTGGTGCACGATCTCAGAGCCTCCCGCGTCCATCGTGTGACCGCTCCCTAAGTGCCTATCTCATTTGGCGAGCCTGCGATCGCGGCCAGGACCTCGCGTCGCTGTGTCTGCGCCGGCCACGCCCTGGGGCGGGTGGACGCCTGGGGCACCACCCGCTGTAACAGCTCCCACAACCCATCCAGGATCAGCCGCTCGGCCATCGACGCACGGGCAGGAGACCGAGAATCCAAATGCGATGGCCTCTAAGCCGCGGCCGTTTGCGGCCTGCCCAGCCCTGGCTGACTTGGGATACGGGGGCTGGAATCGGCATCGTCACTCCGTGTAAGCGGCCCGAGGGCGGCCGTGCCTTGGCCGAGGAGACCCGGACTTTCAACCGTCTCCGGAGCGGGCTGTGCCGCAGGGGGAGAGCGGGTTTCGCGCCGCTGACCCAATGCGGGCGGCTGCTCAAGCACATCCGCGCCAGCCCAGGTGGGATCGGAGACATCGCCAAAGCCGCTCTCGCTCTCACGCATTTTGAGTGTGGTCAGCTCCAGTAGAAATTGCTGGCGTTGCCTCAGCCGAGATGCATTCTTCCTTCCTTGTGCAGGTGCCATAAGTAGGTCAGGCCTATCTCTAGTCTGTGGCGAATATGACATCTGGGAGATCAGTACTGATCGGCCGCCCCCTATATGTGCTGCTTGGGCTGGGGACTGGATACGTTGAGTGATTGTCCTGCATTCGTCTTGCGCCAGTTCGTAGGTATGTGGCACGCTATTTTCCAGCACCACAGGTGTGTCGAAAGCCCGGCTGAGCGCCGGGCTTTCGTTGTTTTGAGGTCCTGAACCGACGTTCCCTATAAAGGTGCGGGCGCGGGTTACGTATGCCGACCCCAATGTGCAGCAGCGTTGGTGGCTTGTTTTCCCCTTCGGTTGCGATTCTTCGATCGGGAAATGTTCTGTTTTCAGATGTATAAGGGGGCCAAGTTTTGTCGAAGTCAAACAATGATCGTCTAGAGGGAGTGGGGCATGGCTATAACTGTAAGCGCTGATCTATCGTCTGATTTCGAAGCGATAGGAAAACAGGCGGCACAGGCTATGAAGGGCGCTTTCGATACATTTTTCGAAAGCGCCCAAACGAATTCCGGAGGGAAAATCGGATCTCAGATTTCCGACGGCATGAACTCGGCCATCGAGGCCGGCCTCGAACAGCTTCCCGGAGTGTTCGACAATGTGGTCTCGGAGGCTGAAGGGATCATCTCGCGGCTTCAGGCCGTCGCCGAGACCAGCGGTGAGGAAATCGGGACGAAGCTCGCCGCCGGAGCAGAGAAGTTGATCACGGGGCTGAACAAGGCGCCGGACACCCTTAGCTCGATGCCCGACAAGATCGGTGACCTCCTGTCCACTGGTCTCTCGGAGCTCGGGGAGGTCAACGGCAGGGAGCTGGGCGACAAGCTCGTCTCCGGAACGACAACACGGCTTGCCGATGGCCTTGACGCCGTACCGGGGATTATGGAGCGCGTCGGAGGCAAAGCCAAGGAGGTTCTCGGGCCCGCGATCGCGGAGGGAGGCGAAAAGGCTGGCCGCCAACTCGGCGAGGGCTTGGCCGGTAAGGCGAACCAGGCAATCAAATCTGGTCTCTCCGGTATGCCCCCCATCGTGCAGGCGGTGGGTGGTGAGGTCGGTAACACTCTGACCCAGGTGCTTCCTGACGCCGGTGCGCAGGCCGGAAAAATCCTTGCGGAGAAGACCTTCGATCTATTTTCGAATGGTGTGAAGAATCGGTTCTCGACCGCGAACGAGAAGTTGGGAAATTTCACAAAAAAGCTTCGCGGAATCGGCAAGCAGGCCGGATCATCCAGTGGGTCGATGTCTCGCTTGGGTGGTGCAATGAAGAGTTACTCCAGCGGTGTGAAGCTCGCGACCGTGGGGCAGAAGGGCCTCAATACCGCAATGAAGGCCAACGCCCTCGGTCTGATCATCACAGCGCTGGTCCTTGCCTATAACGAGAGCGAGACCTTCCGCGAGATCGTCCACGCTGCAATCGACAAGGTGTTGGAGGTCGCGGGCGACCTGGCGGATTTCTTTACTGAGACCCTGCCCGCTGCCTGGGACGCGCTCGTGGAGAAGACCACCGAGGTATGGGAGTCGATCAAGGAGACGTTCATCGGGTCGGTGAACGCGATCCTGGAGTTCCTTGTGGGCGCGTGGGAGTCCATCAAGGAAACCTTCATCGCGGGTAGCACGGCGATCCTGGAGTTCCTTGTCAGTTCGTGGGAGTCGATCAAGGAGACGTTCTTCAGCGCTCTGGACAGCATCCAGGAATTCCTGGTTAGTGCCTGGGAGGCTATCAAATCGGTTTTCGTTTCCGCGTGGGAGTTCATCAAGGACACCTTTTCCTCCGCTGTGGACTGGGTAATCGGGTCGGTAACCGGGTTCCGTGACAAGGCGCTGGCACTTTTCTCTGCGGTTCGGGACCGCGTAGCCACCATCGTCGGATCCGTCCGTGACAAGGTCACCTCCGCCTTCGAAAAGGCGCGGGACCTCGCGGTCTCCGCTTTCCAGCGCATGCGGGACGGCGTCTCCGAGAAGATCAGTGCCCTGTTGGGGTTCGTGACCAGCATCCCTGGCAAAGTCAAGGGCGCCTTCTCCAACGCCAAGAATTTCCTGATGGACGCTGGAAAGAACATCATCAACGGCCTGATCGATGGCATCAATTCAATGTGGAACAGCCTCAAGAACAAGTTGAGCAACCTTACCGGCATGATCCCCGACTGGAAGGGGCCACGCCGCGTCGATATGCGGCTTCTGACCCCCAACGGTCGGATGATCATGGACGGCCTGATGGGCGGGATCGACGACCGTCTCCCGCGGCTGCGCGGGCAGCTGGGCGGAATCACCGACGACATCGCCTATGGCATAGAAGCTCCGGTTCCTCCGTCACCTGAAGTGGTTCGGCACGCACGCGCTCAGGAAGCGGCACCGGGAATTGCCTCGGGTGGCCCGGCTGTGAACATCGAGCGATTCGAGGCGACCGAGCGCATGTCGCCCCACGAGATCGGTGAGCGCTTGATGTTCCTCGCACGATCGAGGGGGATGTGATGGCCGAGCTGACAGAAGGCCAGATCCGCTGGGACGGTGTCCTGCTGTTCGACGGCCGGAGACTGGCCCTGACCGGGATCGAGGGCTGGGACGACCTACCGGGCATCGACAGCGGAAACGTCCTTCGGCCGTCACGCCACGGGGCCTGGGCCGGGCGCGGTCTCGCCCAGCAGCGGGTTGTCACTGCCACGGGGACGCTCGTGGCGGGTGATCGGGGAGTGCGCGGGGTCGAACCCTATGTGGCCGCAGTGCGACGGGCGACCGCGCTTCCCGAGGACTCCGAACAACGGGCACTGACCATGCGCATCGGTGGACAGGAGCTCACCGGCTACGGGCAAGTGACAGCCCGATCCATTCCGGGTGGCGTGGGCTATCAGGCCGGCCGACCGACGGTGTCGATCCAGTGGATCTGTCCGGACCCGCGCCGGTATGGCGAGGAGCGATCTACCACGATCGTGGCGCCGGCCCGCGCGGAGGACGGCCTGCGGTACCCCCTGCGCTACCCCCTGGATTATGGCGAACCCACCACCGGCGGGGCCGGAACCGTCCGCAACAACGGTGACACCCCGGCGCATCCCGTGCTCGTGTTCACCGGCCCGTGCGACCGGCCGCGCGTGGTCGACCAGGAAAGCGGCCGAGTCCTGGAGTTCGACCTGGTCCTCGCGGAGAGCGATGCCCTGGTTGTCGACTGCGGATCCGGAACGGTCCGGCTCAACGGGGCCGACCGCTACTACACGCTGACGTCGCGTTCGGTGCCGCCGGGGAGTTGGACCGTCGCACCCGGACGATCGACCATCCGCTTCCGGACCGTGTCCTCGGGGCCGAGTGCCTCGGTACGTATCCGGTGGCGTGATGCCTATCTGTAAGGAGGAAAAAACAATGCCCATTCGTACTCTCGCCCTCACATCTGGAGACACGACCGCCGAGGACCACCGGTTGCTGGTTGGTTCTCTGCTCGGCGGAATCGACACTACATGGCCGCTCGACCGTCGCGGCGGACTCTTTTACTCGATGGGTGCCGCCTCTCTCGACGGGGAAGGGATGGTTGCGACCATCCGACCCTTCACTGCCGTCGTTTCGGGAGCATCCTCGCCTTTGCAGGGGCCCTACCTGGTCGTCAGCAGTGAGGACACCACCGTGCTCCTGGAAGACGGTCCGGGGACCGGTCCGCGCGCCGACCTTATTGGTGTGGTTATTCGGGATGGTGCCTACGACGACTCCGGGACAGCCCTCGCAGAGGTGCGTGTCATCGACCCGGACGTCGACGAATCCTATCTTCCCCTATTCGAAGTAACAGTGCCACAGGGAGCCAGTGAGGGTACCGGTGGTATCCCGTGGGGGTCGGCTGTTCAAGACCGGAGGGTATATACGGCATCGTCGGGTGGAATTCTAACCCTGCCTGATCTCGCTGCTCGGAGCCGCCTAAGCGCCGTTCAGGATGGGACGCTGGCACATGTCGTGCAGGATGGAGATCTTTATATCAGGATTTCCGGGCGCTGGCATCCGATCGCCGGAAAGCAGGCTGAATCTGAACAGCTGGAACGACTCGACAACAGATTCCAACAGCATCCGGGGGAGTGGCAACGTGTCGAGCTTGAGAGCGGTGTTAACCACTCTGGGAGTTTTCCGGTGGAAGTGCGTCGGACCCCTGGAGGCCTCGTCCACATGCGAGGTACATTCATTATCGATGAAGACCGGGAAAAGTTGACCTCAACGTCCATTGCGAGGGTTCCGGAAGGATTTGAACCATTCCGTCTGACTCGCTGGGTGACTGCGTCCCAACAAATTACCGCTGAGGATAAGAACTCCACGAGGCTGGAGGTCAGATCAGACGGGCGTATCTGGGTATATACCCTGTACAGGCCCAGGTGGATCGGTGCAGATAATCTGACTTACTGGACAAACTGATGCCTGAGTACCGATATCAATTCTGCGACTTGGTGGATGACAGGACTATCATCGAACTCGATCTTTCTGAGGTGAAGTTCGATCGGCGTATCTGTCAGCCAGGCACGTTCTCCGGATCGATTCCAGTTACAAATTCCGTGACTGCAGAAAGGGTCGCCAGGGTGGTCGGTCGCTACGACGGCGACCTCTCGTCAGGCCCCGGTCGCACCGTCGTGCACGTGTGGCGGGGAGCCGAGATGTGGGGCAGCTATGTGATCTGGTCGGCCGAGCCGAAGAGCGACGAACGCGGACGGGTCACCGTTGACATCAGCGGTGCCTCCTTGGAGAGCTATCTCTACCATCGAGAAGTCCGTGAGGACCTGGAGTTTCAGCGGACCGACCAGCTCGACATCGCGCGCGGGCTGGTCGCCCACATGGAGCTGAAACGTCCGATCGGATTCCGTCTCGGCGGCGAGGACTTCTCCGCCGTCCTGCGGGACCGCCGGTATCGCTCTTCGGAAGCGGCGACCTACGGGGAACGCCTGGAGGAGCTGTCCAATGTCCTGGACGGCCCGGAGTGGATGATCCGTACCTACCCGGAAAGCGGTCGACGGGTACGCGAGTTCACAGTCGCGCAGCGACTGGGGCAGGACGTCACCGATCACATCTGGGCGCAGCCCGGTGACGTCCTCTCCTGGTCCTATCCGGCCGATGCCGGGGATGTCGCGACGTCTTGGCGGGCACGTGGCGACACCCCCAACGACGACCTCAGCGAGGATTCCGAGCCGTCGCTTTCGCGGCGGTGGGAGGACCCTCGCTACCGCGAGGCCGGGTGGCCGCTCCTGGAGCGAACGGTCGACTATCAGGGTGTCACGGACCGCGACACCCTGGATGACTATGCCCGATGGTGGACCCGCCGCAGTTCCGGGGCTGTTCGCTTTCCCCAGGTCACGGTGCGTCTTGGGGAATCGACGTCGTTCACGCCCGACAACCTCGGTGACCGAGCGCGGCTGACCCTGGTCAACGACTGGTTCCCTCTGGTCGCGGGGCGGCCCACGTTCTCTAAGTCGTGGCGGGTCATCGGGATCGAGGTAACCCCGGTGTCCCGCTCCAGCGGCCAGGAACAGGCGAACCTGATCTTCGAGGAACCCACCGGGGGATCGGTGGAGGAGTACGAGTCCGAACGCGGGAGAACGAACGGAACGGAGGTTGCGTGATGGCGCCGGCGTATCCCCCCGACTGGTCGAGCCGATGGAACGAGATACAACGCAAGGCCCGCACCGCCTATACCGCCGCGCAGTCGCGGGTGCGGTTCGCTGCGGTTCGTGCTGCGGGGATTTTGGTTGGGGGTGGTGGGAGTCTGCAGGTGGCGGGCCGTCGTGAGCGGGACCGGATGCTGCATGTGGGCAGTGACGATGAGGGCGGCGGTGCGCGGTTGTGGCTGGGCCGTCCCAAGGATGGTTCCGCGGTTTTGGATCTGCGTGCCGCGGATGGTGAGGCGGGGCAGTGGGCTCTGCGTGACCAGGTGGGTAACGCGGTGGTGGCCGAAGGACCCGAGGGCGTCGGGCTCGCGCGCCCGGTCATGCCGGTCGCCACCCACTGGATCACGTCGAGCGCTCAGTTCTGGCCGAGCACGACGAGTAGATCATGGCAGCGCATGATGCTCTCCTGGGCGGTGTTTCAACACACTGCGGTTACTTTCTATTTCAAGGCTTTCGGGCTGAGTGGCAAGGGTCAGATCCGGTTTCTTGTGGACGGGACCGTCATCGGCGTGCGCGATATCCCGAAGACAGTCGGTATGGAGAATGCGGTGACAGAGCGGTTCGTCGTTGACGGGGCACCTTTTCTCGGCCGGAATGGGCCTGTCCTCGTCGAGCTGGAGGGGCGTTGCCTGTCCGACAACATGGGTATGAACGTCACCCCTTTCTACAACGAGGGCGGCGGCCGAGCTCCGGAGCCTCCTGAGGGGGTGGTGTAATGCCCGTCCCCGCGTATCCCCCTGATTGGTCGAGTGCGTGGTCGGGTCTGCAGCGACGGCTCAAGATAGCGCGGACCGCCGCGCAGTCGCGGGTGCGGTTCGCTGCGGTTCGTGCTGCGGGGATTTTGGTTGGGGGTGGTGGGAGTCTGCAGGTGGCGGGCCGTCGTGAGCGGGACCGGATGCTGCATGTGGGCAGTGACGATGAGGGCGGCGGTGCGCGGTTGTGGCTGGGCCGTCCCAAGGATGGTTCCGCGGTTTTGGATCTGCGTGCCGCGGATGGTGAGGCGGGGCAGTGGGCTCTGCGTGACCAGGTGGGTAACGCGGTGGTGGCCGAAGGACCCGAGGGCGTCGGGCTCGCGCGCCCGGTCATGCCGGTCGCCACCCACTGGATCACCTTCGACAAGGGTCAGGTTCGCTGGGACGCCCACGCGTTCGGTGGAGGCAGACAGAGCCTGATGCAGTGCTGGGCGGTGTTCCAGCACACCGTCATCAGCTTCGCCTTCCTCGCGTCGGCCGCACCCAGGGATGCGACGCTCGAACTGCTCGTCCACCAGGGTGGAACCGCCCATAGCGTCGGTGTGCGACGTGTAGCGGTGGGCGGCCCCTCCACGGGACGTACCGTACGGTTCGACATTGACGGTAGGCGGTTTCTCGACTACTCCGGACCTCTTCTCGTGGAACTCGTCGCGACCACACATGATGATGGCTCGTCCGGACTCAACGTCGCGGTCCTCTACAGCCATGGGGCGGGACGAGTCCCGCAGGCCGAACCAGTGCAATGAGCGATGAACGCCCGTATGCGGTGGTCGCCATCACCGTTGTCTATGGTGAAGTCCGCGAGATCTCAGGATCCCTGGCCGCGATAGGTGTGCGGCTCGACGGGATGGAGCGCCGCGTTACCGAACTCGAAACCCGCGTCGACGCAATTGACAGGCGGCGATACGCGTTTCCAGCGTCCGCGCTCTCCGACGCGCGGGGCGTAAGCTCGCGATGCGCGGGCATCGTGACATCAACAGCACGTCGTGTCCGGGTGACCAGCTCTACGCCGGGGTGAAGTCGGGCATGCCGGTGGACAGAAGGTCGACCGACTCCATTGCTGCGCAATCGGCCGGGGTGAACAAAGGCGCCGACTTTTCCGCTGCCGACCAGATGGGCGTTTGGCCCGCGTAGTGGGCCAAACTGGATGGTATCGGGGCTCTACTCGCACCGTTCCAATTTACTGAGGTGGCAGCGGCGCATGCGCGGCCGCGGCTGGAGTATCACGACTGACAGGCTCTACGGGCCGCGGACGGAACGGGTCGCTCGTCAGTTCCAGCGAGAGAAAGGACTCACGGTCGACGGCCTAATTGTCAAGACGACATGGGAAGCGGCCTGGGTGAGTTCCATCACGTGAAAGACGGCCGGGTCGAGTGCCGCCAAGTCGCGCCATCCGTGTGACCTGAGCTGATGGACGCTGATCATATCCGCATGAGGAGTTTGAGGAGTGCTTCCGTCCGCGATGGCCGACTCTGGCCAAGATCCTCGGCGCATGCGGATACACGGTGACATTAGGGTATAGATCGCCATTAGGTGATTATGATCCGCATATGGTTGTTCTTGGGCAGGGATTCATTCGGAGTCTCTTCCCTCTGCCATGCGGCGGACATCGGTCTCGACGCCCCGGTGCTCCGCATATTCCCTTCGGCTCGCTTTGTGACACGACAGGTAGGAAGGACCGTAGTTTTGGCTGTATCCCCCAGTGAGTCGTTCCCTTGTGCAGGCGAGGATGACCCTGCTGATGAGGACGAATATGTGGAAGGCGAAGAGTTTTACTATGACGATGATGGAACTTTCGGTGTGGGGTATCGTATTTAGTGATCGATTGGATGAGAGTATTTTTTAGATCATTCATCTGTCGCCGCTGACACGCTATTATTTAATAGCAATACGTATTCTTAGTTGGGTGCCCCTGCCTTCGGGTTGTGGCGCCCTTGCTGTCGGGGCGAGTGCGGATTTCGCTGTGGCGAATGTCTGCTCGCCCCGATGCTCATCGATGCCTCACGGCCCTGCCCCATGGTGGGGCTTTTTTAATGGAGGGAGTTGCCTTATGCCAACTGGGGAAAACAGTGGCGATGCCCGTCGCCACCCACGGGATCACCTATCGGGACGGCGAGATCGACTGGGATATCAGTGAAGTATTCGGGCCCGATTTCTGGAGCATTGCGCAGTGTTGGGCGGTGTTCCAGCACACCAGCGTCACCTTCGCCTTTCTGGCGCGTACGTGGTACGCGGCGGGAGAGCTGGAACTGGTGGTGCACACGAGCGGTCAGCGGCACACGGTGGGGACCTGGTCCCTCCCGTACGGAAAGCCCAGCCGTATACAGCGCGTCCAGTTCCCCATCGATGGGACGCAGTTTCTCGACTACTCGGGCCGCTCCTCGTGGAGCTACTGGCGCGTGCGGACAGAGACGCACCAGAAACAGTCATCGAAGGTCTCACTTCTGTACAGCCACGGGACGGGCACCGTGTCCCAGGCGGAGAAGTTTGTCTGATTCCAGGACGCCCCCGCCTGCATGACCTCAAAACGTGGGCGAGGTGCCGTCGCTTACCTTGCGGCATCCAGCACCTTGTCCCAATTGATAGAAAAGGAAGGATGTAGATTATGAGTTTCAGTTTTGGCCGCAAGGGGATGCCCTACTACAATATGAGGTTCCTTCCGGAAATGGAAGACATCATCATTTACAAGGGCTCCCTTCGTCTCTCCCTCGAAGGGAATGATCGGGTTTCCGTCTACAGTGAGGAGGATATTGACCGGGCTGTCACCGCCTTCTGTTCGGTCTTGCACAAGGTGAGTCCTATCGAGGCGACCAAGCATATCGCGGCGAGCGGATATGACCCAGAGTTCTCATTTCCTGAGTAGTTCGTCATTCTCTTGAAGGTCTCCCATGGTGAAAATCGGGGAGATTTTTTGTTTTCGGGCCCTGGCTCTTCTGCCAGGGCCCGATTTTGCGAGCAGACAGGGAGGGAATCGCTATGGTCTCCATCCGACCGCGCTCTGCGTGGGGCGCGCGCGGTGCGCGGAACCGCCGACGGGTCTCGTGGTCGCGGCGTACTGAGTTCACCGTGCACTACTCGGAGGGGCCGACCACACAGTCACCGCGGCAGATCCAGGATTTTCACATGGATTCCAACGGGTGGGCCGACATCGGATACAACTTCCTCGTCGACCGGGCGGGCGTTGTCTACGAGGGCCGTGGTTGGAACGTGGTCGGCGCCCATGCGGCACCGCGCAACGTACAGGGGATCGGGGTGTGTTTCATCGGCCGCGACGGTGATGCGACCGACACGGCGAAGCGGAGCATCCGTGCCCTGTACGAGGAAGCGTGCCGCAGGGCGGGGCGGGTCCTGGCGATGCGCGGTCACCGTGACATCAACAGCACATCGTGCCCGGGGGACGAGCTCTATGCCTGGGTGAAGGCCGGGATGCCGGTGGACGGGAGGCCAAGCACTCCCGTCTCGGAGCAGCGCCTCGGGGCGGCGGAGGCTCCGTCGTTTCCGCTTCCGGCGCGATGGGCGTTCGGTCCGCGTACGGGCCCGAACTGGATGGTATCGGGGTATTACTCGCACCGGTCCGATCTCCGACGGTGGCAGCAGCGCATGCGCGACCGCGGATGGAATATCGCGGCCGACGGTCTCTACGGGCCGCGGACGGAGCGCGTCGCTCGGCAGTTCCAGCGGGAGAAGGGGCTCTCGGTCGACGGTCTCATCGGCAATAGGACCTGGGAGGCCGCCTGGATAGCTCCCGTGACCTGACACGGATACCCGTCCGCTAAGGAGTCGGGAGCCGTAGCGCACCCGAATGTACAAACACGATGATGCGAGGTCCCGTACGCCGGGGCCTCTTTCCATGGAAGGGAGCCGCGACGTGTCGATGTCGGGGAGTGAGAATGAGGCCAGACGGGTCGCTCTGAGATCCCTGGTACAGGCGATCGCCGTCGTTGCGCTGACCGGCGCGGGGACGGCCGTATCCCAGCTGACCGGCCCCGCGGATGCGCTCACGCTGAAAACGGTCGCCACCACCGCGCTGGCTGGGGCCGGGTACGCCGTTGCCGCCTACGTGCACAAACGTCTGGATGGCTATCGGGCGGGGCGGCGCGTGGAGGGACATGGAGGCATGTGACGCCACGACCAGCCTGGCGAGGAGTCGGTCTCGGCACTCCGCGTGGGAATCGCGCCGGTTTTAGACACTGAGTTCGAGTCGTCGGGTAAGCACGACGTGTATCTATGGAGGGCTCGACTGAGCCACCACGCCCCCGGCCTTCGGGCCGGGGGCGACTTCTTTGTTGGGTCAGTTGACGTCGACCTTGATGGTCTCGCCGAAGGGGATGTCGAAGGTCACGCTGGCAGGGGTGAAGGAGCCTTCGCCGGTGATGACGCCGGACACGTTTTCGTCCGGGGCGAGGGTGACGGATTCGATTGCGTTTTCGTCCTCAATCATGCCCTTGGTGGCGTCGTGCTTGGTGCCGTCGGTGTCGGTGATGGAGAAGTAGGCCGCGTTGACGTCGACATTCTCATCGCCGTTGTTGGAGACGGTCACCTTCACGCTGGTGAAGTCCCCGCCGTTGTGCAGGACGCTGGGCGTGAACTCGGTCGACTCGGCTTCGATCTTCACGGGGCCGTCTTCGGCGGCCTCGTCGCTTCCGCCGTCGCCGCCCGAGGGGGCCGAGTTCGAGGAGCCGTCCTTCAGTACCTCCTCGGCGGAGTTGCCGAGGATCGCCATGCATCCGCCGCCCACGAGAAGGAGGACGAGGGCTGCCCCTCCGCAGCCGAGGCAGCCCCACAGCCAGGCTTTGCTCTTCTTCGGTTCGGGCGGCATGTGCTGTCCGTGCACGGGGGACTCCTGTTGCTTTCGTTGAATCAGTTGCGACCCGACGAATCTACGTCGACCAAATCAGTCACACGTCAACAAACCACCCAAATGTCCACATGTGGACCCCATGACAACCGGATGCCGCCCCTAAGCGTCGGTCACGCTGAGTGAAGGATTTTCCGAGGTGTTCGCCTTATGATTCACGCTGCGGAGTCGGGCAGGGCGATCGCGAGGACGTCGCCGAGACGGTAGAGGGGGCGGCCGGCGCTGCCGGTTTCCTCGGCGCGGATGTGTCCCCGACGGGCGTACCCGCGGATCATGGCGTCGGTGATCTCGTGGCCGATGGCGCGCAGGGCGCGGGCGGCTTCGGCGGCGGTGACCAGCCGGTCACCGGCCTCGCGTAGGATGCGTTCGCGTTCGGTGCCCACGTCGTGCTGATCGCCGCAGCTGCCGCAGCGCACCCTCTCCGAGCCCGGGCGCGCGTAGCAGGGTGCGCCGCAGGTGCGGCACTGGCCGGCGAAGACCCGCTGCTCCGGGCGGTCGACGGTGCGCTCGGCGAGCCGCACGGCGGCGGTGATCTCGTCGACGCACTCGCCGCCGAAGTCCGAGCGGCGGATCCAGTCGATGAAGCGTTCCAGCCAGCGGGCCATGTCGCCCAGCGTGTCGTTGGGGAGGCGCCCGCCCACCTCGCCGTGGAGCATGCGCACCCATGTCGAGAGCGTGTTCCGGACGACGTCGACGGTTTCGCTCGCTCGTTCATCGAAGTCCACCACGGTGGTGGAGGATCGGCGGCCCATGTTGCTCTCGCCGGTGCGGCCCTGCCGCGTGACGGCCAGGTCCAGTTCGGTGTCGAGGCCGCGGTCGTTGCCGCGCGGTCCGCCGTGCAGTGCGTGGAGGGCGATCGCTAACTCGTAGCCGCATCCGGCGCAGACCGGAGAGTCATCGGTGAGGGGGGAGTCGCAGTCGGGAACTTCGCAGAGCGGTTCGGCACCGGGTGTGGCGGGGTCGGTGGACGTGGGCGATGGCGTCATGGGTTTCCTTCGTTGGTGACTGGGTGGTGAGAGTGGCGGGATCCAGGGGCTCAGGACGCGTGGGCCGGCGGGGCGTCGCTGATGAGCAGGTCGCCCTCGGCGGCTTCGAGTACCTGGGTCAGCGCCCGGTACAGGCGGGGGGAGGGCTGCCGTTGGCCCCATTCGATGCGGTAGAGGTGCTGAGCACTCGCTCCAACGTGTTCCGCCAGTTCGGGGACGCTGTAGCCCTTGCGTTCACGGATGCGGCGGAGTGCGGTCCGGTCGATGCGATGAGCGATCATGCGAGCAAAGTTAGCAAAAGTTTGGCGCGAATAAAAGGTTATTTGGCGCAACTTCTGGCGCGGGTGGATGCGTGGCGGTTACTGGGGCGGCGAAGGATTGAGCGGTTGGTCTGACCGGCGGTAAACCGAAACTGGGCCAAAGTTGTTCCTATATAGCTTCAATTTGGCTTAAGCTTGGGTCATGGCTCACGACACCTCCCCGGCCCCTGGCTCCAACTACGACCTGCTGGATCGCGCTATGGACGAGCGCCGCCTCGAACTAGGGCTGCGTTGGAAGGACGTCGCTGTTCGGGCGGGAACCTCGGAGCAGGCGCTGCGTGACATTCGTCGCGGACGCAGTTTCCCGCGGGACCTCACGATCCGTCGGCTGGAAGAGACCCTGGGGTGGGCCCCGGGGGCGATCCGGGCGGTCCTCGGCGGTGGCGAGCCGCCGGTGGCCGCGCCTCCGGTCGACCGCTCGGTGCCGTCCGTACCGACGGAAGAAGGGCTCTCGTGGACGATCCAGGACGGGTATCCCGTCTACCACCTCACGCGGATGATCAGGGGAAATCCCGTCACTGTCTCCCAGGTGGTCCGCGACCAGCGCTCGCGCGAGCAGATCGAGAGCGAACTCAATCAGCTGATGGACATGGCCGGGATCATCTGGCGGGAGTGAGTGGGTTTACGCTGCGTGGTGGCCACATATGGTCACATCCGAAAGCGGGGCTATGAGCAGGCCCAGAACCCCCTAAACGGGGGGATCAGGTGATCGAATACGCGTACGAATAGACAAGAGGACTTGCAAAATCGTCGCTTTGGGTGATCATCTACGGGTGATGCGTCGGCCTTTCGGCGCCTCCACGAACGGATGCCTTTAGAGGGAGCCTGATTTGACGGCGGCAGACTGCCCCGAGACGGAGTCGATTGGCGTGGACTTAGACATCCACGTGACCAGCGGCATGTCGACGCCACTGAGTGTCGTGCGACGGGCTGTCGGCGTGCTCGTCCTCATTTCCCCTGAGGCGGAGCCCGATGCCGTCATGATCGACGCACGGCGGATGCTGTCCCCCCGCGAGCGGATGCTGCTCCGAATCTGGCTGGAGGGGCGGTCCCAGCGGGGGGACGCCCGCGGGTGAAGTACTTCCCCCGGGCGCGGGGCGCCGGGATCCGTCCTCAGGTGACCGCCGATCGCCCCATGGTCGCTGGCCCCGCGCCGGCGCCGCTGATCGCGAGCGGGGCGGGCGATGGTTCGTGAGACAGGAGTGATGTGAGGCGCAGGTCCTCGCGCTCCTTGTCATCCCATGATCGGGCAAGCGACGGTGGAGTCAGTGTCGGGCCGGACGCCGTGCGCCGGAGTAGCGGCGCCCGACCCGGGTCTGCCCCGGCCGCCGCGTCACAGCGCCGGGATGACGTGCTTCCCGTAGGCCTCGATCGTGCCGTCGATGTCGTCGTGCATCGCGTAGACGGCGAACTGGTCCACGCCCAGCTCGCGCAGCCGCCGCAGCTTCTCGACGTGCGCTTCGGCCGGGCCGGTCAGGCAGAACCGCTCCACGATCTCGTCGGGCACGAATGCCGTGTCCGGGTTGCCCGTCCGCCCATGGTGGCGGTAGTCGTACCCCTCCCGCTCCTTGATGTAGGCGGTGAGCGCCTCGGGCACCACGCCGGAGTGCTCGCCGTATCGGGCGACCAGGTCGGCCACGTGGTTGCCGACCATGCCGCCGAACCAGCGGCACTGCTCCAGGGCGTGCGCCCGCTGCTCCGCGCCGCCGTCGGTGACGTACGCGGGTGCCGCCACGCAGACGGTCACGTCGTCCGGGTCGCGTCCGGCCTCCGTCGCCGCCTCCCGCACGGCTTTGATCATCCACTCGGTCAGGTAGGGGTCGGCCAGCTGCAGGATGAACCCGTCGGCTTGGCGCCCGGTCAGGGCCAGCGCCTTGGGTCCGTAGGCTCCCATCCACATCGGCAGGCGGCCGTCGCGCACCCACGGAAGCCGCATGGGCGACCCGTCGACCTCGGCCTCGCGCCCTTCGGCCAGTTCCTTGATGGCGTGCATGGCCTCGCTGAGCCGGGCGAGCGTCGCGGGCCGCCGCCCGGCCACCCGCATCGCCGAATCGCCGCGCCCGATACCGCAGATCGTGCGGTTGCCGTACATGTCGTTGAGCGTGGCGAAGGTGGAGGCGGTCACCTCCCACGTCCTGGTGTGCGGGTTGGTCACCATCGGGCCGACGACCATCCGCTCGGTGCGGTCAAGGACGCGGCTGTAGATGACGAACGGCTCCTGCCACAGCACGCAGGAGTCGAAGGTCCACCCGTGGCTGAACCCGGCCTGTTCGGCGCTGCGCATGCGTTCCACCAGCGTTTCGGCTGGCGGGTCGGTCTGGAGTACGAGACCGAAATCCACGGTTCCTCCCCGAAGGTCAACGTCCAAAAAGCGTCAGATGAGGTAGTCGCAGGTGGAACGCGGCACATAGCGCCCGTGGCCCGGACTGCCGATGTAGGCGTCGTCGTCGATGATCACCCGTCCCCGCGACAGCACGGTGCGCGCCATGCCGGTGACCCGCTTGCCCTCGTAGGCGGAGTAGTCGACGTTCATGTGGTGCGTCGCCGCCGAGATCGTGTGGCGCGCGTCGGGGTCGTAGACGACGATGTCGGCGTCGGCGCCGGGGGAGATGCTCCCCTTGCGCGGGTAGAGCCCGAACATGCGCGCCGGGGTGGTGCAGGCGAGCTCGATCCACCGGCGGCGGGAGATGTGCCCGTCGACCACCGCCTGGTGCAGCAGGTCCATCCGGTTCTCCACCCCCGGCAGCCCGTTGGGGATCTTGGCGAAGTTCCCGCGGCCGAGGTCCTTCTGCCCGGCGAAGCAGAAGGGGCAGTGGTCGGTGGAGACCACCGACAGGTCGTTGGTGCGCAGCGCCCGCCACAGCGTCGCCTGGTGTTCCGCCGGCCGCAACGGAGTCGAGCACACGTACTTCGCGCCCTCGAAGCCCGGCTCGGCCAGGTTGTCGACGGTCAGAAAGAGGTACTGCGGGCAGGTCTCGCCGAAGACGTTGAGGCCCATGTCGCGCGCCTGGGCGAGCTCGGCCACCGCCTCGGACGCCGACACGTGCACGACGTACAGCGGCGCCCCGGCGACGCGGGCGAGTTGGATGGCGCGGTGCGTCGCCTCTGCCTCCAGCAGTTCGCGGCGGACCTCGCCGTGGTAGCGGGGGTCGGTCTTGCCGGCCGCCAGCGCTTGCTCGACCAGGACGTCGATGGCGATGCCGTTCTCCGCGTGCATCATGGTCAGCGCCCCGTTGTCGGCGGCGCGCTGCATGGCGCGCAGGATCTGGCCGTCGTCGCTGTAGAACACGCCCGGGTAGGCCATGAACATCTTGAACGAGGTGACGCCCTCGTCGACGAGGCTGTCCATCTCCTTGAGGGTGGCGTCGGTGACGTCGGAGACGATGGTGTGGAACGCGTAGTCGACGGCGCACGTGCCCTCGGCCTTGGCGTGCCAGGTGTCCAGGCCCTCGCGCAGCGAGGAGCCGACGGACTGCACCGCGAAGTCCACGATCGTCGTGGTCCCGCCCCAGGCGGCGGCCCGGGTCCCCGTCTCGAAGGTGTCGCTGGACTGGGTCCCGCCGAAGGGGAACTCCATGTGGGTGTGGGCGTCGATTCCGCCGGGGATGACGTAGTGCCCGGCGGCGTCGATGACACGTGCGTCCCCCGACGTCCACGACTCGGCGAGGGGGCTGCCGGTGGCGGCCAGCGCCGTGATGCGCTCGCCCTCGACAAGGACGTCGGCGTGCACCTCCTCGGTCGCGCTGACGACGAGTCCGCCGCGGATGACGGTTCGGCCGGTGTCGCTCATATGGATATGCCTCCCTGTTCGCCGTTCGCCCGATCCGCTGCCGCACTGCGCTGCTGGCCCTTCTGCTCGACTGGTCCGCGGATCGGCTCCTCCGCGGTCCCGGTCAGCCCTCGGTGAGCAGGCCGTAGGCGTCCGGCCGCCGGTCGCGGTAGAAGGCCCACTGGTGGCGCACCTGGTCGATCAGGTCGAAGTCGAGGTCGCGGACCACCAGCTCCGCCTTGGAGTCGGAGGCGACGTCGCCGACGAACTGCCCGCGCGGGTCGACGAAGTAGCTGGTGCCGTAGAAGTCGTTGTCGCCGTACTCCTCGACGCCGACCCGGTTGATCGCCGCGATGAAGTACTCGTTGGCGACGGCGGCGGCCGGCTGCTCCAGTTTCCACAGGTAGGCGGAGAGGCCGCGGTGGGTGGCCGAGGGGTTGTAGACCAGCTGTGCACCGGCCAGGCCGAGGGCGCGCCACCCCTCGGGGAAGTGCCGGTCGTAGCAGATGTAGACGCCGATCCGGCCGACCGCGGTGTCGAAGACCGGCCAGCCGAGGTTGCCGGGACGGAAGTAGAACTTCTCCCAGAAGCCGCGGACCTGGGGGATGTGGTGCTTGCGGTACTTGCCGAGGTAGGAACCGTCGGCGTCGACGACCGCGGCGGTGTTGTAGTAGAAGCCGGGTCCCTCCGCCTCGAAGACGGGCAGGACCATCACCATGCCCAGTTCTTTGGCCAGCGCCTGGAACCGGACGATGGTGGGGCCGTCGGGGACGGGCTCGGACCAGCGGTAGTGCTCCTCGTCCTGCACCTGGCAGAAGTAGGGGGCGTTGAAGACCTCCTGGAAGCCGATGACCTTGGCGCCCTGGTCGGCGGCGGCGCGGGCATAGGCCTCATGCGCGTCGTTCATGGACGCTGTGTCGCCGGTCCATTCCGTTTGTACGAGTGCGGCACGAACGGTGTGCGGCATGGCCTCTCCTTTGCGCTGTGCCGACCTGGTGCAGGGGGTTCCGCTCAGGAAGGCAGTGGTTGCGGACGCGCATCGGACCGCGTGCGTCGAACTTAGATACGCAATGTCATAAAGGTCAATACGTGCGATGTTTCGCTCGCAAGGCGGTCGTGTTTCCAGGATTCGGATTCACGGCATTTTGGGTGAAATGTCCGTCGCGTGTGGGTGGGGAGGATTGTAGGTTCCGACCAGCACCTCCACCGGTGGCGGCGCTAGTCGGTGATCGACTGCAGATGGGGGCGAAGCGGATCGCCACCGCCTCGCCCCCACTGGTCGGCTCCTCAGTTATGAGAGAAGCGTCCCGGGTCAGCGCGCATGTCGACCGCGAGGGCGACGGCGCTTGGTGAGCTTCATCAGCGCGGCGCCCAGCGTGGCGGATCCCATGGCGAGGAGTCCGAGCCCCGCGACCGGCGCACCGGTCACCGGAAGCTTGGGCTTCTTCGGTGGCTCCGGTTTTGGCGGCTCCGGCTTCGGTGGCTCCGGCTTGGGCGGTTTCGGCTTGGGCGGCTCCGGCTTCGGTGGCTCTGGTTTCGGTTTCGGTGGTTTGGGTGGCTTAGGTGGTTTCGGTTTCGGCGGTGGCTCGTAGCCGTCGTAGTAGCCGTCGAACCCGCCAGGATGGCTGAACCCAGGAGGCCCGCCATGACCGTCGAACGGATGCGGCGGCGGCCCCGGGATGTCGAACGGCGAGAACGGCTTCGGTATGTCGAACGGCGGAATGAACGGCTCGGGTGGAACGATCGGCGGCGGAAAGGCCTTCTTATCGCCTGAGTCGCCCGACGCGGACGGCGTGTCGCTGGACGACTCCTGCGTCGGTTCCTTGGCCGGCTTCTTCACCGGCTCCTTCGCCGGCTTCTTTCCCGACTTCCCCGACTTGCCCGACGACGCGCCGGAGGACTCACTGGATGAGCCCTTGGGCGCCTTACTGGACGACTTGGCGGAAGACTTGCCGCTGGTGCCGGACTGGAGCTCCGAGACGTCAGGCAGGATCTCAGCCACCTTGGTGGTCTTCTCTGCCTTGTCCGTCACCGGCTCGGCCACCGGTTCCGTGGCAGGCATCCGGACCCTCTCGTCCTCCGCCAGGGCGGTGGGCGCCCCGAGGGCGACGACGGCCGATGTGATTCCCACCGCTGTCATTCCGATTATGGGTCGCATCAATTTCCCCCCAATTTCGGTAAAGACGACGCGTGCCCGGTGACGAGACATGAACCGTCAAAAGCGTCATCTCTGCGTACATGTGAACATCCGAAATAGGAGTTCTTGATGCAGGACACGCCGGAAAGCTGATATCAGCTGCGCAGGTGGGAGGGTATGTCGGAGTCGTACCGATTGTCCGTTGAATGTCCGCTCAGCGGGATTCTACCCCTGCGGGAGCAGCGTCGAATCTAGGCCGGGGAAACGTCGGTTTTCGTTGCCGGAGAGGGGGTTGCGGAATGCGCGAGGGGTTCGGCCCGCGGTCGGGACGAACCCCTCGTTCCGTTCGTTCCGTATCGGGCTAGATCCTGCTCCACGCCTCGCTGAGGACCCCGCGCAGGATTCGCTCGATCTCGTCGAAGTGCTCCGGGCCGCAGATAAGCGGCGGCGAAAGCTGGATGACGGGGTCGCCGCGGTCGTCGGCGCGGCAGATCAGTCCCGCGTCGAACAGCGCGGGCGACAGGAAGCCCTTGAGTAGGCGGGTGGCCTCCTCGCCGGTGAAGGTCTCCTTGGTCGCCTTGTCCTTGACCAGCTCGATGCCGTAGAAGTAGCCGTCGCCGCGCACGTCCCCGACGATCGGCAGGTCGAGCAGCTTCTCCAGGGCGGCGCGGAACGCCGGTGCGTTGCCCCGGACATGGTCCAGCAGCTTCTCCTTCTCGAAGATGTCCAGGTTGGCCAGTGCCGCCGCGGCCGCCACCGGGTGCCCGGCGAAGGTGATGCCGTGGAGGAACGCCGCCCCCTTGCGATGGAACGGCTCCATCAGTCGCTCGCGGGCGATGACCCCGCCCAGCGGGACGTATCCCGAGGTCGCCCCCTTGGCGAAGGTGATCATGTCCGGC
Source organism: Nocardiopsis rhodophaea (assembly GCF_039530945.1). Classification (NCBI taxonomy): domain Bacteria; kingdom Bacillati; phylum Actinomycetota; class Actinomycetes; order Streptosporangiales; family Nocardiopsidaceae; genus Nocardiopsis; species Nocardiopsis rhodophaea. The sequence goes on from NZ_BAAAPC010000002.1 coordinate 256,578, forward strand.
AGGTAGCCGAACCTTTCCGCGCCGAAGTAGGCGCCGACCCGCCCGAACGCGCAGATCACCTCGTCAGAGACGAGTAGCACGCCGTGCCGGTCGCAGATTTCCCGCACCCGCGCGAAGTACCCGGGCGGCGGGGGGAAGCAGCCGCCGGAGTTCTGCACCGGTTCCAGGTAGACCGCGGCGACGGTCGCCGGGTCGTTCTGCACGATCGCCTCCTCGATCTGGTCGGCGATCCAGCGGCCGAAGGCCTCGGGGTCGTCGCCGTGCGTCGGGGCGCGGTAGATGTTGGTGTTCGGGACCTGGACCGTGCTGGGCACCAGCGGCTCGAACTGGGTCTTCAGCGCTTGCACGCCGGTGATCGACAGCGCGCCGAGCGACGTGCCGTGGTAGGCGATCCGGCGGCTGATCACCTTGTGCCGGGTGGGCTGGCCGATGGCCTTGAAGTACTGCCGTGCCAGCTTCCACGCCGACTCCACCGCTTCCGATCCGCTGGTGGTGAAGAAAACCCGGTTCAGGTCACCGGGGGCCAGCGTGGCGAGGCGCTCGGCGAGCTCGATGGCGGCGGGGTGGGCGTAGGTCCAGATGGGGAAGTAGGCCAGCCGCTTGGCCTGGTCCGCGATGGCCTCGGCGATCTCGGTGCGCCCATGGCCGACCTGGGAGACGAACAGCCCGGCCAGGCCGTCGAGGCGGCGCCGCCCGTCCGCGCCGTAGACGTAGGCGCCCTCGCCGTGGGTGATGACCGGCACGTCGGTGTCGACGTAGGAGGCCATCTCGGTGAAGTGCATCCACAGGTGGTCCTTGGCCGCCTGCTGCAGCTCGGGCATCGAGCGGCCGACGGTTGGCTGTGCTGTCACGTGGCTCCCCCTGGGGTGGTGTGGAGATCGCGGGGACCGTGAGCCGTTCGGTGGCCGGTCGTCGCGGGGGACCATCCGGTGGTCGACCCAATGAAATAGTCGCACTGGATCGAGTTCTGTCAAGTATCAGTGGTGGAAACCGATTTTTACTGCGGAATCCCTTGCGCAGGTCGAGGGTGTCTGTCAGTGTTGCGAATCACAACCGATCCGCGACCCAACCACAGCCCCGCACCCCCCGCACCCCTGTCACCCCGCTCGACGACCAGCAGACCAGCAGAGGAGATGGCGCGTGTCCCAGCACCCCGAACCGCCCCGGCGACTGCGCAACTTCGTCAACGGCGCCTACGTCGACGCCGCGGACGGCCGCACCACCGACATCGTCGATCCGGCCACGGGGGAGGTCTTCGCCGAGGCGCCGCTGTCCGCGGCCACCGACGTCGACGCGGCCTTCCGCGCCGCCGTCGACGCCTTCGAGAACGGCTGGCGCGACACCACCCCGGCGGAACGGCAGATCGCGCTCAACAAGTTCGCCGACGCCGTCGAGGCGCGAGCGGACGAACTCGTCGCGGCGGAGGTCCGCAACTGCGGCAAACCGGTGCAGGCCACCAAGGACGAGGAGATCTGGCAGGTCACCGACGCACTGCGGTTCTTCGCCGGTGCCGCCCGCACCCTGGAGGGCAAGGCCGCGGGCGAGTACATGGCCGACCACACCTCCTGGATCCGCCGCGAGCCCATCGGCGTCGTCGGCCAGATCACGCCGTGGAACTACCCCATGGCGATGGCCGCGTGGAAGATCGGCCCGGCGCTGGCCGCCGGGGACACGATCGTGCTCAAGCCCTCCGACACCACACCCGTCTCCACGCTCCTGCTCGCCGAGATCGCCGCGGAGTTCCTGCCGCCGGGCGTCTTCAACGTCGTCACCGGCGACCGCGATACCGGACGCGCCCTCGTCGAGCACGCCGCACCCCGGCTGATCTCGCTGACCGGCTCGACCCGTGCCGGGTTCGAGGTCGCGCGGAGCGGATCGGCCGACCTCAAGCGCCTCCACCTGGAACTGGGCGGCAAGGCCCCGGTCATCGTGTTCGACGACGCCGACATCGAGAAAGCGGCCGAGGGCATCGCCGGGGCCGGGTACTTCAACGCGGGCCAGGACTGCACGGCGGCCACCCGCGTTCTCGCCGCCCCGGGCGTCCACGACGACCTCACCGCGGCGCTCGCCGAACAGGCCGCGAAGACCACGACCGCCGGACCGGAGGTGACCGACGCCGACTACGGCCCGCTGAACAACGCGAACCAGCTCGACCGCGTCAGCGGCATCGTCGACCGGGCACCCGACCACGCCGAGGTGCTCACGGGCGGGTCACGGGTGGGTGAGCGCGGCTACTTCTACGCCCCCACCGTCGTGTCCGGCCTGCGGCAGGGTGACGAGATGGTCACCGACGAGATCTTCGGCCCGGTCATCACCGTGCAGCGGTTCGACTCCGAGGACACCGCCGTGAACTGGGCCAACTCGGTACGCTACGGACTGGCCTCCAGCGTGTGGACCCGGGACCACGCCCGCGCCCTGCGCGTCTCGCGGCGGCTCGACTTCGGGTGCGTCTGGATCAACACCCATATCCCCCTCGTCGCGGAGATGCCGCACGGCGGGTTCAAGCACTCCGGCTACGGGAAGGACCTCTCCCTTTACAGCCTGGAGGACTACACGCGGATCAAGCACGTGATGAGCTACATCGGCCAGGACTGACAGGAAACCACGGACCATGGCGGCAACCTTGCACGAGACCCCCGCCCGCCCGGCGGCCGACGCGGCGGCGCGGGCAGACGCCCCCGCCATCAGCCTGGAGGGCGTCGCCAAGACGTACCGCACCGGCCACGAGACCGTGACCGCCGTGTGCGGCATCGACCTCACGATCCCGCAGGGGGAGTTCTTCTCCCTGCTGGGGCCGTCCGGCTGCGGCAAGAGCACGACGATGCGGATGATCGCCGGGTTCGAGGAGCCCACCGCCGGAACCGTGCGGCTGGCCGGCCAGGACGTCACGCACGGCCCGCCGAACCGGCGCGACGTCAACATGGTCTTCCAGAGCTACGCGCTCTTCCCGCACATGACCGTTTACGACAACATCGCGTTCGGGCTGCGCCGCAAAAAGCTGTCCGAGCCGGAGATCCGGCGGCGCGTCGGAGAGATGGTGGAGCTGGTCGAGCTCGGCGGGCGGGAGAAGACCCGGCCCGGGCGGCTCTCCGGCGGGCAGCAGCAGCGGGTGGCGCTCGCCCGCGCCCTGGTCAATCGGCCCAGTGCGCTCCTGCTCGACGAGCCGTTGGGAGCGCTCGACCTCAAGCTGCGCCAGGCCATGCAGATCGAGCTCAAGCGCATCCAGCGCGACATCGGCATCACGTTCGTCTACGTCACCCATGACCAGGGCGAAGCGCTGACCATGTCGGACCGGATCGCCGTGCTCAACCAGGGGATCATCGAGCAGCTCGGCACACCCGCCGAGATCTACGAGCGCCCGGCGACCCGGTTCACCGCCGGGTTCATCGGCACCTCCAACCTGCTCACCGGGACCGTCGCGGAGCGGCGGGGTGACGGCGCCGTGCTCGACTTGGGTGAGGCCGGGCGTGTCATCGCCGCCACCGACGCGGCCCCCGGGGATGAGATCGACGTGACGGTACGGCCGGAGAAGATCACGCTGGCGGCGGAGGAGCCGACGGGGGAGTGGTCGCGGCTGCGGGGGACCGTCACCGAGGTCGTCTACCGGGGGTCGACCACCCACTACACCGTCCGCGCCGACAACGGGGCACAGATCGTGGTGTTCCGCCAGAACGCCTGTGACGCCAGCGCCCTGAGCTCTCGCGGCGACAAGGTGTGGCTGTCCTGGCGGCCGGAGTCCGCCTACGTCCTGCCCCGCCCCTGACACCACCCCCACTCCTCCGTTGATCTCGGCGATATCGACGTAATCTCGTCGAGAATTCGGTCGATATCGTCGAGATCAACGGAGGATCTGCGGAAGTTCCATCCCCCAGCACCGAAAGAGTCAGCGCCGTGACCAGATACGATCCCGCACTCGCACGCGGACTGACCCGCGCCCGCCTCAGCCGCCGATCCATGCTCCAGATGTCCGGCCTGACCGCCGCCGGACTCGCCCTGACCGCCTGCGGTGTGCAGGGCCAGGGAGCGAAGAAGGCCCCCGACGCGTCCTTCTGGGAGGGCCGGAAGAGCAACGGGAGCCTGGCGTTCGCCAACTGGCCGCTGTACATGGACTCCGAGCGCACCCAGCTCACGCAGTTCACCGAGCGGACCGGCATCAAGGTCACCTACGACGAGGCCGTGCAGGAGAACCACTCCTGGTTCGGCAAGATCCAGCCCAAGCTGGCCAACGGCGAGTCCATCGGCTACGACCTGATGGTGCTGACCAACGGCATCGAGCTCACCAAGCTCATCGAACTGGGCTTCCTCGCCCCGCTCGACCACGAGCAGCTGCCCAACTTCGATGCCAACGCCGGGGAGCTGTACAAGAACACGTCGTACGACCCCGGGAACACCTACACGGTTCCCTACACGTCGGGGGTCACCGGCATCGCCTACAATCCGGAGTACGTCGACCGGGAGATCACCTCCATCGCCGACCTGTGGGACCCGAAGTTCGAGGGCAAGGTCGGGATGATGCGCGACCCGCAGGAGATCGCCAACTTCGGGCTGCTGCTCAACGGCGTCGACCCCGCCGAGTCCACGGAGAAGGACTGGAAGAAGGCGGTGGAGAAGCTGGAGGAGCAGCGCGACAAGGGGATCGTGCGGCGGTACTACGAGCAGGACTACATCCAGCCGCTGACCAACGGGGACGTGTGGATGTCCATGGCGTGGTCCGGCGACATCTACCAGCAGAACGCCGAGGAGGGCACGAACCTGGAGTTCGTCGTCCCGGAGGAGGGCGGGACGATCTGGACCGACTGCCTGATGATCCCGGTCACCGCCAAGAACCCGGTCGACGCGCTGATGCTGATGGACTTCCTGTACGAGCCGGAGATCGCCGCCGGGCTGACGGAGTACATCACCTACATCACGCCGGTTCCCGAGGCCCAGGAGATCCTGAAGGAGAAGGCCGCCGAAGCTTCAGGGAAAGAGAAGAAGGAACTCGACGGCCTGGTCGACAGCCCGCTGGTGTTCCCGACCGAGGAGGACTACGCCCGGCTGCACAACTACGTGCCGCTGACCACGGACAACGAGAAGTCCTTCACGCCCCTGTTCCTCTCGGTGACGCAGTCCTAGCCATGGCCATGGAAACGACGACGCCCCCCGAGGGCGGACCGGCCCCGACGCCACCGCGACGCGGCGCGGCCGCCGCCCCCTACTTCCTCGTCCTCCCGGGCTGGCTGTGGCTCGCGGTCTTCTTCGTGGTGCCCATCGTCAGCATGGTCACGATGTCGCTGATGAGCGGCAGCCTCGTGCGCGGGTTCAGCCTCACCTTCGAGTTCGGCAACTACGCCGACGCGGTCGCGACGTACTGGGAACAGATCCTGCGCTCGCTCTTCTACGGCGGCTGCGCCACGCTGCTGTGCATCGCCATCGGCTACCCGGTGGCCTACTGGATCGCGTTCCGCGGCGGCGCCTACAAGTCGACCTATCTGCTGCTGCTCCTGCTGCCGTTCTTCGTCTCGTTCGTGCTGCGCACCATCTCGTGGGGGTTCCTGCTCGCCGACGACGGGGTGCTACTGGGGACGCTGAAGGATATCGGTCTGCTTCCGGACGGCACCCGCGTGCTCAACTCCGCCCCGGCGGTCGTGTTCGGCCTGGCGTACAACTTCCTGCCGTTCATGGTGCTGCCGATCTACGCGGTGCTGGAGCGGATGGACCACCGGCTGGTGGAGGCCGCCCGCGACCTGTACGCCGGGCGCGTACAGGCGTTCGTGCGCGTGGTGCTGCCGATCTCGCTGCCGGGCGTGTTCGCCGGGGTGATCATGACGTTCATCCCGAGCAGCGCTGACTACATCAACGCCAAGGTGCTCGGCGGCACACATAACACGATGATCGGCCAGGTCATCGAGTCGCAGTACCTGGTGAACAACGCCTACCCGATGGCCGCGTCGATCACGTTCATCCTCATGGCCGTGCTGCTCATCGGGATCTTCAGCTACGCACGGGCGCTGGGTACCGAGCAGGTCATGGAGGCGCAGGCACGATGAGCACTACGGACATCCCGGTCTCCACCGACGCACCGGATCCGTTCGAGCGGACGGGGCCGGCCCCGCGGCGATCGCGTCGGGCCGTCGACTGGGGCAAGTACTTCACCTGGCTGGTGCTGGCCTGGCTGTTCGCGCCGATCGTCTTCATGATCGCGTTCAGCTTCAATGACGTGCAGGGGCGGCACAACGTCACCTGGCAGGGCTTCACGCTCCGCTGGTACGAGGACGCCCTCGCCTACCCCGATCTGACGACGGCGCTGCTCAACTCACTGGCCATCGCGCTGCTGACGATGGTGATCGCCGGCGTGCTGGGCAGCCTGCTCGGCCTGGCACTGGGCCGCTACCGGTTCCGCGGGCAGGGGACGACCAACCTCGTCATGTTCGCGGCGATCTCCGCGCCGGAGGTGGTGCTGGGGGCGGCGCTGTTGTCGCTGTTCCTCACGATGAACGTGGCCACCGGCTTCCTGACCATCCTGCTCTCGCACGTGATGTTCACGGTGTCGTTCGTGGCGATCACGGTCCGGGCGCGGGTCCTGACCCTCGACCCCAGCCTGGAGGAGGCCGCCCGCGACCTCGGCGCCACGCCGCTGACCACGTTCCGACTGGTGACGCTGCCGATGCTGGCCCCGGCGATCATGGCGGGCGGGCTGATCGCCTTCGCGCTGTCGATCGACGACTACATCATCACGTCGTTCGTCAGCGGCAACGTCCAAACCTTCCCGCTGTGGATTTGGGGCGCCACGCGCGTCGGTATCCCTCCGCAGGTCAACGTCATGGGGACACTGATCTTCGCGGTCGGCGCGGTGCTCGCGATCGTCAACATCGTCCTGGCCCGGCGCCGGGCCTGATCGCCACCTCCTCCAGCGGGCAGAGGGGAACGCCGCCCCTGGAGGTCACATCCCCCGGTCATCACATCGCGCAATATCATGACAACGGAGTGAAGTGATGCGTCGTGTCCGCGCCTGACCCGTCAACCGCCGCTACGGCGGCCCTGGCCGGGGCCAAACCCCTGGCCTTCTGGCTGGACCCCGAGGTCGAGGGCCACGAGGTGCCCGAAACAGCGTCGGCGTTGTCCGGCGAGATCACCACCGACCTCGCCGTGGTCGGGGCCGGATTCAGTGGACTTTGGGCGGCACTGATCGCCAAGGAGCGCGACCCCGGCCGTGACGTCGTGCTGATCGAGGCCCGTACCGCCGGATGGGCTGCGTCCGGGCGCAATGGAGGGTTCTGCGCGTCCAGCCTGACCCACGGCTTCGCGAACGGGGCGAACCGCTGGCCGGACGAGATCGCCGACCTGGAGCGGCTGGGGCGTCAGAACCTGGACGAGATCGAGGCGGCCATCGCGCGCCACGGGATCGACTGCGAGTTCGAGCGAACGGGTGAGCTGCTGGTCGCCACCGCACAGTGGCAAGCCGACGATCTCGCCGTAGAAGCCGCCAACCTGAGGGAACTCGGCTACACCACGGAATTCCTCACCGAGGAGCAAACGAGGGCCGAAGTCGACTCCCCGACCTACGTTGGCGGCATGTTCGACCCGGACGCCGTCGCCATGCTCCACCCGGCCAAACTCGCCTGGGGCCTGCGCGCGGCGTGCCTGCGACTGGGGGTGCGCATCTACGAACAGACCCCCGTCCGCGATATCCGTTCGATCTCCGGCGGCCTCCGCCTCGAAAGCAGAAGCGGTGCCGTAACGGCCCGCCGCGTCGCCTGGGCGACGGGCGCCTTCCCCGGCCCGCTGCGCCGAATTCGCCACTTCGTGGCACCGGTCTACGACTACGCCCTGATGACCGAGCCGCTGAGCGAGGAGGAGATGGCCTCGATCGGCTGGAAGAACCGCCAAGGGCTCTCCGACTCGGCCAACCAGTTCCACTACTACCGACTCAGCGCCGACAACCGCATCCTGTGGGGCGGCTACGACGTCATCTACCACTACGGCGGCAAGGTCCGCCCCCAATACGACCAGCGCCCGGAGACCTTCGAGCGGTTGGCCGAGCACTTCTTCGCGACCTTCCCCCAACTCGAAGACCTGCGCTTCACCCACGCCTGGGGCGGCGTGATCGACACGTGCAGCCGCTTCTGCGCCTTCTTCGGCCTGGCCTACGGCGGCCGCCTGGCCTATGTATCGGGCTACACCGGCCTCGGCGTCGGCGCCACCCGCTTCGGCGCCGAAGTCATGCTCGACCTCCTGGCGGGGGAGGACACCGAACGCACCCGCCTTGAGATGGTCCGCTCCAAACCCATCCCGTTCCCACCCGAACCCCTGCGCTACACGGGCATCGAACTCACCAGACGCGCCATCGCCGCCGCCGACCGCAACAACGGCCGCCGCAACCTGTGGCTGACCACCCTGGACAGACTCGGTCTCGGCTTCGACAGCTGAAAATTCCGACTGCAGAAGAGAATAAGGACGCGCTTCGCGCGCAGTTCTCTTTTATGCTGCCGCGTTGTGGCTGGGGTTTCCGTCCCCACCGCCCACCGCGGTAGTGCACGTCTGCTGGCGGACCCACCCACCCCCCGATCGAGCCGCTCGGCCTTCGCTGTCTCGACCGGGGCCGGGTACGTCCCGCCGTCTTATCGCACGTGATTCTGTCCTTGAGGTGTTTCTGCGAGTTCGATGCCGATCGCTACGACGCCGAGCGCCTCGCGCTCCGGCGGGTAGATCTCGCGGATATTGCGCAGCTGGTCCTCCCTGGTCGCGGTCGGGTTGACCGAGGAGACCGGCTCGTGGTCGAACATCTCGTCGAAGTCGGCGTAGCGGGCGATCCTCGTCACCCGCGTGAGGACCTCCTCATCGCGACACCGGAACCGGATCAGGTCCCCAGACCTGATCCGGGCACGTGAGGAGTCGTTGACACGGATCTCCGTTGTCTTCGTGCCTGCCTTGATCAGGTCGAAGTACCGCTTGTAGATCCCCATCTCGTGTGCACGGGGGCGGGCTTCGAGGTCTGCGGGTCGGTTGCTCATCAGTCGGCCGAGTTCCTTGACGGTGAAGCTACGGAAGAAGTGCTTGGGATCGGAGAGAAGTTCCGCGACGAGCCAGATCAGGGCATCCACATAGTTGTCGGTGTTGCCGTCCCAGGCCGTGGTGTTGAGCATCCAGGGTTCCACATCGGCGGGCAATGCGTCTTCACCACGCTCGCGCAGCAATGACTTCGATAGTTTGGCGCCGGTGTGCGCCAACACCTGCGGGGTGAAGATGCGCAAGGGCATATGTGATCCGGGCGTACCGAGGACGGTGAGCGCTCCATCGACAAGCTGGCAGCCGAATGCCCAGTCACCGCCCTTGAGCATGACGTACAGCGTTCTGCTGTCGCGCCCGAGCGCACGTTCCTTCACGAGATTGCGGTAGAGCGTCGCCAGATCGAGGTAAGTGTCGTTCTCCGGATCAACAGGGACCTCGTAGTCGCCATGGTCGAGACACACAGCCGTGAACAGGGCCCCGTCCTCATCGAGATGGATCAGCCTGGTCCGTTCCGCCCGTTTCTCCGCCCACCCGCACTCCGGGCAGGGGAGGCGCGTGTGCACAATGCCGTGGGACGGTGCCATCCACCACCGGATCTCGTCCAACCGTTCGAGCGTGCGCAGGAACTCAGCGCGGAAGCCAGGAGCGGCCTGCTGGTCGGTGTAGCTCTCCAACTCGTAGTCAGTGCTCGTGGCATCGGCCAGAGAATCGAAGAACCCACGGTAGTAGGTGTCGATCAGCGCCCCCACTCCGGACTTGCCCAGGGAGTGGTAGTAGGTCTGCTGGTAGGCGTGGTGGGTTTCAGGATCAAGAACGACGTCGTAAGGCGCGTTGTCGAGCGCGCCGAACTTTACCGACGTCTCGACGGAGAACTCCCGCCGGGCGATCTTGGCGAGCAGGAAGGCCGTTGTTTGTACGAGGTTCGTCCCGAGATGCGGGGCGCCATTGATCTGGGTCCCCACCACGAATGCGATCCGCTTCGGGCGGATCGCGTGGACGCGGGGACGAAGCAGGTCGACAGAGCGCAGCAGAGCGTTAGCGAGTACCGAGTTGGGTGAGACCAGCAGGGGGGTGGTCGCCACGGTTCACCTCTCACGCTTAGGTTTGGGTATCCGCAGGTTGTTGAGGATGAAGTCGAGCCGCGTCGCGGCGGCTTCGGCCGGGACGAAGACAGGCTCGTATCCGGCGTCGTAGTAGCCCTGAACGACCAGCTCATGCACCCGCCGGATCTCTCGGTCCTTGGCCCACACGATGTCGTCGGGGTCCTCGAAAGTGTCGAGGGGGTCGAGGACGAATACGGCGTCGTAGCGGTAGACACGGTTGGCCTCTTCCAGCTGTGGCGTGGGCGAGAGCCCGAAGAACCGCTCCCAGCCGTAGGAGTCGGGGATGCCTCGGTTGTAGAAACGGATGCCGTGCTTATGGCCCTCGAACTCGGCGATGAAAGCCTCCAGGACCTCGGCCGCGTACTCGCGGCGGTCCTCGGCGCGCAGGTGGCGCCCCAGCCGCTGGCGGTGCTTGCGGTAGATGGCGCGGCCTGCCTCCGACTCCATGCACGGGATTCCGTGCTTGATGATCTCAGCGATCACGTCGTCCTTTCCGACGGACGGGCCGCCAGTAATGACGTAGCGGCGCGGATCACCCATGGCTGTCTCGGCGATAGCGGAGGTGAGCGGGTCGGGGGACTCAGTTGTCGGTGTCATGGCCTTCCTCGTTCTTTGTCCTGCGGTCAAGCCAGGGCTGTGACCACGCCTCGCCTAACTCCACCTCGGCCCTGAGTGACGAGGTGAAGCCGTCCCGGTCGGGATTCTCGGCTGCCGCGAGCACCAGTAAGGAAAGCTGCTCGTCCCTCATAGGAGGCGTCCAGCCAGCCAAGTCGACAATGTCGTCAACAGAAAGTTCGCCGAGCGCGCCGAATGAGCCGGGTGGGTAAACCTCCCTGTACCGCTCCGCTTCGGATCGCAGAAGGCCGTACCGCCATGCCGCAGTGACGGCCTGGCGCGTGATCGCTTGGAACCCTTCTTCCATGCTCGCCATTCGGTCCATGGTCAGCAGCTCAGCCCGAAGGGCATACACAGCGGCCCATACACGGCTGAGGTGCTCTTCGTGCTCGGTGAGTTCCCAAGCGAAAACATCGTTCGGAAGACGTGACTGCCCCTCGGCTGGAGCCAGGCGGGGGGCAAGAGCGCGAGTGCCGCGGAACTGCTCAGCGTCACGCTGGAGCATCCACGCCAGCCGCTCGATGAGCCGTGGCTCGACGCGCTTGCGGAAGTGGTGAACCTCGTTCCCACATGCCCGCGCGGCCGCCTCGCGGCGGGCGGTGAGGGTGGTACCCGCTTCACCCGGAGGAAGGCCAAACAGGGCGCGGGCCGAGCGGGAGTAGCGGGAGTCGTCGAATCGAGCGAGAGCTGCCTTGAGGACCACGTCCAGGGCGGCGAGAAGCGAGGAATGATCAGAAGGGTCGGCGGCGCGGGCAGCGACTCCACGCAGTCCCAATAGCTGGGGGGATACTTCATCGGGAACGGTTGGCAGACCTTTGCGCAGTAGAACCTGGGATGGGTGGGCACGCTTGCACACCTGCACCACAGCGGTGAGCGGTGGGGATGGAAACCTCAGCCACGGGGCGGCAGCCTAGAAAAAACTGCGCGCGAAGCGCGACAACTCACAGAACTCTTCAGATGGCCTCCGAAGGCGCAGGCCTTGTGCACGGTCAGGGCGGATGGGCCACATGATCGGATGCCTCTCCGCGCTGACACGCTTTCCCCGGAAAAGAGCCGCCCGGCCCAAGCGGAGGGGTCAATGCCGGGCGGCTGCAAGCGGCCGCCATCTTCTCCAGCACGGGGCGGATGCCGAAGGCGTCCGTGTATAGCAGTACCCCCGGGTGCCGGTTGGTCAGGTCGGGCAACTTCTACCGAGGACCGAACTGGCCGAGCACGGCTACTACGTGCTCGTCCCCAACCTCTACTACCGGCACGGCCCGGCACCGGTGATCGAACTTCCCGAGCACATCGGAGAAGAGATCCGGCCCGCGGTCTTCACCCAGCTCATGCCCTTGATCGAGGCGCACACCACCGAACGCGCCCTGCGCGACGCCGACTCCTACCTCAGGTTCCTCACCACCCAGCCCGAGGTCAGCGCCGGACCGGTCGCCGTGACCGGCTACTGCATGGGCGCCGTCTTGGCGATGCGCACCGCGGCGGCCCACCCCGAACAGGTAGCCGCAGTCGCCGGATTCCACCCCGGCCCCTTGGTCACCGACGCGCCCGACAGCCCGCACCGCCTCGTCCCCAATCTCACCGCCCGAGTCCACCTCGGTCTCGCCGAAAACGACCTGACTGTGCGGCCCGGTCGAGGTGGGCCTGGACCTGGGCGAGGTAGGGGTAGGTGCGTTTGTTCCCTGTCTGGTGGTGGGTGAGGGTGAAGCGCCATCCGTCGTCGGTGCGGTACCAGGTCAGTGTGCGGTCGAGGGTCTCGGCCAGGTGGCGGACTTCGAGGAACACGTCGCCGAGGTGTCCGGGCGGGCTCTGTCGGGCGATCACTGGGCTGCTCTCGCAAGGAGATCGAGTTCGGTCCGTTCCGCAGCCGCTTCCGGGCGGTGCTGGAGCGCCCACCTACCCCCAGGTCCTCTGTGGCACGCGGCGTGTGGTCTCCTGCGGCTCCGTCACTGGGCTGAGGCTATTGGACCAAAAGAACAGCTCATTTTGAAATTCCCACTCTCCTCAAATCTCCGCGCATGGTTTTTAGGAAACCAGCGAGGATTTCGCTCCAGAACCATCATCCTGCGAGCGTGTAACCGTCAAGCGAGGTGATCAAGGAAGCCTCAAAGAGATCACCTTGATCATTGAAGGCGACCTTCCAGTCACCCCGTTCCCACCTGAGGTTGACGCGGATCGACGCCATGCCTCGGGATTGTTCTTCTATGACGAGGGCCACCTCCATATCCGCGCGGTCGTGACCATAGGCGAGCATCTTCACCCCAGCGATATAACCTCCGTACTCCTCGGGGGCGTGCGGTCCCTCTTCTTCGAACTCGGCGAGGGCTGAATCCTTCCTGGGGCCGTCGGCTAGCATGTCCGGAAGCATTTCCGGTAGGGCCTCGGGGTCGTCGGTCATGGCGATGAAGTTCGTCGCAGCGATCACCGCGCCTTCGGGGGTATTGGCATAGCAGTGCCGATAGCCGCTGTCCTCGGTTTTTCCCGGTCCGTGATCGGGTGATGTCGGGGCGCGCATGGTTCCAACCCCTTCCCAATGCGTGTCCTCCGAGAAGCCGTTGAAAAACGCGTCCGCTTCGGCTGGGGGGCGTTCGCAGGGTGGGGTAGTTAACGTCGCCTGTTCCTCAGAATCCCCACCGGACGCGGCCCCTGACACATCTCTTCCGCCGTGCCTTCCGTCAGCCTGAGCTTCTGGTTCGTTGTCGTTTCCGACCGCTGTTCCTGCGACGAATGCGATAGCCATAGCCGCGAAGACGACTAGTGCCGAGATCATAGCTACTGCCACCCAAAGCGCAGGATTTCGTCTCGATGTGGCGCTCGGATGCGCTTCTCGTATACCCGGATCAGGGGAGGTCACGTGGACTCGCTTTCGTGTCTATATCAGGGTGGATCTCTCAGTATCCAACGATGTTTTCTACCATGTAGCTCATGTGATCCGGACACCGGGGGTTATAAGCGCAGGTCGGGCTGGCGGCATACCTTTCAGGTGTTATGTCCAACCTGGATGCTGCGACTTGTAAAGCGGGGCTAGGGTGCAGCAAACGATAGGGGGTGGGCGTATCTGGTGAGCGCCTGTAATAAGACAGGCGCTGAGGAGCCTAATGCGGTTTTACTGGAGATGTCATCCAGTGCCATCCTGTGGGCTCTTCAGTCCGGGAAGCGTCGTTAAACAGCCTGCTCGGAACCACCCGGTAACGAGGGTTCGTGTTCAAGCGTCAGGTATTGAGCCTTCCGGAAGCCGTCTGGCCTTGGTCCCTCAGCAAGGCCGCACGGATTTTTTGAGGAAGGCAATCAACTCTGTGGGGATTTGTCGAGATGGGTCTCGAACTGGACGGACCCTGTACGTGATCGTGAGGGATTCAGTGTTCCGGGTGTGTGCGGTGACGCGGCGGATGGACTCGTGGGCGTCGAGGGTCGCATCACTTCGGGTGCCTCGGCGTGGCGGGTGGGCCCGCCCTGGTGCGTCCGGGGTTGAATCCTGGCGTGGAGACCGACACCTTCCGCTACACGATCCACATACACGCAGCGCCCAAGCTGCTCTGGCAGGCCTTGACTGATCCTGCCCTCACCGCCCAGTTCTGGGGAGGCACGGTCTTCGAGACGGACTGGGAGGAGGGCTCGCCCATGGTGTGGAAGGTGAACGGTGCAGAGATCACCCACCCCGACCAGCGCGTGCTCGTCAGTGACCCGCCCTGCCAACTCTCTTACACATGGCACACCTTCACCCCGGAATGGGCCAAGCAGGTTGAAGTCGAGGAGGAGCTGCGCGCCCGACTGGCTTCTGAGCCGCGTATCCGCGTCACCTAACGAGATCGAGCCGATCGGCCCGGTAGTGAAGCTCACCGTGACGCACGAAGGATTCGAGCGTGGCGGCACCATGATCGGCATGTGCAGCGAAGGCTGGCCGATGATCGTGTCCAGCCTCAAGACACTGCTGGAGACCGGCCGCTTTCTGCCCGAGGAGAAGTGACCAGGGCCGGTTGCGTCTCCTGGATGACTTCTGGATCAGACCTTCGACAGCTGAGACGTCTGTGGTCGTGGAGCCGCCCGGCCTTGACCCCTCATCAAGGCCGGGCGGCAGTTTGGGGGAACGCGTCAGCTGCGTGCGGCCCTGTCGAGCTGGGCTTGTACTTGGGCGAGGTAGGGGTAAGTGCGCTTGCTCCCCGTGGTGTGGTCGGTCAGGGTGAAGCGCCACCCGTCCTTGGTCCGATACCAGGTGAGTGTGTGGCCGAGGGATTCGGCTTGGTGGCGGACTTCGATGAAGACGTCGCCGAGGTGTCCCGGCGGGGCCTGTGGGGCGATCATCGGGCTGCCCTCGCGAGCAGATCGAGATCGGCGCGTTCCTGGTCTGCGGTCGGTCGGTGCTGGTGGGCCAGCCGGTAGTAGCGCCGAACGGGGTTGGGAAGCCTGATGTCGTCGAGCACGTGTTCCAGGCCTTGGACGCTGGAGGCCGCGACGCTCACTCGTGGCTCGACGCAGTTTGTGGCGGTGTAGGGGGCCTTCGACGCGGAGCGGTCGTAGGTGAAGTGCCACCGGGATGCATGTCGGGAGAGCTCGGCCAGTTCGTAGAAGGCGTCGCGATCTGGGATACGCGGTTCTGAGGCTGGCTCCGGTTCGCGTTCCGGGGCGTAGGGCCGAGGCCGCTTCGACTGAGTTGCTGGAGGCATGGTCTCGGCGGTCGATGCCTCGTCTGTGGCCGACGGTCCGCGCCCGGTGCGTGCGTGTCGTCCGGTAGGTGCAGGCGCATAGCCGGTCATCTGCAATAGCGCGGTTGTGAGGGCGAGTAGGAACAGCATGATTCGCATGTGAACCCCTCGGGGGTAGGGCCAGATGGGAGGTCTGGCAAGTCGGGATTTCGAGTACCATCAATGATGGAACCTGAAATTCAGGTTTGCAATCTAATCCTGAAATCCCGTCTTATAAGTCCCGGAACGTCTGGTTCGGGCAGGACCTTCGGCAGCTCTACGATCGGAGCAGTACGCCATGCTGGGGAGTCCATTAGTGACTGAGCGATACAGCCCGACTGTCCGCCGACGCCGCCTGTCGGAGGCGCTGAAGAGTCGTCGCCTTCAAGCGCGCATGACTTTGGATGATGCCGCTAAAGCGACCGAAATCTCCCGAACGACCATCAACAACATCGAGACGGGAGAAAAGAAGAAACCGAAGGTCATCGAGGTCAAGGCGCTGCTCGACGCCTACGGGTCACACGGCGAGCGTGAGCGCGAAGAGATCTTGACACTGTGTCGCCAGTCGCAGCAGACCGGATGGTGGTCCCGCTACACCGATGTCCTGAAGGGCGACTACATCGGTTTCGAAGCCGAGGCATCCGTCATCTCCAACTGGGAACCGCTGGTCGTCCCAGGCTTGCTGCAGACGCCGGAATACACCGAGCTCTTGGCCAAGACGGCGTTGATGCGCGACCCGAAGGACATCCAGCGCACTGTGGATGCCCGGATCGAGCGTCAGAAGATCTTGAAGGAGAATCCGCCGGAACTGTGGGCAGTGTTCGACGAAGGTGCCCTACTACGTCTGAAGGACTGGCCAGAGATCCAACGGCGCCAGGTGGAGCATCTCATCCATATGGCTGAACATCCTGGGGCAACGACCTTGCAGATGACCATGAGCAGCCGCCTCAACCCGGGGAGCGCGGGAGCTTTCGTGCTCATGGACTTCCCCAGCAATGTCGACCCGTCCTTTGTCTACCTGGAGACGGACACGGACGGCATCTACCTCGAAGACCATGAGGAAGTGGCGCGATATCGTCATCTATTTGGGCATATCCGTATTGCGGCCCTCACCCCTCAGGAGACCGTGATGAGGCTCCGAGAGATGATCACTTAGGAACCCGATGACGTACGAGCGTGTCCCCGACCGGCTGTACCGCAAGAGCAGCTATAGCCAGCCCACCTCGAACAACTGTGTCGAGGTTGCCGATGTCCCGGGCGCATCCAGCGTCCGCGACAGCCAGCACCGCCACCTTGGCTCGCTGGTATTCGAGGCGGTCGAGTGGGCTGTCTTCGTTAAGGCGGTCAAGGCCGACGAACTCGCCTGACGCAGAGACACCGGAGCCCTGCAGCCAGCCTGGCTGCAGGGCTCCGGTACTCGAATATCCCGCATTCACTCTATCCTGCCGATACGTCTGTCACCAGCAGTTGGTTCCGGCCAGAGGCCACGCAGCCTGCCCAACGGACAGACGTCATGACATCTGTCATCGCGTCGCGCTGAGGAGTTCACGGTCGAGCGGTGACAGCGGCGTCTGCCCCGTGCCCGGGCAGGTTCGCGAGACTGCTGGGCATGAGTACGGCACAGCAGAGCCCATTCCCAGCGAGCGACGCGCACCCCGGTGGTGACGCCGACACCGGCGCCGCGGTCAGTGTGCGCGACCTTCGGCAGAGTTACGGCGACTTCGAGGCGGTCAAGGGCATCTCGTTCGACGTCGTTCCCGGAGAGCTGTTCGCCTTACTCGGCACCAATGGTGCTGGAAAGACCACCACGATCGAGACGCTGGAGGGCTTTCGGCGTCCTACGAGCGGAACGGTGCGGGTCTTCGGTAGCGACCCGTATGGGCAGCCGCCTGCCCTGCGGGAACGGACGAACGCGGTGCTGCAGCACAGCGGCCTCTTCGGTGAGCTGACCGTTGCCGAGACCATCGACCTCTCCCGGGACCTGTGCGCCGACCCGTTGGGGCGCGACGAGGTGTTGGCGCTGACCGGGTTGGCCGACAAGGCCCGGGTCGCCGTCCGGCAGCTGTCCGGAGGGCAGAAGCGGCGACTCGACCTCGGGCTGGCCGTACTGACCCGGCCCGAGGTGCTGTTCCTGGACGAGCCGACCACCGGCATGGACCCCGAGGCGCGCCGCGAGACGTGGACGCTCATCGCCGACCTCGTCGCCGACGGCGTCGCCGTCCTCCTCACCACGCACTACCTCGAAGAAGCCGAGCGCCTGGCCGACCGGCTCGCCATCATGCACCGGGGTGAGGTCAAAGTGGCCGGGACGCTGCGCGAGGTCGTCGTCGGCCACGGCGACCGGATCGCCTTCCGGCTGCCCGCCGATGTCCGCTTCGACGACCTGCCTGGGCTTCCCGGCGCCACGGCGGAGGTGGAGATGCGCCAGGAGGAGGCATGGGTCAGCTACACGGTCCGGGGTGAGGACACCGAGGGACGTGCCCACGGCGCGCTGGCTCCGCTGCTCGCCTGGGCGGACGTCCACAGCACCACCCTGCACCGGCTGGAAGTGCGCAGTGCCTCGTTGGAGGACGTCTTCCTCAGCGTCGCCGACGGAGCCGCCGATCTGGTGTCCGGTTAGACCCCCCGAACGCACCCGACTCGCCCCCACACCGCGAAGGACCGACGCCATGGCCACCACCGCTCCGCCCACAACCGACACGCGCCGACCCCCACGTGCACCCGTGAGTGCGGTACGCCAGCTCCTCCGGCTGACGCGCACAGAGCTCACCCTGTTCCACCGCTACCGAACCGCGCTGTACATGGCGTTCATGCCGCTGGTGCTGCTGCTACCCGCCTTCACCATGCCCGAGGCGGAGGTCGCGCCCGGCATCCTCAACCGCGCGTACCTGGTGAGCGGGCTCCCCGTCCTGTCGGCGATGACCCTGGCGGTCCTGCACATGCCCAACGTGTACGCCGCGCGGCGCGAGATGATGATCCTCAAGCGGTTCCGGGTCAGCGGCGTCCCGCCCGCCGCCCTGTTCGGTGCCACTGGAGTGGCGGTGTTCGCCATCACGGTGGCGATCTCCGTGCTGGTCGGCGGACTCATGGCGGCCCGCTTCGACACGCTGCCGAGCGATCCGCTGCTGCTCCTACTCGCCGTCATGCTGACTACCGCGATCGTGAGCATGCTCGGGTTGGTCTTCACCAACCTGGCCCGCAACGCCGAGAGCGCGCAGATGATCAGCATGGTCCCGTTCCTGCTGTTCATCGCCATCAGCGGCACGTTCGTCCCGCCGGACCTGATGCCCGCCCCGGTAGCCAACGCCCTGTCCTACCTCCCCATGCTTCCGGCGATCGACATCGCCCGCAGCGCCTACTTCGGCCTCGACACTTTCGGTGGAGTGGAGGGCGCCACCTCCGCCACCGGGCTCGACCTGTGGGTGGCCGCCGCACCATCGCTGCTGGTCCTGCTCGTCTGGCTGGGGATCGCGACCTACCTGCTGCGCTTCTTCCGGTGGGACCCGCGTCAGGCGGACTGAGCCGGAGGAGAGCAGCACACCACCGTCGGGTGAAGCTCGGGCGCGCCTCCCGGCGGTACGGTGAGCGGCGGTCGGGAGGACGGACCGGCCGCCGCGTACCGCTTCGTCGCATGCGCGCGGGCGAGCGGTCAACGCACAGGGAGGGGTCGGATGCCGAAGGCCGAGGAACCTAACCGGGTGTCCATGACGGTGCCGCAGTCGGCGCACCGGCGGCTGCGCCATGCACGGTGGGTCGTGATCGGCAGCTTCGCCATCTTCGCGCTGTTGATCCCCGTCTTCGGCCTCACCCAGGTGGCGAACGCCGTCAGGAGCGAGGGCGTGTCGCTGCCGGGCGCCGTCGTCGGTGCGCTCCTTTCCCTGCCGCTCGCCGGGATCGTCATGTGGATGATGCTCGTCCGAATGAGGCGGCGAACGGACCCGCAGAACGTTGCCTACTGGACGTCCTTGGCACTGCTCGCCGCCGTGTTCGTGGCGATCGGTGTGTACTATTCGAGCCTGCTCATCGCTTCCGTGTGGTGGGCCACGGTGATGATGGTGCGGCCCCGTCGGCGGACCGTCGTCGTGACAGTCGCCCTCCTCGTCGGGCCGTGGGTCAGGTTCCTCGCCTTTCCGGAGTCCGACGTGGCTTTGATGGCGTTTGTCTGGGGCATCCCTGTGGTCTGGGCGGTGCTCATGCTCGTGACCAACTACGGCGTCCTGTGGCTCTGGGAGGTCGCCAACGAGGCGACCGCAGCGCGCGAAGCACAGGCACGGCTCGCCGTCACCGAGGAGCGGCTCCGGTTCTCCCGCGACATGCACGACCTGCTCGGGCACAGCCTCTCCGCGCTGTCGGTGAAGAGTGAGCTCGCGGCCCGTCTGGCCGAGCGGGCGCCCGAGCAGGCCGCGCGGGAGATGTTGGAGGTGCAGCGGCTGGCGCGTGAGGCGCTGCGCGAGGTGCGCACCGCCGTCAGCGGGTATCGGGAGGTCGACCTCGATGCCGAGATCGCCAGCGTGCGCTCGGTTCTCGGTGCCGCCGGGGTCGACTGCACGGTGACCGGTGACGACATCGACGCCCCTGCCGACTTGCGGGCGCTCACCGCCTGGCTGGTCCGCGAGGCGGGCACCAACGTGCTGCGGCACAGCACCGCTTCCCGATGCGATATCACGCTGCGCCGTGACGAGCGGGCACTGGTCGTCGAGGTGTACAACAATGGTGCGCGTGCCGCGCACGACGGCGAGGTGCGCTTCGGGAACGGCCTCACCGGTCTCTCCGAACGTGCCGCCGCGGTGCGGGGGGAGGTGTCGGCCAGCTTGAGCGGCAAGGACGGTTTCCTGCTGCGGGCGGTGCTGCCCTTACTGTCCCGAGACGTCGGGCGGCGGCCGGACCCCGCGCCGCTCGGAGATCGAGAAGGAGCGACGGGTTGATCCGCATCGTCCTTGCCGACGACGAGCACCTGATCCGCGGTGCCATCGCCGCACTGCTGGGGTTGGAGGAGGACCTGGAGGTCGTCGCCGAGGTCGGCCGCGGGGACCAGGTGGCTGCGGCGGTGACCGAGAACAGCGCCGACATCGCGGTCCTCGACATCGAGATGCCCGGCGCCACCGGCTTGGAGGTCGCCGCCGAGCTGAAGCAGACCGCCCCGCACTGCGGCGTCCTCATCCTGACCAGCTTCGGCCGCCCCGGCTACCTGCGCCGCGCCCTGGCCGCCGGCGCTCGCGGGTTCCTGGCCAAGGACGCCCCCGTCGAGCAGCTCGCCGGAGCCATCCGCAAGGTGCACGGCGGCGGACGCTATATCGACACCGAACTCGCCGCCGCCGCGATGGCTGCGGGCGAGAGCCCCCTGACCCCGCGCGAGGCCGACGTGCTTCGTGCCGCGGCCGACGGCGCCTCGGTCGCCGCCATCGCCCGAACGCTCCACCTGGGGGAGGGAACGGTACGCAACTACCTGTCCAACGCCATCAGCAAGACCGGCACGGACAACCGCATGTCCGCCATCCGCACCGCCCAGGACATGGGGTGGCTCTGACCGGCCGTGCCGCCCTACAGGAACCGCAGCACCAACATGGCCGTGTCGTCGGTGTGCCCGCCCGGGGCGAATTCCTCCAGGTCGCGGTCGAGGCGGACGATGACGGCCTGGGCTGTCAGCCCCGAGCAGTTGGAGTAGATGCGCATCAGGCCCTCGTCGCCGAGCATCTGGGTGCCGTTGCGGCGTTCGGTGACGCCGTCCGTGACCGCCAGGAGCACGTCGCCCGAGGCGACCTCGATGGTCTCGGTGTAGAAGTCGACGTCCTCGAACGCGCCCAGGAGGGGCTGGGACGTTCCGGCCGGTGTGACCTCGCCCTTCTGGTTGAGGAGCAGCGGCAGCGGATGGCCCGCCGAGACCAGGCGGATCCGGAAGCCCTCGCCCGGTTCGCCGATCGGGGTCATCTCCCCGTAGAGCATGGTCAGGAAGCGGGTCGTGGTGTTCTCGTCCAGGATGGCGAGGTTCAGCCGGTGCATGATGTGCGCCGGGGAGAACCCTTCGCGTGCCAGGGCGCGCAGGGTGTGGCGGGCCAGTCCGGTCACGGCCGCGGCGGCCGGGCCGGTGCCGCAGACGTCGCCGATC
This sequence comes from Nocardiopsis rhodophaea, assembly GCF_039530945.1. Classification (NCBI taxonomy): domain Bacteria; kingdom Bacillati; phylum Actinomycetota; class Actinomycetes; order Streptosporangiales; family Nocardiopsidaceae; genus Nocardiopsis; species Nocardiopsis rhodophaea. The sequence goes on from NZ_BAAAPC010000002.1 coordinate 278,069, forward strand.
GCGAAGCACCAGCGGCCGTCGGTGGCGAACAGGTCGTAGAAGTCGCCGCCGACCACGTTGCGCTCGTCGGCCGAACGGTAGAACACGGCGTGGTCCACGCCGGGAATGTCCGGCACTTTTTCTTTGGCTGGGAGGAGGCTGCGCTGCAGGGCCTCGCTCATCGAGGTCTGGCCCGCGTACAGCCGCGCGTTCTCCATCGCCGAGGACACCCGGCGCGCGAGGTCGTCGGCCACGTCCACGTCTTCGCGGGTGAAGTCCTCGTCGGGCTTCTTGCCCATGGTCAGCCGACCCAGCGTCTGGCCGTGGGCCACCAGCGGGATGCTGATGGCCGGCGACTGCGCCAACTCGTGCGTCAGGTCGTCCTCGATGCCCGACGCCAGCAGCATGTCCCGGCTCCACAGCGGGCGGGGCGTGTGCTGCTCGGGCGGCGGCAGCGTGGACAGCAGCGACTGCAGCACGTCGTTGTAGTTCTCGTTGCTGTGCACGACGTAGGCCAGCCGCGAGGCCCCGAGGTCGTTGTTGACGTGCACCGCGCACCAACTGCCCAGCCGGGAGGTGATCAGCTGTGCCGCCAGCGCCGCGGTCATGTGTTCGTCGAGCGTCCCCGTCAGCAGGTCGCTCGCCTCGGCGAGGAAGCTCAGCGACGCCCGCCGCGCCAGCTCGACCTCGGCCAGCCGGGCGCGCTCCACGGGCAGGGCGATGCGGTCGGCGCCGTCCTGCAGGCGCCGGGCCGCGGTCTCGCCGAAGTGCCGGATGCGCCGCGAGGCCACACCGATCAGCCCGGTGATCCGGCCGTCCACGATGAGCGGGGCGGTGACCAGCGAGCGCATGCCCGCCTTGGAGAGCCGACCGCGGTGCGCCCGCGCGATCATCAGGTCGTCGTTGATGACCGGTCCCGGGGCCGGGGCCGCCGACGGGAAGGTCTCCTCGGTCCGGCTGCGGAACGCCCGCCAGGGGCTGTTCGTCAGCCCGACGGCGGTGCGCACCTCCCACTCGGTCTCGTCGGTGGTGGCCAGCGCGATGTAGGCGGCGTCCCCGCCCAGGGCGGTGCGCGCGTAGTCGACGGTCCGGTCCAGCAGGTCGGGCAGGGACAGCCGGGCCGAGAGCGCGGCGTCCAGCGGCGCCCACGGTCCGGGGCGCTCGGGACGCCGCCGGTTGGGGCGTACCGGAAGCGGCGGGGCGAGCTCGCCGTTCGCGTCGGCCGCCGCCTCGTCCTGCATCCGGACCCAGACCGCCTTGTCCTCCTTGCTGTAACTGACGCCCCACGAGGTGGCGAGCGCGGAGGCCAGGGCCAGCCCCAGGCCGCCGTGGCGTTGGCCGTCGGTCGACGGGGCGACGTCCACCGCCAGCGGTCCCGCTTGCGGGACCGCGCGCTCGGGCGCTCTGTCGGCGACGACGACCTCGATCGAGTCCGGAAGCCGCCGTACGGTCACCTCCAGCATGCTCTGGGCATGGATCACCGCGTTGGTGACGAGCTCGCTGACGAGCAGCACGACGTCGTCGCACGACCGTTCGACGCCCCACTCCTCCAGCATCTCGCGGACGAAGAGGCGGGCGTCGCCTGCGGTCTCGGGGGCCGGGGAGAACTCCCGGCGGGCGACCTTCATCGCATCATGTGGCATTGTGAAGCCGTACGGTTTCTTTCAGCGTCGAACAGGGCGGATGAGTCCGTTGGCGGCATCGGCATGTTTGACCCCTACCCCCAATCTCGACTTCCGCTGGGCCTGCGGTGTCGGAACAACGACTTTCGTGGGCACAGTAGGAACAACGCAGTCATGATGTCAGAACGTCCATGTAAAGAGCAGCCCGGCCGACCTTTTGCAGGTGGCACGATCCGTCCGGTGTCGGAGGATACGGGGCGCGCGAGCAGCGGAGCCCCCGCCGACTCTCTCCGGCTCCCCTGCCGGACGGCTGGGGTCGGCGTAGGTAGTTGCTGAAGGAGGGGGACTCCATGCCCCAGCAGGCCGGGGCGGTGGCCTCGGAAGCACAGATGGATGAGCTTCTCGCGGCCCTGTACAGCATGCGCGACGGCGACTTCAGCGTGCGGCTGAGTTTCGGTGAGGGCGCCAAGTCCGGCGAACTCGCGTCCGTGTTCAACCAAGTCTTGGACCACTGCGAGCAGCTGAGCAGCGAGCTGCAGCGGCTCGGCACGGTGGTCAACAGTGAGGGCCGACTCACCGAACGGATCTCGGTCAGTCCCGCCCGGGGCGCCTGGGGCAAGAGCATCCGCGCCCTCAACCAGGTGCTCGACGAGGTCAGCGGGCCGGTGACCGACGTCGCGCGGATCCTCGACTCGGTCGCCGATGGTGACCTGTCGCAGCGCGTCGGGCTGGAGACGCGCCATGGCGAACTCCACGGCGACCTGCTGCGTCTGGCCACCTCCGTGAACCGCATGGCCGACCAGATGCAGGGCTTCACCAACGAGGTCACCCGCGTGGCGCGGGAGGTCGGCACCGAGGGAAAGCTGGGTGGCAGCGCCAAGGTCGAGGGCGTATCCGGGGCCTGGCGCGACGTCACCGAGTCGGTGAACCAGATGGCCTCGCGCCTGACGGCGCAGGTGCGCGATATCTCACAGGTCACCTACTCCGTCGCCCAGGGCGACCTGAGCCGCAAGGTGAAGGTCGACGTGCAGGGCGAGATGCTCCAGCTCAAAGACACCGTCAACACGATGGTGGACCAGCTGTCCATGTTCGGTGACGAGGTCACCCGGGTCGCCCGCGAAGTCGGCACCGAGGGCAAGCTGGGTGGTCGCGCCAATGTCAAGGGCGTGTCGGGGATCTGGAAGGACCTGACCGACAACGTCAACTCCATGGCCGACAACCTCACCAACCAGGTGCGCGACATCTCACAGGTGACCACGGCCGTGGCACGCGGCGACCTGAGCCGCAAGGTGACCGTCGACGTGCAGGGCGAGATGCTCTCCCTGAAGAACACCGTGAACACCATGGTCGACCAGCTCGACTCGTTCGCCGACGAAGTCACCCGGGTCGCCCGCGAGGTGGGCACGGAAGGCAAGCTGGGTGGTCGCGCCAATGTCAAGGGCGTGTCGGGGATCTGGAAGGACCTCACCGACAACGTCAACTCGATGGCGAACAGCCTGACCTACCAGGTCCGCAACATCTCCCAGGTCACCCGCGCGGTCGCCAGTGGTGACCTGACCAAGAAGATCACCGTTGACGCCCAGGGCGAGATCCTGGAGCTGAAGGACACCGTCAACACGATGGTCGACCAGCTCTCCGCCTTCGCCGATGAGGTGACGCGCGTGGCGCGCGAGGTGGGGACCGAGGGCAAGCTCGGCGGCCAGGCCCACGTGCGCGACGTGTCGGGCGTGTGGAAGGACCTGACCGACAATGTCAACTCCATGGCCAACAACCTGACCCACCAGGTGCGGCACATCTCCATCGTCACGCGCGCCGTGGCCGCCGGCGACCTCACCAAGAAGGTGACGGTCAACGCCAAGGGCGAGATTCTCGAACTCAAGGACACCATAAACGTGATGGTGGATCAGCTGTCCGCCTTCGCCGACGAGGTGACCCGGGTGGCCCGCGAGGTGGGGAACGAAGGGAAGCTGGGTGGTCGCGCCGACGTCAAGGGCGTGTCGGGGATCTGGAAGGACCTGACCGACAACGTCAACTCGATGTCGCACAACCTCACCACGCAGGTGCGCAACATCGCACAGGTGACGTCGTCGGTGGCCGCGGGCGACCTGAGCAAGAAGATCACCGTCGACGCGCAGGGCGAGATCCTGGAGCTGAAGGACACCGTCAACACCATGGTGGACCAGCTCTCGGCGTTCGCCACCGAGGTCACCCGCGTGGCCCACGAGGTCGGCAGTGAGGGCCAGCTGGGCGGCCAGGCCAAGGTCGACGGCGTCTCGGGCACCTGGGAGCAGCTCACCGACAGCGTGAACGAGCTGGCCCGCAACCTCACCACCCAGGTGCGCGCGATCGGCGACGTCGCCAGCGCCGTCACCCGCGGCGACCTGACCCAGAACATCCAGGTCAACGCGCGCGGTGAGATGCTGACCCTGAAGGACAACATCAACCTCATGGTCAGCAACCTGCGCGAGACGACCGCCGCGCAGCGCGACGAGGACTGGCTGAAGAGCAACCTCGCCCGCATCTCCGGAAAGATCCAGGGCCACCGCGACCTCAACGAGCTCGCCCGGCTGATCATGACCGAGGTGACTCCCCTGGTCGACGCCCAGCACGGCGCCTGCTTCCTCCCGGAGGAGAAGGACGACGAGGAGACCTTCCGTCTGTACGCCGGGTTCGGCTTCCAGCCGGAGGAGCCGCGCCGCCGCATCCGCCCCGGTGTGGGCCTGGCCGGGGAGGTCTTGGCCCAGCAGCGGGAGATGGTCATCCACAACGTTCCCGGCGACTACGTGAAGATCGAGTCCGGGCTGGGCGAGGCCCCGCCGCTGACGTTGGCGATATTCCCCATACTGTTCGAGGGGCGGGCGCTCGGCGTCATCGAACTGGGCTCGTACGGCGAGTTCCGCGAGGTGCACCTCGACTTCCTGCGCCAGCTGGTCTCGCACATCGGGACCACGATCAATACGATCCTCGCCAACTCCAAGACCGAGTACCTGCTGCTGCAGTCCCGCCAGCTGACGACCGCGTTGCAGGAGCGCTCCAACGAGCTGCAGCGCCAGCAGGAGGAACTGCGCCGCAAGAACGCCGAGCTGCACAGCAAGGCGGGGCAGCTGGCCAGCCAGAACCGCGCCATCGAACTGCAGAACCGGCAGATCGAGCGTGCCCGGCGCTCGCTGGAGGACCGCGCGCACCAGCTGCAGGTGTCCTCCAAGTACAAGTCCGAGTTCCTTGCCAACATGTCGCACGAGCTGCGCACGCCGTTGAACAGCCTGCTCATCCTCGCGCGGCTGCTGGCCGACAACACCGAGCAGAACCTCACCTCCAAGCAGGTGGAGTTCGCCCAGACGATCCACAAGGCCGGCAACGACCTGCTCCAGCTCATCGACGAGATCCTGGACCTCGCCAAGGTCGAGGCCGGACGGGCGGAGGTGCAGCCGGCCAACGTGTCGATCACCCAGCTGGTCGACTACGTTGAGGCGTCGTTCCGCCCGATGACCAGCGAACGCGGGCTCGCCTTCGCCGTCGAGGTCTCACCGGACATCCCGAACTTCCTGTGGACCGACGAGCAGCGGCTGCAGCAGATCCTGCGCAACCTGCTGTCCAACGCCGTGAAGTTCACCGGGGCCGGGGAGGTACGGCTGCTCATCGAACCGGCCTGGGCGCTCGACGACGCCGACCTCGACATGTTCGGGGAGAACGAGGAGGTCATCGCCTTCTCCGTCGCCGACACCGGGATCGGCATCCCCGATGACAAGCTGCAGGTCATCTTCGAGGCGTTCCATCAGGGTGACGGTACGACCAGCCGCCGCTTCGGCGGCACCGGGCTGGGGCTGTCGATCAGCCGGAACTTCGCCCGCCTGCTCGGCGGCGAGATCCGCGTCAGCAGTGTTGTCGGCGAGGGCAGCACGTTCACTCTGCTGCTGCCGGTGCGGTTGCCCGAGGGCACGGCCGAGCGGTTGGAGGACCCGCTGGGCGCGGCCGCGGGGCTGACCTCGGACGGCACCCCCGACATCGAGCCGCTCACCGAGATCGACATCACCGAGAGCCCGGACGACGTCGGCGTCGCGGAGGAACCGGAGATCGATGAGCCCGCGGAACCGCCGGCCGTCCCGGTTCTCCGCCAGATCGAGCCCGACCCGGAGAACGGCGATCTGGGCGAGGGCCAGGAGGTACGCAACGACCCCGACCGCGAGGCGGTGCTGGCCGGGCGTAAGGTGCTCATCGTCGACGACGACGTGCGCAATGTGTTCGCCCTGACCAGTGCCTTGGAGGCGAGCGGACTGGAGGTCATCTACGCCGACAACGGCCACACCGGGATCGAGAAGCTGGAGGCCAACGAGAACGTCGCCCTGGTGCTGATGGACATCATGATGCCGGAGCTGGACGGTGACGCCACGACCCGGGCCATCCGCGCCATGCCGCAATTCGCGGACCTGCCGATCATCTCCCTGACCGCCAAGGCGATGCAGGGCGACCGGGAACGGAGCCTGGAGGCAGGGGCGTCCGACTACGTGACGAAGCCGGTGGACCTCGACCACCTGCTCGATGTCATACGCAACTGGCTGGAGCCGGAGTCCGAGGAAGACGGTACCGAGGCGGACGGTACTGACGCGGACACTTCCGAGACCGAGAATGAGCAGGAGCAGTGACCGTGCCGCGTAAGGCCAACATCCTCCTAGTGGACGACCGCGACGAGAACCTGACGGCGCTCGAAGCGATCCTCACGTCCCTCGATCAGAACCTGGTGCGCGCGAGTTCGGGGGAGGACGCGCTCAAGGCGCTCCTGGAGGAGGACTTCGCGGTCATCCTGCTCGACGTCGTGATGCCTGGGATGGACGGATTCGAGACCGCCGCCCACATCAAGCAGCGGGAGCGCACCAAGGACGTCCCGATCATCTTCCTGACCGGTGCCGGAATCGACCGCCACCAGGTGTTCCGCGGGTACGCCTCCCGCGCCATCGACTACCTCACCAAACCGTTCGACCCGTGGGTCCTGCGGTCCAAGGTCGAGGTGTTCGTGGAGCTCCACCAGGTCAAGCAGCAGCTGCGGGAGCAGTCGCGGATGCTGCGCAAGGAGCTGGCCGAGGAGACGGGCGGACCGGTGTCGGGTGTCGCCGGGCGCCTGTCGCGGCGCGTCGCCGAGGTCAACACCAACCTGGAGCTGCTGCGCGGGCTGGTGGTGACCGAGGAGCGCGATGACGACAGCCGTACGGTCGAGGCGGTCCGCGACCTCGACCGCTCCGTGGCACAGCTGACGACGCTGGTGGAGGCACTGCACGGTCCGGGGCCGGAGTAGGGGACAAAAGGCAGCGGAAGAATAGCGGGGCGGGACACCTGTGCGGGGTGTCCCGCCCCGCGTTGTGTCGCGTGACGGTGACGCTTGGTCAGTTGAGGGGGGCGGGGCCGGATGCGGCCGCGCGGCCGTTCGTATGTAAACCACCCCGGTGCCGATCCGCAGGAATTCACTCTGGGTTAGGTGGTTTTTGTATTTTCGCAGTTCGTGGATCTCCGATCGTTGCTATTCGTAACGAAGATCGCGAAAAATGTGATATCTGCCGCAATCGAAACGACTTGATAACTGATCACCTTCTTATTGGTTTGTGGTGATTTGAGGGTCTAGAGTGCTGCTTGTTCGGAGGTTCACGACCGCCGACCAGTGCCAGGCGCTCAACCTCGCTCGGGTGTCCCTGCTGCCGTTCGCAGCCCCGCTCTGACCGAGCCGCCTGGCACGCCACTCGGGAGTGCGCCCGCGATACCGCTCTGGCGCCGCCGACCACGTTTTTTCAACCCCCAACTTTGGAGCTTTACCGTGTCGCGAACCATGACCCGCACGGCCGCCGGCTTCGCCGTCGCCACATTCGTCGGCCTGGGCAGCGTCCTCAGCGCGCCCCTCGCCCTGGCCGACACCCCCGCGGAGAAGCCCGAGGTGAACGCCGAGGGCGCCGGTGCCGAGTCCGGCGAGAAGCAGGACGCCGGCAAGGACACCTCCGCCGAGGGCGGCAAGGAGACCACGACCCCCGACGGCGACAGCGACGCGGACGCGTCGGGCGACGCCGACAAGGCCGAGGACACCGGTGCAGGGGACAAGGGCGAGGACAAGGGCGACAAGGACGAGACGGCCGCCGAGGAGCAGCCTCCCGAAAACGTCGACCCCGAGCCCCTGACGCTCGACACCGACATCGAGGAGGAGCTCGACTTCGAAGGCGAGCACATCGCCCAGAAGTCCTACGCCTACACCTGCAAGGCGGGCACCCAGACCGACAGCGCCAAGATCCTCTGGACCCTCGCGCACTCGGGCGACGGCAAGACCGGCGATCCGTACGTCTGGGCCGCGGGCGTCGACAACGTCCCCTACTTCTACGCCGACGAGCCGGTCACGAAGGGGACCTTCTCCGGTGCGCTCAACCTGGGCGGTGCCGCGGCTCCGCAGAAGTCGCTGACCACGACATCGACAGCTGAGGGGCCGGTCGACGAGGACGGTAGCTTCCCGATCGACAGCTATAACTTTGACGGCACCTCCGGCACTATCACCCCGCTGAAGCCGGGCAAGCTGACCTTCACGCCCGGCACCGTCACCGCCAAGATCGAGCAGGCGTCCGGTACCGTCACCACGACCTGCACCCCCTCCGAGGAGCCCGCCGCCCTGGCCAGTGTCGCCATCACCGGCAAGGACATGAGCGACAAGGACAACGGCTCCGACGCCGACAAGAACAAGGACGCTGGGACGGGCTCCGGCGGCGAGAAGGGCGACGGCTCCGGCTCCGGCTCCGACGGCGACAAGAACAAGGAGGCCGACACCAGCAAGCCCGCGAACGAGGCCGGCAGCAGCCTTCCGGTGACCGGTGCCGCGCTGGGCGGCCTGGTGGCCGCCGGTGTCGCCGCCCTCGGCGGTGGCGGTGCCGCGCTCTACCTCTCGCGCAAGAGGAAGGCCGCCACGGCGGACGTGACCGACGCTTCCTAATCACCGAAACGACGGCCAATCCCGGCTGTCGTGAGCACGGCGGGCGCCCCGCGTTTCCGGGCGCCCGCCGTGCCGTGCTTCTCTGCCGGGAACCCGCCCGGCGTAGTACAAGTGAGTCATGAGCTTCCCCCGAGACGCCTCCCCGTGGCAGCGGCTGATCAGCCCCTCTGGCATCGGGCTGGTCCTGATCTGCCTCTTCCTCCCCTTCATCGGCGTTTCCTGCGAGACCAGCCTGGGCACGCTCGACGTCCAGGCCTCGGGGTGGGACCTCGCCGTCGGCGGCGAGCCCTCGGTCTTCGGCACCGGTGTGCTGGAACGGGACGTCCCCCATGGCTTCGACCCCGCGGGCGGCGGAGCCAGCGTGAGGGATAAGCGCGAGGACGTAGGCGTCCACCCCCTGATGCTGGTCGGGATCCTCTCCCTGCTGACCGGTGCTGTGCTGGGGATCGTGCTGCCGTCGCGGCTCGCCCGCGCCCTGGGCGGACTCGCCACCGGTGCCCTGGCGCTCGTGCTGTTCTCCGTCAACGAGGTGCTGGTGTACAGCACCCTGGAAGAGCAGCTGGCCGCGGAGGCCGTGTGGCTCTCGGGCAGCGCCGAGGTGGGAACCCGCTTCGGGTTCTGGGTGACGATCGCGGTGCTGATCGCGGTCGGCGCCTTCAACGCCAACGAGCTGCGCGCGGCCGCACAGCAGTCGCGCCCGCTGCACGGCGGACCGCCCTACGGACCCGTGCCACCGCCCCCGGTGTCGCCGCAGCCTCCGCCGCACACCACCCCGCCCCCGCACTTCGGCGGGCCTCCGCCCTGGCAGCCGGGGCCGCCGTCGGGCACGCGGCCTCCGGGCATGTACCCGCCGCCGTCAGCCACCGGGCGGGACGACCCCTACGGTCCGCCCTACGGGTGACCGGCGTCCGCCTCCCCACCTTCTCCGTTGATCTCGGCGATATCGACCGAAAAATCGCCGGTATTCGGCCGATATTGCCGAGATCAAGGGGGGAAGGGGCGACACAGAGAGACAGTTGAGCGGTGCGGTCAGTCCGAGGTCCGCGGCGGGAGTGCCAGCCCGATGTGCTCGCCGATCTCCTCGATCAGACCGAGGTCGGCGAGCCGGAACGAACCCCGGTTGCTGCGCCGGATCAGCGTGAGCGCGCCGCGGACCCCGCGGCTCCCCTTCAAGGGGACGCACATCAGCGACCCGGCGCCCAGGGCGCTGAGCATCGGCGCACCCTCCTCGCTGTACCCGAGGGTGCTCTCGTCCTCGATGAACTGGTGCAGGATCGACTGCCCGCTGGTCAACACGTCACGCGGGACCTCCGACCGCAGCGGGTCCAGCGACCGCACCTGCTCGCGCTGGCCGTCATCGCCCGGCCCCGCCACCACCGCGCGGCGCGCTTGGCGGGCGTCGGCCGGGAGGTCGCACACGTCGATGATCACCCAGTCGGCGTAGGAGTCGGCGAGCAGCGCCGCCGCGTCGTCCAGGGCGAGCGGGCTTCCCGCTCCGCCCGGCCCCGCGCTGCTCAGCAGCAGCCGGGTCATCCGCGTGAGCACGTCGAGCCGTCGCGCGGCCAACACGACGACCTGGTCCTCGACCTCTGACTCCAGCGGGGCCGGCCCCTCGTCCTCGGCGGTGGCCAGCGGTGGCGACATGACGACCAGCACGATCGGGTGAGCCTCCGTGGGGACTTCGACCCGGGTCAGGGTCAGGTGCACGTCCTCGGACCAGCCCCGCTGGGCCAGCCGGGACTCGAACGAGGCCGGCTCACCGCCCCGCACCACGGCCGCCAGCCACGACCGCATCGCGGCGCGTCGCCGCAGGTCGACGAAGTTGGAGAAGGGCTTGCCGGTCAGGTAGCCGCTCAGCCCGCCCAGCCGCTCCGCGCCGATGGCGTTGATACGGCGGATGTAGCCCTCGTGGTCGAGCAGTACCACCGGGACACTCAGCTCGTTGAAGACGGCCCGCAGCACCGAGCGCTCGTCCTCGCCCCCGGTGCGGCGCGGTGCGGCGGACTCGGCCTCGGCGGTGAGCCGTGCTCCGCAGTCGACCAGCAGCTGCTCGGCGTATCCGAGTTCGGCCAGTGCGGCCTCGGCCGTCCCGGCGGCGTCGTCCGGGTACATCGCGTGCGTGGCGCGCAGCGCCGCGGCGCGCTCGCGCAGTTCTGAGATCTCACGCTCTAACTCGGCCAGATTCTCCGGCACGCGAGGGCCTCCAGGCTTTCTCGGATCCGGGGCCCTTTCGCGACGCGCGTGAACGTCGTGCCCCCGGTGTTGACGCTAACGCATGCACAGCCGGGTCCGGTTCGTGGTTACCGTGGAAGTCAGCCGGAACGGCCACCGTCCGAACTGATGGTGAGGGGCCGTGTTGACGGGGGGATTGGGACGTGCCGATGTGGATCGAGCGCCTCGCGCGGGATATCGGCGACCTCGGGCAGCGCACCCCGGAGCGGGCGCTGGACCAGATGAGCATGGCTGCCGCGCGCGGGGTGCCGGGATGTTCCGCGGCCCTGGTCGTCATCTGGCGGGAGGTCGCCCCGGGGGATGAGCCCGCTGCTGGCAGCGGGCAGCACGTGGTCGTCGACTACGGTGCGTCCCACTCCGACCTGGCGACCGCGTTCGAGTACCAGTACACGACGGACGAGGGCCCGACGGTCGCGGCGGTTCGCGAGATGCGCGCGGTGACGGTGGGGGACGTGCTGCGCGAGGACCGCTGGCCCGGCTACACCAGCATGGCCGTGCAGTGCGGGGACCGTTCCTCGGTGACGTTTCCCAGCGAGCTAGAGGGTGAGGTCGTGACGTTCGGTGTGCACGCGGGGCGCGCCGGGGTCTTCGACGACGCGGTGGTCACCCCCCTGGTGGCGCTGCTCGCCGAGCACGCCGCCATGGCGCTGCACTCAGCGGGCCGCTACACCGATGTGGAGCGCGAGGCGGCCCACATGCGCCGGGCGATGTCGGCGCGGGCCGTGATCGACCAGGCCAAGGGGATCATCATGCACGCCCGCGGCTGCGGCGCCGCGGAGGCCTTCGCCGAGCTGCGCAACGTGGCGCAGCGCAACCGGCTGAAGGTGGTCGACGTGGCGCGGAGCCTCGTCGCCGAGCACGCCGAAACCAACGCGAAGGCGCTGGGCTGACGGGGGTTGTCGCGGATCGGCACAACGCGCAGTATCGGTGTGATGACGGCCTCGCGCCGAATCTGTCTCGACTTCTGCATTGGCGCTAGGGTTGGCCGCGTGGAGTTCAGGAGCGGTGCGAGGGCACGTAGGCGGTCGGAGCCGCCGACGCCCGCGGCGATCCCCGGTTACCGGCGAGGAGCGTGAGCGTGGCGTCCGATGTCTCGATCCGGACCGAAGGCGATGTCGCGGTGGTGACACCGGCGGGCGAGCTGGATGCCACCACCTCGCCCCTGCTCGCCGAAGCTCTGGACGGAATCCTGCGCGCGGCCGAGCCGTGCCGGGGGATCGTGATCGACTTCTCCAAGGTGAGCTTCTGCGACTCGCGCTGTATCGGCGTACTCGTCTCCTCCTACCGGCAGGCGCGTGACCTGGGCATCGGCCTGGCGGTTTCCGCGCCGCAGCGCACCGTGCACCGGTTGTTCGTGATCGCCGGTATCGACCAGGTCATCACGATCGAAGAGGACACCGCGCACGCGATGGAGACGGTGCTGGCGTAGCCGCGCCGGCGGTCGTGGCACGCTGGACGGCCTTGCCGGCGATCGCCTGAGCGGTGGACGTGATGGGGGAAGCACGGGGGTATCTACAGCCGGAAGTACATCCGGACCAGGGTGCCGCGCGAGCCGCCGCTGATCTCCATGAAGTCGCAGACCTGGCGGGTGATCCACAGGCCGTAGCCGCGCGGACTGAGCGGGTCGGCCGGGTGGTAGCCGCTGAGCGGGTCGGTTAAGTCGCCGCACTCGTCGAAGACCTCGCAGACCATCCGCCCGGCCGAGGTCCACATCGTGATCGTGCCCTTGCCCGCGCCGTGTTCCAGGACGTTGGCGCTCAGCTCGTTCACCGCCACGACGAGGTCGCCGACGCGGGAGCCCGGCAGGCCGGTCTCGCTGGCGAGGTCGTGGACCTCATCGCGCAGCGATGGCAGGTCGGCGTGGATGTCGAGTCTTCGGGTCTCACACGCCGGGGGCGGCAGGGCATGCGCGGCGTCGGGCACCAGAGGCGTCGGCCGGTAGTCGGGGTTGGCGCGGCTTCCGCTGTGGGTGAGCAGGACGGGGTGCGTGCTGCGGGCCGACGCCAGGACGTCGGCGGGGGTGGTGCGGTTGTCATGCAGACACAGCAGCCGCATGCGCACATCGGACAGCGCGGTCATCAGGGCGGCGTCCAGCCGGTGCCACTCGCGGAGCTCCATAGGGTCGTGCGGCGGCAGGACCGGTTCGCCGACGACCGTGACCCGGCGCGGTTCCGCGCGAGCCAGTCGGTGCAGGGCGGCGACGGTGCGTCCGGGGGCGTCATAGAGCGCTGTTCGGTCCGCGAAGCGCACAGTGGCGCTCTCAGCGGCGTCCAGCGTGCACCGGATGTCGTCGCGTAGCCGCTCGCTCACGGCGACGACGACGTGCTCGCTCGCGGCGAGGGCGGTCCGGAGCACCGGGACGACCGCCTCGCAAAGGTCCCGGCCCGAATCGAAGAACACGCCGTGGTGCTCGAATCCTCCGCTTCCCGCGGTCGCGGACTCCGCGCGCGACGTCATGACATCACCCCGGGGATCCCTCCCGGCCTGTGCCCACTGCTGTCCGATGTTCGTGGTGCTGTTCTCCGTCCGCGGACTAGTGTGCATCATCGCCGACCGCGGCGAGCAGCTCGTCCTCCTGCGGGCGCGCCCGCGTGTACACGCGCTCCGTCTCCGCGGCCACGCGCTGCCAGGTGAACCGCGACTCCGCCCGGTCGGCTCCGGCGATGCCGTAGGCGCTGCGCATCGTCGGCTCCGAGATCAGCCCGCGCAGCGCCGCGCCCAGAGCCTCGGGGCGGGCCGAGCGGAGCAGGATTCCGGTCGTGCCGTCGAGCACAGCGCCGGTGGCGCTGCCGACGGCCGTGGCGACCACGGGCAGCCCGCACGCCATGGCTTCCAGCAGGCCGCCGCCGTAGGGGTCGTAGGGCGCCGCGGAGACGTAGATGTCGGCCGAGCGCAGCAGCCGCGGCATCTCCTTGCGGTCGACGGGGCCGGTCAGCGTGACGCGGTCGTCCACCCCCGCCTCCTTGGCGAGCAGTTCCAGCCGGCGGGCGTCGTCGTCGAGGGCGAGCTCGATCGGTGCCGGCCCGGCCACGATGACGAGTTCGGCCTCGGGGACGCGGACCATCGCCTCGATCAGCGCGTCAGCGCCACCGCCGGCCAGCCCGGTCACCGAGATGATGCGGGGGCGTTCCTCGCGGCGCCCCTTCCACGGCTCGGTGGCCACGCCGCCCTCGACGGTGAAGTGGTCGGTGTCCACGCCGTAGGGGACGACGCTCACGCGGGTGCGCGGCAGGCCCATACGGGCGAGTTCGAAGCGCTGGTCGGCGGAGTTGACGATGACGGCGTCGGCGCGCCCGGCGATCGCGGCCTCCAGGCGGACCCGCTCCTGGCGCTCGGGCAGCCCGGCGCGCTGCTCGCTCGCGTTGAGCGAGTGGAACGTCTGCACGATCGGGGTGTCCTCGGTGACCCCCTCGGCGGTGCGCGCGGCGGACAGCGCGGCCAGGCCGCTGGTCCAGCCGAAGGCGTGGATGACGTCGGGGGTGTCCTCACCCAACCGGGTGGCGAGGGCGGAAGCGAAGGTGCCGGTGTGTTCGGAGACCTCGTGTTCGCCCAGGGTGTAGTGCGGGCCTGCCGTCAGGTATTCGACGTTGACGCCGCGCCCCATACGGGAGCGGCCGGGCAGGTCTTCGGCGTCCTTGCGCGAGTAGACGGTGACGCGGTGTCCGAGCTTGGCCAGATGGCGGGAGACCGAGGCGATGTGCACGCTTTCACCGCAGGTCGGCTCCCCTTTATGGGCGGGGAGGGGGCTGGTGTGCTCGGCGACCAAGGCGATCTTCACGTGTTGCTCCTCATTGCGAGACGGCGACCCGGCGCAGGGGAACTCCGCCCGCGGGCGCGGCCGTGGTGACGCTGGGCGTACGGGGGCCGGTGGGCATGCGAAAGGAAGCCCGGGCGGGCGGAGAGGAAGTTGTGAGAGGACAGGAGAGAATTGGGCAGACGCAAAAGGACCACACCTTGACCGTTCGGAAGGAAGCACAGAACGCGCTCAGCACAGCGCGAGCGGAAGGGCCGCGCGGGAGCGTGCGAAGGAGAGGTGTGTCTGCGTCTTAGACACCCATCACTGCGTCATTCTGCCAGACGGCGCGACGGGCGGCCAAACTCCGCTGTAACGTGCGGTTGTGTGAGGAAGTGATCGCGGAGCGTGCCAGCGTGTGCGCTGGTGGGGGTGTGGTGGGCACGCGCGGCCATGGGGAGGAACACGGGTAAGGAACAGGCCCCGATGCTCGCCGAGACGGGCCCGGAATCATACGTTGGGCGATAAGGATCCGTTGAAGAACTGCGTATCAAGGCGTTTTCCGCCATGATGTACGCGGATTTTGACCATGGTCAACGGTCCCTCGATACGGTTACATGATCAACGCGCCTCGGATACCGTCCTCAAGACGAGGCGCCGCGTGGGACTGTGCGGCAGTGACTGCCGATGAAACAGGAGGTTGGGCGTATGGGTGTCGTTGGTGGGGAAGTCGCGGTCACAGCCCTCACGCACCGGGGTGCTGTACGCCCGGCCAACGAAGACGCCATTGTGGTGGGGGCGCTCACCGTTGCCAGTGCGAATATGACGCTGCCCGCGCGGTGTGTACTGCCGCTAGGTGAACCGGTGATCGCTGCTGTCGCCGATGGCCTGGGCGGGCACGCCGCGGGGGAGATCGCCTCGGAGCACGCCGTGCACCGCATGGCCGAGATGGGTCCCCGTCTGGCGGGGCCGGACGACCTGGACATTCTGCTGAAGAACATCGACGAGGAGATTCAGGAGCACGCCACCCAGCACACCGAGTTCTCCGGCATGGGGACCACGGTCGCCGGGGTGCTGCTGAACGGCGACGGGAACTTCTGGTTCAACGTCGGCGACTCGCGCACCTATCGACTGGAGGGCACCCGGCTGCGCCAGATATCCCAGGACGACTCGCCTCCGCTGCCTCCGTCCGAGGACGGCAAGCCCGTGTCCACGAACTTCATCACCCAGTCGCTGGGTGGCAGCGGTGCGTCGGCCATGACGCCCCACGTGGGCCGCGACGGCGACGCCGGCCCGGGCGCGTGGCTGATGTGCAGTGACGGCCTGTCCGACCTGGTCGCCCACGACGACATGGAACGCATCATCGCCGAGGCGGGCAGCGACGAGGCGGCCGTGCACGGCCTGTGGCAGGCGGCGATGGAGGCCTCCGGCCGCGACAACATCAGCATCCTGCTCGCGCGTCGGCTCTAGCCGCTCCTTCGCTCGACGCGGAGTCCTCGGCCGTGGGGGATTTCGCGGTCGGCTCGGGTCTGTTCGGCGGGTCGTGGGTCATGGCCATTGTCAGGTTGGGCGTGTAGCCGGATGAGGATTGTCGGCGATGCTGACGGTCGTCCGGTAGGTCGCGGCGAGCTTGTCGTAGCGGGGGTGGCCGGGGCCCGGTACCGCTTGCGCCGTTTCATCGGCCGCTCCACCGGGTCGCGCTAGCGGTAGGCCTGGCGGTGGAAGGCGGGCGGCCGCCCGCCGGCCGAGCCGCGGTTGTGGAGGTCGGCCTTCTGGTAGAAGGCGGTCGGGCGAGGCGGGAGATCCGTCGTCGGCCGCGTATGCGGGGGTGGTTCGACCCTCCCGAGCGCTGCCGAAACAGCTGGTGGAGGCCGCCTCAGGGCTGTGACCTGCGCCCTTTGCTAGGGTCAGTCGGTATGTCCCGCGATAATTCCTCCCAAAAGGACGACATCGAGCTCGCCCCGCCCGTCATGGCCGACGGCCGACTGCTGTGGGCGCTGGCCCGCGACAACGGGCTCGACGAGAACTCTCCCTATGCCTACGTGATGTGGTGCCGGGACTTCGCCGCGACCTCCGTCGTCGCCCGGGACGCTGAGGGGACGCCGCGCGGGTTCGTCATCGGTCATGTGCGGCCGGACGCCCCCGACACCTACTTCCTCTGGCAGGTCGCGGTCGATTCCGCCTGCCGCGGCCGTCGCCTGGCCCGCCGCATGCTCGACTACATCGGCGACCGGATCACCGAGCGCGGCCTGACCCACCTGGAAGCCACCGTGACACCCGACAACGGCGCCTCGCGCGCGCTGTTCGCCTCCTTCGCCCGCGACCGCGGGGCGGAGCCGGTGTGGACGCCGCTGTTCGAGCGGGAGCACTTCCCGCAGCACGGCGAGCACGCGCACGAGCCCGAAGACCTGGTGCGCATCGGCCCGCTGGGCCAGCTGGCCGCCGCGGACGCGCTGTGGGACTCGGCGGAACTCGCGGCGGAGGCCGATCGCCCCCGCCGAACGGCGGTGAGCGGGCAGGGCTGACCCGCACCCGGACAGCCAGGGGCGGTGTCCTCCGATCGGGAAAGGTCGGGGGACACCGCCCCGTGTTCGTGGGCGTCCGGTCCGGGCGCGCTGCTCTGTGGCAGCGCGCCGCGGAGGGGCCTACCCGCGGTTGATGCCGGTGGGTGCCCGGACCGCGCTCTAGCCGTCCTGGCCGTCTTGGCCGCCCTGACGGCCGCGCATGCGGATGATCAGGATGACGATCAGCGCGATGATCGCGATTCCGCCGATGACCGCGCCCACGGGGCCCAGCGCCCGCATCGGGTCGGTGGACGCCGCCGGCTCGTCCTTGCCGGTGGTCGTGCTGTCCTCGCGGTCGGAGCCCGACGTGTCGTCCGGGCTGGCGGCGGCGGTGTCTCCGTCCTCGGTTGTCGCCTCGTTGTCAGCGACGGCGTCCTCGGTGACGCTGAAGGTGAGCTTCTCCTCCAGCGGGTGGCCGTCGGCGGAGATGATCCGGTAGGCGATCGTGTACTCGCCGGCGGCGTCGAGCGGCCGGAGGTCGGTCGACGCCGTGGGGCCGTCGAGCCGCACGTCGCCCTCCTGGTAGGTCGCACCGTCCGGCCCGGTGACGACGATGGCGTTGCCACCGTCGTTCACGTCGGTGTTGAAGGTGAGCGTGACCTCCTCGGGCGCCGTGTCGAGCTTCGCGCCGTCCTCCGGGGAGGAGTCGATCAGGGTGTTGTGCGCCAGAGCCGCGGGGGCCAGGCCGATGCCCAGCAGCAGCGAGGCCGTGAGTGAGGCGAGCGTGATGGCGCCGCGTCGCGCCGTGAACGTGTGAGGCATGGGGTGAGGTGACCTTTCCGGCCGTTGCTGTCCGTCAGATGGTGTGAGGACGCGCGCGCAGCGCGTCGATCGCGAGCTGGAGACGCTCGGCCGGTAACGGCGGCCCCCGTGTGCGCTCTCGGCGCAGCATGCGCGGGCTCCGTCGGGCGGGGGTGGGGTCCGGTGCGCCGGTGCGCGGACCGGGGATCGGGCGGACGGCGGGGCGCAGGAGGGCCGGCAGGGCGGCGGTCAGCAGTCGCAGCAGCGTCCACAGACACAGCTCGCCGTACGCGAGGAGGGCGGCCGCCAGGAGTGCCGCCCACAGGTGCCCGGCCAGCATGCCGGGGGAGACACCCAGCGGGCCGAGGGCGTGGGTGAGCGGCGCTGATTGGTGAGGCGTCGCCGTGTGGGCCGCGTGCCCCGCCGCGACGGTGGGAGAGACCGCGCTGAGGCTGTGGAAGACCAGGTGCAGGCCGACCTGGGCAGCGGCGAGGACGGTGAAGATCTCACCGAACCCGCGCTGGCACAGGGTGAACCGGGCCAGCAGCATGGCCATGAGCACGGTGGCCGGAACGAAGGCTCCGAGGGCGACGGGCGAACCGGCCCACAGCGCGTGCCCGCCCCAGGCCAGGCCGGTGCAGGCCACGGCGAGCATCGTCGTGCGTATGACCCGTAGAGGGCCGCCACCGGGGGACCACACGACTCCTGAACCTAACCGAGAACATCGGGGACGTGAAGCCGCCGCCGGGGTCCGCGACGACCCCGGCGGCGGCTTCACGTCCCTCTCCGCCGGAGTCGCGGTCAGCTGGCGGTCGCCAGCTCGCGGCGCATGTAGCGGCGCTCCTCGGGGCTGGTCCCGCCCCACACGCCGTGCGCCTCTCCGGCGGCGAGCGCCCACCGCAGGCACTCTTGGCGAACAGTACAGCCGCGGCAGACGGCCTTGGCGAGCTCCGCGTCGTGTTGCCCCGGTCCGGCCGTGCTCACCGGGAAGAACAGCTCGGGGTCGTACTGTCGGCAGGCTCCCTGCGCGACCCAGTCTTCGCTTTCGTGATAGAGGCGGTTCACCAGGCGCCCTCCGTTCCCTGGCTCGATGCCCGGTGGGGCGTGATGGAGCTCCACCGGCCTGTTGAGACCTCGCGTGTCGAGTCCCGTGTGGGTTCTTGGTGGTGAGACCCTCGCCTGAAGACGTGCGCGAGACCGCGTAGAGGATGCTTCAGCGCGCCGCGACCGATTGTAGTACTACGGCGAGTCGTACTACGCAAAGTCTGCTAAAAATTCGCTGCTCTTTCAAGGTGCTCCGCGGCTCATTGGTCACATTGGTATAACGCGCGTGTCACGAATCGGACGTGGCTCCGTTGAAAAATGTTTCGGGATATTCGGTCGGGCCGCCTCGGGGGCCCAATCCCCGCGCTGGTGGGTCCTTCCGCACGTCGGGCGCGGCGATCAATGCCCGTCTCGGCTCTGTCGCGACCATTCACCCGAATTTGTGTGAGGTAGCCCACCCTTAAGATTTGCTGCGCTTGCTCTATGTTTGAACGGCGAAAGGCGGGATACTCGTCATGCCCCTCCCGCTCGCGGGGTCCGCAATTGGCCCGAGTAGAGTTCCGAAATCGCTGGTGAGTACGGCGTCCGCGGGGGGTGAGCGGGTGCGGCGTGAAGCCCCCGCCATGGCGACGGATTGTGACGGTAGGCGCTAAATAGACTAGTCCTACCCGAGGAAACGGCTCCGAAACATAGTTTCCGAATCCACGAAAAACGCTGCTCAGGAACGTTCGCTATGTTCCTTCGACGTGCCTCATCAACAGATCGACGCCGGAACCCGCGGCCGAGCCGACACCGGGGATCACCCCGCAGTAGTCAGTCTCGGCGTGGGTCTCGTTGGTGTGCGCTCGATCTGTCGTGTCGGCGCCGATAGCGTCGCACGAGTCCCCGCGACCGCGGAGGCCACACCCGCATCGGGCGTCTCCGGTTGCCGCGCCCCTTCCGCTCTTGTGGCGCGGGAGCGCGGAGCGGCCCCGGCCGCCCGGATGCGGACCCTGAACTTCGACATCCAGCAGTGGCCGCAGGAGGTCCCCAGGGGATCCGTTCCCGGGGAACCCCCGTGCGGCTCGGCCCGCTAGCAGCCATGCCGCGGGCCGCGACCCAACCATCCGTCCTGACCACCCCGTCGTCACCGCCCCGAGCCCACGAATCTGGGGAAAGGAACCAAGGAACACACGATGGAGATCTTCGACCGCCTCGAATCCGAAGTCCGGAGCTACTGCCGTAGTTGGCCGGTCGTCTTCAACGAGGCGCGAGGCAGCTACATCTACGATGAGTCGGGGCGGCCTTACCTCGACTTCTTCGCGGGTGCCGGTTCCCTGAACTACGGGCACAACAACCCGGTGCTGAAATCCAAACTCATCGACTACCTCACGGGCGACGGCGTCGTGCACAGCCTCGACACCTACACCACGGCGAAGCAGGAGTTCCTGCAGGCGTTCGGTGACGTCATCCTGGGCCCGCGCGGGCTCGACTACAAGGTGCAGTTCCCCGGTCCGGCCGGCAACAACGCCGTCGAGGCCGCCCTCAAGCTGGCGCGCAAGATCACCGGCCGTGAGGTCATCGTGAACTTCACCAACAGCTTCCACGGCATGACGCTGGGCGCGCTCGCCGTGACCGGCAACTCGATGAAGCGCGGCGGCGCGGGCGTGCCGCTGACGCACGTCAACACCATGCCGTACGACAACTACATGGACGGCGAGACGCCGGACTTCCTGTGGCTGCGCAGTGTCCTGGAGGACAGCGGCAGTGGCCTGGACAAGCCGGCCGCCGTCATCGTCGAGACGGTGCAGGGCGAGGGCGGTATCAACGCCGCCAGCGCCGAGTGGCTGCGCGGGCTCGCCGCCCTGTGCGAGGAGCACGGCATCCTGCTCATCGTCGACGACATCCAGATGGGCTGCGGACGCACCGGCGGCTTCTTCAGCTTCGAAGAGGCCGGCATCAAACCGGACATCGTCACGCTGTCCAAGTCGATCAGCGGCTATGGCATCCCGCTCGCCCTCACGCTGTTCAAGCGTGAGCTGGACGTGTGGGGCCCGGGCGAGCACAACGGCACCTTCCGTGGCCCCAACCCCGCGTTCGTCACCGGCGCCGCCGCGATCGACACGTTCTGGCGCGACGACGAGCTGCAGAAGGCCACCCTCGCCAAGGGCGAGCTCATCCGTAAGCGCCTCACGGCCATCGCCGAGGAGTTCTCCGAGGCCGGGGCGCATGTGCGCGGCCGCGGCATGGCGGCCGGCCTGGCCTTCGAGCGGGAGGGCGCCGCCACGGCGCTCAGCCGTGAGGCCTTCCAGCGCGGCCTGCTCGTCGAGACCTCCGGTCCCGAGGACGAGGTCGCCAAGCTCCTCCCCGCGCTCACCATGACCGAGGAGGAGCTGGAGCAGGGTCTGGAGATCATGGCCGAGGCCACGCGAGCCGCGGTGAAAGTCTCGCAGCCCGCATAAAGCCACTGCGCAGCGGCGGCTTGAGCCGCACAATTGCAGTGGATGAACACCCGAGGGTCCCGGCGACGCCGGGACCCCGCGTTCGGTCGCTCGCGGCCGAAACGAGTCATGAGGAGTACAAGAGCGTGATCGTTCGCAGCCTGAAGGACATCGACGGCACCGACGCCGATGTCCAGACCGAGAACTGGCGCAGCCGCCGGATCATCCTTGCCAAGGAGGGCGTGGGCTTCTCGTTCCACGAGACCGTCCTGTACGCGGGGACGGAGACGAGCATGTGGTACGCGAACCACGTCGAGCTCGTGCACTGCATCGAGGGCGAGGCCGAGCTCACCAACGACGAGACCGGGGAGAAGTTCATCATCACCCCGGGCACGCTCTACCTGCTCAACGGGCACGAGAAGCACACCATTCGGCCCAAGACCGACTTCCGGGTGCTGTGCGTCTTCAACCCGCCGGTGACCGGCCGTGAGGTGCACGACGAGAACGGTGTCTACCCCCTGCTGACCGAAGAGGACGACAGCGCCAAGGAGAGCCTGGCCACGGCCGAGTAGCGTGGGGGTGCGGGCGCGCCGACCCGCGCGCCCGCACCCGCCCTCCGGCTCCGCACGATGGATAAGCGAGTGTGCGGACCACCGGATGGGGGCACCCTCGATGAGCAGGGAAGAAACGAAAAGAGCCTGACCCGTAAGAAGTACACGATCGATAGCGCGAAGGAGAGAAACCCCGAGGGGTATAGTCATGACTGCGTTGACGACCGACTTCGAGCAGCCGACCATGGACGACTACCCGACCCGCAAGGACGGTTTTCCGTCCCTGCTCTACCGGCGGGACGCCGTGGTCTGGGGCGATGGAGACGGCCCAATCGACCGCGCCACGCTGGACTCCTACGACGACAAGGGCTACCTGCAGATCGAGCAGCTGCTGACGCCCGAGGAACTGGAGAAGTACCGCGCCGAGCTGCGCCGCCTCAGCGAGGACAAGGAGCTGAGGAAGGACGAGCGTGTCATCGTCGAGCGGGAGTCCGACGAGGTCCGGTCCATCTTCGAGGTCCACAAGATCAGCGACGCCATCGCCGAACTGGTGCGTGACCCGCGGGTCGTGGGCCGCGCCCGGCAGATCCTGGGCAGCGATGTCTACGTGCACCAGAGCCGCGTCAACTCCAAGCCCGGCTTCAGCGGCAGCGACTTCTACTGGCACTCCGACTTCGAGACGTGGCACGCCGAGGACGGGATGCCCCGCATGCGCGCGGTGAGCATCTCCATCGCGCTCACCGACAACTACGAGCACAACGGCTCGCTGATGATCATGCCGGGCTCGCACAAGACGTTCGTCTCCTGCGTCGGCGAGACCCCCGAGGATCACTACAAGGCGTCGCTGAAGCAGCAGGAGATCGGCACTCCCGACCAGGACAGCCTGTCCATCCTCGCCGCCAAGCACGGCATCGACGTGCTCACCGGTCCCGCCGGCGGCGCCATCATGTTCGACTCCAACTGCATGCACGGCTCCAGCGGCAACATCACGCCGTTCCCGCGGTCGAACATCTTCATCGTGTTCAACAGCGTGGAGAACGCCTGCGTGGAGCCCTTCGCGGCGCCCACGCCCCGCCCGCCGTTCCTCGGCGCGCGTGATTTCACCCCGGTGGTCTGATTCGGGGCCGCGGCCATGGCCGCGTTGTTTGATCGTTATTGGCCGAACCTGGCCGTAACTTGTGCATAACGCGGGATTTCGCTCCTGCCGAAAGCGGCAAAGAATAAGCCGCACATCACTCAGACGAGCGTCATGCGCGGGCCGACGGCCTGCCGACGTGACACCGGTGCCCCCTGAGGCAACCCTGGTCACAGGCGAACCGCCGGCGTTCACGCACGTACGTCCCGCACGACAGCACGGCGCTCCCTCCGGTGCAGGAGGGGGCGCCGTGCTCGTTCCTGAGGAGACACGAGATGACGACGATCAGAGGAAGCGGCATGGACCGCCGCCGCTTCCTGGCGAGAACGGGCGGGGCCGCGATGGCCGCGCTGATGGGGCCGACATTACTCGGCGGCTGCTCCCGCGTCGGGACCGGAAACACTTTCGACCGCGTCCGTGAGCAGGGCTACATCAACGTCGGCTTCGCCAACGAGGCCCCCTACGGCTACACCGACCTGGCCACCGGCAGGCTCACCGGCGAGTCGCCCGAACTGGCCCGCGCGATCTTCGCGGAGCTGGGCGTCGACGACCTCCGCGGCGTCCCCGTCAGCTTCGACGGCCTGATCCCCGGACTCATCGGCGGCCAGTTCGACATGGTCGCCGCGGGAATGGCCATCGTCCCCGACCGCTGCCGGCAGGTCGCGTTCACCAACCCCGACTACCTCAGCCGCACCGCCTTCCTGGTCCCCAAGGGCAATCCCGCCGGCATCGAGGACTTCTCGTCGATCGCCGACAACCCCGACCTCACCCTGGCGGTGATGAACGCGACCGTGGAACAGCAGATGGCCGCCCAGGCCGGAGTCCCCGCCGCCCAGGTGCAGACCGCCCCCGACACTCCCAGCGCCTACGAGCTGCTGGAGACCGGCCGCATCGACGCCGTCGCGCTGACCGCGATCTCGCTGCGCTGGATCCTGAAGACCCGCGGCGGGCCCTTCGAGGTGACCGAGGCGTTCTTCCCGGTCGTCGACGGCGAGGAGGTCATCGGCGGCGGCGGATACGCGCTGCGCAAGGAGGACACCGACATGCTCGCGGCCTTCAACGAGAAGCTGGAGGAGTTCAAGGAGAGCGGGCGGCTGCTGGAGATCATCGAGCCGTTCGGGTTCTCCGAGGACGAGCTCCCCGGCGACCTGACGGCCGAGCAGCTGTGCTCGGCCTGAACCCCGGGGAGCCGCAATGACCTTCTTCACCGACTCACTTCCGCTCTACGTCAACGGCGCCTGGTACACGCTGCTCATCACGCTCGGCGGGTGCGCGCTCGCGTTCGTGATCTCGATGGCTGTCGGCATCGTCGGCGCGACGCGCAACCCCTGGGCCCGCGCCGCTGCCACCGTCTACGTCGAGGTGTTCCGCGGCGTCGCCGCCCTCGTGCTGATGTTCTGGCTCTTCTACGCCATGCCGCTGGTGACCGGCTACCGGCTGGAGCCGGTGTTCGCCGCGATCCTGGCGTTGGGCCTCAACGTGGGCGCCTACGGGGCGGAGAACGTGCGCGGCGCCATCAACGCCGTGCCCAAGGCGCAGTACGAGGCGACCATCGCGCTCAACTTCAGCGCGTTCCAGCGCATGCGCCTGTGCATCCTTCCCCAGGCGTGGGCGCAGATGCTGCCCACGTTCGGCAACCTCGCCATCGAGCTGATGAAGGGCAGCGCCGTGGTCTCGCTGATCGCGGTCTCCGACATCACCTTCGTCGCCCAGCAGCTGCGCACTTTCTCCGGTGAGACGCTGCTGGCGTTCGCCAGCGCGCTCGTCATGTACTTCGCGATCGCCCAGGTGATCCTGTTCTTCGTGCGTATGGCCGAACGGCGGGCCAACCGGCGGCTCGGCCGCCTGCCCGCCCGGACCGCACCGTCCTGGGCGGCGCGGACGCTGCTGGGTGCCGGGCGTGAGAAGGGACGTGCTGCGTGATGTTCGACTGGGGATTCGTTGGCGAGGCACTGCCGGACCTGCTCAATGGACTCCGCTACACCTTGCTGGCGACGGCGCTCGGCTACGTGTTGGCGCTGCTGCTCGGCCTGGTGGTGGCGATGACCCGCAGGGCGGCGCCGCAACCGATCGCCGGGGTGGTCTTCTGGGTCATGGAGTTCATCCGCTCCACGCCCCTGCTGGTGCAGCTCTTCTTCATCTTCTACGTGCTGCCGGGCATCGGGATCTCGCTGAGCCCGTTGACCGCCGGTGTCATCGGGCTGGGCGTGCACTACGCCGCCTACACCGCCGAGGTCTACCGGTCCGGGATGGAGGGTGTCCCCAAGGGCCAGTGGGAAGCCGCTCGGGCGCTCAGCCTGCCGGTGCGCCGTACCTGGTCGGCGGTGATCCTGCCACAGGCGATCCGCAGGGTGATCCCGGCCCTGGGCAACTACCTGATCGCGATGTTCAAGGACACGCCCCTGCTGTTCGCCATCACCGTGCCCGAGATGTTGTTCGAGGCCAACCGCCTCGGCGGCACGCACTTCAAGTACCTGGAGACGATCTCCGCCGTCGGCGTGCTGTTCATCATCGTCAGCGCGCTGTCCGCCGTCCTGATCCGAACCCTGGAGCGACGCTATGCCGCGGTCTGACGACATCCACACCAACCGTCCCGATGCCGATGACGCGGGCGAGGCCCCCCGTCCGCGCGCGGAGAACGGGCAGGGCGGGGCCAATGGGAAAAGCGGCGACCAGCCGCTGATCCGCTTTGAGCGGGTCGTCAAGCAGTACGGCGATAACGTGGTGCTCCGCGAGCTCGACTTCTCGGTCGACGCCGGGGAGCGGGTGGCCCTCATCGGCCCCAGCGGGTCGGGCAAGACCACCATCCTGCGCCTGCTGATGACGCTGGAGCGCGTCAACGGCGGCGTTATCTGGGTGAACGGCGATCCCCTGAGCCACATGTACAAGTCGGGGGAGAGCGGCGAGCTGGTCCCGGCCACCGAGAAGTACCAGCGCGAGGTGCGCAAGAAGATCGGGATGGTCTTCCAGCAGTTCAACCTGTTCCCGAACATGAGCGTGCGGCGCAACATCACCGAGGCACCCGTCCACAGCCTGGGGATATCCCGGGACGAGGCGAACCAGCGTGCCGAGGAGCTGCTGGAGATGGTCGGGCTGAGCGACAAGGTCGACGCCCACCCCACGCGGCTGTCCGGTGGCCAGCAGCAGCGGGTGGCGATCGCGCGGGCGCTGGCGATGCGCCCGGAGATCCTGCTGCTCGACGAGGTCACCTCGGCGCTGGACCCGGAGCTGGTGGCCGGCGTGCTCGACGTGCTGCGCGAGATCGCGCGTACGACGGACATCACCATGCTCTCGGTGACCCACGAGATGGGCTTCGCCCGCGACGTCTCGCACCGGGTGCTCATGTTCGACAACGGCCAGATCGTGGAGGAAGGGCCGCCCGAGCAGATCTTCGGTGAGCCCCGGGAGGAGCGCACCAAGTCCTTCCTGCACGCCGTGCTGGAGAGCAGCTGAGCCGGGGAGGGCGGCGTCGGCGGCGGGCGCCGCGCCTCCGCCGCCCTCCCCGGCTCAGGCGCGGCAGGGTCCGTGCCACCCTGGAGGCATGGCACGCCTGCTCATCGTTCACCACACGCCGTCGCCGTCCATGCAGACCCTGCTCGAAGCGGTGCTGGAGGGCGCGCGCAACGACGAGATCGAGGGCGTCGAGGTGGCGACGCGCCCCGCCCTCGGAGCCACCGTTTCCGACGTGCTCGCGGCGGACGCCGTCATCGTCGGCACCACCGCGAACATCGGCTACATGGCCGGCGCCGTCAAGCATTTCTTCGACACGGTGTACTACCCCTGCCTGACCGACACGAGCGGGCTGCCCTACGCCCTGTACGTGCACGGTAATAACGACACCACCGGGGCGGTCCGCGCGGTGGAGGCCATCGCCAAGGGGATGTCGTGGGAGCGCCACCGCCCGCCGGTCTCCGTTATCGGGGAGGTGGGGCGCGATGACCGTGAGGCGTGCTGGGAGCTGGGCGCGGTCTGCGCGCTGGCGGCCCTGGAGCGGTCCGGGGAGGGGTGATCCGACCAGGGGTTCACCACGCCGAGGAATTGCGACATACCGGAGTCATTGCACTACTTTTAGCTTCTCTCGGGGCAGACTGATGCTCTGACCAGGGGGAGAAAGCACGTGGCAGTGGCATACAGGTGGGCACTGGCGGCCGGTCTGCTGTGTGGTGCGGCGGCGCTGGCGGTCGCTCTGGCCGTGCATGACGTGCGGTTCTACAACCTGACGTGGTTGCAGGCTCCCGTACCCGGGGCGGTATGGCTCCCCACGCTCACGGGCATCGCGCTGGCCTGGGTGCTCACGGAGCGGGCCTACGTTCGCGATCTGGACGAGCGCACATGGCGCGCGCTGCGCGGCCACCCGATCGGGAGCGAACTGACCTGGCTGCTGATCTTCCTCGCCTGCTTCATCGGCGGGTCCGCCCTCCTGGCGACCGTGTTCGGGCAGCTGCTCGCGGGGGTGCCCTTCACCCCGGTGGTCCGCGTCATCTTCCTGTTCATGCTGCCGATCCTGTTCGTCGACCGCGCCGGCTTCACGCTCACCGGCTACGGCGCCGCGATGCCCGCGCATGTCCTGCGGGTGGCCGAGGCCAAGCGCTGGCTGGGCGTGGTCCCGCTGATCGCCTGCTGCGCCCTGGCGGCCGTCTCGGTGTACCCGACGTCCCCACCGACACCGAAGCTGGTGATCCTCGCTGCCGCGGTCGGGTTCATCACGGTCGCCATCCCCGAGGAGGTCTTCTTCCGCAGCATGCTGCAGTCCCGGCTGGAGCGGCTCGCCGGGCGCTGGGCCGGAATCCTGCTCTCCTCGCTGCTCTACGCCCTGACCTACGCGGTGTTGGGCTCCTACAACGAGTTCAGCCCGCTGCCCGAAGGCGAGCTGCACTCCGACGTCGCGCACGCGCTGCTGACCTACGGCGTGCTCGGCGTGCTCTACGGGTACGTGTGGGTCTGCTACCGCAACCTGTGGCTCAATGTCGCGCTGCACGGAGCGCTGGCCCTCGTGGTCGCGTCCCCCGCCCTACTCATTCTTTGACCAATGCCGCGAATGGTCACGTAACAATGCCATTCAGGTAAAGTGCTGGTGAGGGGCGTGATGCCTCATCTTCCGATGCGCGGATGTCCCCCGCTGATCCGCGCGGTCTCCAATGAGCCAGATGCCGGGCAGCCGGCTGTTCGCGTGTCACCGAAGCGGTCCGGTCGTGGCGTCTGCCCCGGGCGTGAGAGAGGGGGAAGAGATCAAGGCGAGCACGGACACCGCGGCCATGACAACGTGGACGACTCCGAGCCGTCGAGCGCGGATCGCCGAGCACACCATCCTCCTGGCCGGGGCTGCGATCTTTCTCACGGCCGCGATCAGCCTGCTGGTCACCGGCCACACCACGATCCCCACGTCCGCGGACTACCGCCCGGGGCCGCTGTGGACGCTGTGGCTCCCCGTCGCCGCGGCGCTCCTCCTCATCCGGGTGCTGCCGTGGCGCGTCCCCGACACCGACATGACCCGGCGGGTCCGTGAGCGGCTGAAAGGGCGCTCGTTCCGACGCGAAATCGCGCTGCTGCTCGGCTGCATGGTCGGCTTCTACGTCGGCGACCTCGTCCTCTACCCGGTGTTCTGCCTGGTCGACGCGTCCTTGTGCGCGCTGTCGTACTACACCTCCAAGGTGTTCTTCCTGTTCATCACGCCGCTGGTGTTCATCGGCAGCTACGGGATCATGCGCCATGCCAGCGGTCCCGACCTGGGCGGCCTGGCGGTACGGGCGGGTGAACCGTGGCGCTGGGCGGGCATGGGAGCCGTCGTCGCCTACCTGGCGATGGTCTTCGCGCCGTGGGCGTCGCACCCGCCCGACCTGGGACGTGTCCCGGAGAGCTACGCGCTGCTGGTGGTGCTCGCGCTGAGCGTGGTGGGGACATCGCTGCTGGAGGAGGTCTTCTTCCGCGCGATGCTGCAGACCCGGCTGGAGATGCGGTTCGGCCGCTGGCCCGGCATCGTCCTCGCCGCCCTGTGCTACGGGGTGACCGGGATCGTCGCCACCAGCTACCCCGACGACCTGTGGATCGCACTCGGCACGGCGATCAGCGTGCAGGGGGTGGCCGGGCTGATGTACGGCTACCTCTGGTCGCGCTACCGCAACATCTGGCTCAACTTCCTGCTGCACACCTGCGCCACCACGCTGGCCCTGATCCCGCTGACGCACACCCTCGCCGGCCGGCCGTGACCGCGCCGGTGGCGGCGCGAACGCCGCCGCGCCGGCACCGGCCCTCGACGGTCGCCGAGGGATCGATTGGTCCACCAGGTGACGGACTACTGGTACTTACCGCAGGTGCGGCACTTTCCCGAGGAATTGCTGCTGTTGGGCGCTCCGCAGTGTCGGCACGCCCAGGTATCGGTCGCGCCGGGGCCGCGGCAATATGCGCGCACAGCGATCATTCGGGAATCGGCAACCCTGTCGATGTGGACCAGATGCCGCACGTGGTGGGGGATGGTTTCGGCCTCGGAACCCGGCAGCAGCACGGTCTTGGGGGTGCCATCGAGGCAGTCGGCGATCCGGGCCCACGCGCGTGGCGTCATCAGGACCTCCATTCAGCGAGAGCCCATCGTATAAAGGTCGCTTCGGCCGTCGCTTAATGTCGGGGGAATACGACATGCGACGGCGCCTGATCGCCTACGGGGGAGCCATGACCGAATCGAACGGCACGATTCTGGCCGAAGAATTGCTGCTGATCTGCCACGACCCCGTCACCGGACGTCCGCTGGCCGATGCCAACCGGGTGCAGGTGGCGCTCGCCGGGGCACTGCTCGCCGACCTCGCTCTGGCCGACCGGATCCGGGTCGACGAGCGCGGCTACGTCTACGGCCTGCACCCCGCCCCGAGCGGCGACCCCGATCTGGACGCGCTGGCCCAGCGCATCGCGATGGAACAGCGCCACCGCAAGCTCACGTGGTGGGTGCACAAGACCATGTCCAACAAGATCAGAACGGGGCTGCTCCATCGGGTGGCGTACCGCGGCCTGATGCGCCATGAGCAGGACCAGGTACTGGGCATCTTCCCGCGCAACCGCTACCGCCCAGCGGATCCGGCCGCCCACGCGTGGCGGCGGGAGCGGATGCGCGCGGTACTGGTCGCCGAGCGCGCGCCCGACCCCGGCACGGTGGCGCTGCTCGCGCTCGCGGGTGCCATGCGCGTCGACGGCAAGCTCTTCCCCGAGCTGCCGCGGCCGCAACGCCGGTGGCTGATGAAGGCAGTCGTCGAGAACGACGGCATCGGACAGGTCGTCCGCAAGGTAATCCAGTCGGTCGAGGCGTCGACGATCGCCGTCATGGGCGCGGTCGTGGTGGCCGGCGCCGCGGGAGGGAGCTGACCCCCGTCGTTTCGGGGCCGTCGGCGCCCCTCGCCGCGCCTGGCCCCGTGCTCTCGGCATCACCGGCTTCCACCAGCCCCTGCTCCCTCCCGTACCGCGCTTCCCCCTCAGCCCCCGGGGCCCTCTCCGCACCTTGGCGGCCCCCAGTGCGGACGCGGGCGATTTGTACCAATCAGGTCCATATGCGAGAAGATCGGGGTAGACGTTGCTAGTGAGGTGCGCGTACCCCCGAAGAGCGGGTATGGACTACGCGAAGTCGTAATGACATGGACATAAGGCTGTCCGTGCGCGTTCATGACGATGGGGGAGTTTGCGCACCGTGAGTGTGGAACCGGTGTACATGGGGCAAAGTGGCGAGAACCTTCCAGCGGAACGCTACCTGGATCGTGAGGAGGGCTGGCTGCGCTTCAACCAGCGCGTGCTTGAGCTCGCCGAGGACACCGACATCCCCCTTCTGGAGCGCGCCCGCTACCTCGCCATCTTCTCCAGCAACCTCGACGAGTTCTTCATGGTCCGGGTCGCGGGGCTCAAACGCCGCCTGGCCACCGGCCTCGCGGTGGCGTCGCCCAGCGGTCACCACCCTCGCGACCTGCTGGAACGCATCTCCGAGGTCGCACACGATCTGATGCTGCGCCACGCCCGCTGCTTCCACGGCTCGGTCCGCCCGGCCCTCGCCGAGGCGGGCATCCGCATCCTGCGCTGGGACGACCTGGAGGAGACCGACCGCCAGCGCATGCACCGGTTCTTCCGACGGTCCATCTACCCCGTGGTGACACCGTTCGCGGTCGACCCCGCCCACCCGTTCCCCTATGTCTCCGGCCGCTCCCTCAACCTCGCCGTCACCGTCGGCGATCCGCGGACCGGGCGCGACACCTTCGCCCGCATCAAGGTCCCCTCGGTACTGCCGCGGTTCATCGAGGTGTACAGCGAGCACTTCGTGCCGGTCGAGGACGTCATCGCCGCGCACCTGCCGCAGCTGTTCGAGGGCATGGAGGTGATCGAGCACCACGCCTTCCGCGTCACCCGCAACGTCGACCTCGAAGTCGACGAGGACGAGACCGACGACCTCGTCCAGTCGCTGGAGAACGAGCTGCTGCGGCGCCGCTTCGGTCCGCTGGTGCGGCTGGAGGTCGAGGAGACGATCTCCAACGACGTGCTCGACATCCTGCGCAAGGAACTCGGAGCCGAAGAGGAGGAGGTCTACCGGGTGCCCGGACCGCTCAACCTGGCCGGGCTGGACCAGATCGCCGACCTCGACCGCCCCGAGCTGACCTTCTCCCCGATGGTGCCCGTCGAACCCCGCCGCCTGATGAACGGCGACGTCCTCTCGGCGATCCGCGAGCGCGAGCTGCTGGTGCAGCACCCTTACGAGTCGTTCACGGCCACCACCGAGCGGTTCATCGCGACGGCCGCCATCGACCCCAACGTCGTGGCGATCAAGCAGACTCTCTACCGCACCAGCGGCGACTCACCGATCGTCACCGCGCTGATCGAGGCGGCCCGCGACGGCAAGGAGGTCACAGTGCTCGTCGAGATCAAGGCGCGGTTCGACGAGCAGAACAACATCCAGTGGGCGCGCAAGCTGGAAGACGCGGGGTGCCACGTCGTCTTCGGTGTCGTCGGCCTCAAGACGCACTGCAAGCTCTCCCTGGTCGTGCGCCGGGAGGACGACGGTTCTCTGCGCCGCTACTGCCACGTCGGGACCGGCAACTACAACCCCAAGACCGCTCGCATCTACGAGGACTTCGGGCTGTTCAGCGCCGACCCCGACGTGGGCGAGGACCTGAGCGACCTCTTCAACCAGCTCACCGGCTTCTCCCGGAAGAAGGAGTACCGGAGGCTGCTGGTCGCTCCCGGCGGGCTGCGCGAGTCGCTCATGTGGCAGATCCAGAACGAGATGAACAAGCACGCCCAAGGCGAGCCCGCGCGCATCAGGATCAAGGTCAACTCGCTGGTCGACGAGGACATCGTCGACGCCCTCTACGAGGCGTCCCGGGTGGGCGTCCCCATCGACTTGTGGGTCCGGGGCAGCTGCGTGCTCCGTCCGGGGATCCCCGGGCTGTCCGAGACGATCCGCGTCCGCAGTATCCTCGGACGGTTCCTGGAACACTCACGCGTCTTCATCTTTGAGAATGGGGGGGAACCGCAGGTCTGGATCGGAAGCGCCGACCTCATGCCGCGCAACCTCGACCGCCGGGTCGAAGCGCTCATCCGCGTGACCGATCCCGATCACCGGATGCGCCTGGTGGGAATGCTGGATCTGGCGATGGCGGAGAGCACCTCCTCCTGGCGGATGGAGTCCGACGGCGGGTGGACACGCGTCACCCGCGACGCCTTGGGCGAGCCCCTCCTGGATCTGCAGAACACCCTGCGCGGTGACCGCCACCTGCGGGCCGTCGATGGCTGAAAAGACCGACACGCACGCCGAGACCGGTTCCGACACAGTCGACCCGGCCGCCTATATCCCGGAGGAGGCCACCATCACCAGCGCCTTCCCGCCCCGAGACACCGCTCCGGCCGGGTACATGGAGCCCATCCGCGCCGCGGGCGCGGTGCTGTGGCGGGACGTCGACACCGCCGGAGGCGCGGGTCGCGGGAAGGAGCGCCAGATCGCCCTCATCCACCGGCCGGACCGCGAGGACTGGACCCTCCCCAAGGGCAAGGTGAAGAACGGCGAACACCTGCTCACCGCAGCCGTACGCGAGGTGACCGAGGAGACCGGGCTGCGCCCGGTGCTGGGACGCCGCATCCCGCCGCAGCGCTACCTCAAGAGCGGCTGGCCCAAGCAGGTGGAGTGGTGGGCCGCCACGGCGTCGGGGCCATCGTCGTTCTCACCGAACGAGGAGGTCGACGCGCTGGAATGGGTGTCGATCCCCGAGGCGCGGGAACGGCTCAGCTACGACCATGACGTGCAGGTGCTCGACAACATCGTGTCCGGCCCGCTGGCGACGTTCCCGGTGATCCTGATGCGGCACGCGTCGGCGGGGGAGAAGAAGAGCTGGGACGACAACGACCTGTTGCGCCCGCTGGACGAGGTCGGCCGCTCCGACGCGCTGGAGCTCGCCGAGGTCCTGTCCTCCTTCGGCACGCCGCGCGTGGTGAGTTCGGCGGCGGCCCGCTGTACCGAGACACTGCTGCCCTACGCGGTGGCCTACAACGCGCCCATGCGGACCGAGCGGGCGTTCACCGTGCAGACCGTGGACCGGTCGGCCCCCGCCTACGACCGGCAGGCCGCGCACGACGCCTTCGCCGAGGTCCTGCAGGAGGGTGAGCCGACGGTGGTGTGCACCCACGGCGAGCTCGTCACCGAGATGATGCGCGACGCGCTCGGGCGGCTGGGCGCCCCGGTTTCCCAGCAGCTGTCGCTGCGCAAGGGCACCTTCTGGGTGGTGCACGTGTCGGCCGCGGACCGCACCCTGGCCGCGATCGAGCGCCACACGGTGCGCGGCTGAGGCAGGCGGCGGGGGTCCGCCGCCCGGCCCCCTCCCCGGAGCGAATGCCGGGGCCGGGACGACGGGCCCCGGAAGGGGCTGCGAGGATGCCTCTATGGCCACAAAGAAGGTTTCGCGTAGCGTCGTGATCGCCGCTCCGGCGGAGAAGATCTTCGACGTCCTCGCCTCCCCCCACCGCCACCCCGAATTCGACGGGTCCGGCACCGTCAAGGGACAGATCCGCGGCCCCGAACGGCTGGAGCTGGGCGCCGAGTTCGGCATGGACATGCGCCTCGGCGTCGGTTACCGCATTACCAACCGGGTGGTGGAGTTCGCCCCCGACCGGCTGATCACCTGGCGGCACTTCGGCCCCCACCGCTGGCGCTGGGAGCTGGAGCCGCTCCCGGACGGGACGACGCGCGTCACCGAGACGTTCGACTACTCCGCCAGCCGGGTCGCGTTCGCTTACCAACTCGCCGGTCTACCGTCCCGCAACGCCCGGTCGATCGAGCAGACGCTGCCGCGCCTCAAGCACCTCGTCGAGGACGCCGCCTAGAGCGGACCGAACGCGCGTCCGCCGCCCCGGCGGCCCCGCAGCGCCGTTCGAGGGTGGTGTTCCACAGCGCCTGGAAAGCATCCCCCGCTCCGGGACCGAATCACGCGGGGTAACACTGCACCTCGGCGGCCTTCACCCCGACCCACAACCGGCTCCCCACTTCCAGGCGCAGCTCGGCCAGGGCGGACGGGGTGATGTCCGCGCTCATCTCCAGTTCGCCGTCGAGGTGCACGCGGACCTGGTCGCCGAAGCGCTCGATGCCCTGGATGGCCATCCGCCACACGTTGCGGGGCGTGCCCACGGGCCGTTCCCGGTAGAGCGCGACGGCGCGCGGTGGGAACGCGACGAAGACGTCGCCCGCGTGGGCGTGGCCGACCTCGATCGAGGTCGGCGCGGCCGCGCCGACGACCGGGGGAGACGGGCCCTGGACCACGACCCGCGTCCCTTCGGCCCGGCCCCGGTAGAGGTTGAGGCCGACCAGCCGGGCCACGTAGGCGGTGCGCGGGCGCTGGGCGATGTCCACGGGCGGCCCCTCCTGCACGACCGCGCCGTTCTCGATCACCGTCACCCGGTCGGCGAGCACCATCGCGTCCAGCGGGTCATGCGTGACGAGCACCGCCACACCACCGAAGCCGGCGAGGTGGGCGCGCAATCGCGAGCGAACCTCCACCCGGGTGTGCGCGTCGAGCGCGGCCAGCGGCTCGTCGAGCAGCAGCAGCCGCGGATCGGCGGCCAGCGCCCGTGCCAGGGCGACCCGCTGGGCCTGCCCGCCGGAGAGCAGCCGGGGACGGGTGCGGGCGTAGGCGGCCAGTCCCATCCGGTCCAGCCACTCCGCGGCGCGCGCACGGGCGGCGGCCCGCCCCAGGCCGCGGCAGCGCGGCCCGAAGGCCACGTTGTCCACCGCGCTGAGGTGCTCGAACAGGAGGTAGTCCTGGAACACCATGCCGATGGGACGGCGCTCGACAGGAACCCGCGCGAGGTCGGTGCCGTCCACGAGGATCCGGCCGTCGGTCATCGGGGCCAACCCGGCCAGCGCCCGCAGCGCTGTCGACTTCCCGGCGCCGTTCGGGCCGAGGACGGCCAGCACCTCGCCCGAGGCGGCCGTCAGCCCGACGTCGAGCCGGAAGGTACCCCGCTCCACCTGAAGGCGGGCGTCCAGGGCGGGGAAGGCGGCCGCCGCCGCGGCCGTGCTTTCGTCCTCCGCTCGCCGAGCGGCGGCGTTCTCGCGTCCCCCGCTCACAGCGCCCTCACCCACCGGTCCCGCAGGCCCACCAGGATGGCGATGCTGACCAGGAGGAGCACCAGGCTCACCACGATGGCGGTCTCGGGATCCCGCTGCATCTCCAGATAGACGGCGATCGGCATCGTCTGCGTGCGGCCGGGGAAGTTCCCGGCGAAGGTGATGGTCGCGCCGAACTCACCGAGAGCACGCGCCCAGCACAGCACCGCGCCCGCCAGCACGCCCGGCAGCACCATCGGCAGGGTCACCCGGCGAAAGATCGTCGCCCGCGTGGCCCCGAGCGTCGCGGCCGCCTCCTCGTAGCGCCGGTCGGCACCACGCAGCGCCCCCTCGACACTGATCACCAGGAACGGCATGGCCACGAACACCTGCGCCACGACCACCGCCGGAGTCGTAAACGGCATCGAGTAGCCGAACCCGTCGTACAGGAACTGGCCCACCACCCCGCGCCGTCCCAGTGCCAGGAGCAGGGCGACACCGCCGACGACGGGCGGCATCACCATCGGTACGGTCACCAGCGCCCGGACGAACCGGCGCCCGGGAAACGCGGTCCGCGCCAGCAGCCACGCCAGCGGGACGCCGAGCACGAGCGCGACACCCGTCGCGACGGTCGCGGTCGTCAGTGACAACGCAAGCGCGGCGCGGATCTCGGGTTCGAGCAGCCGGGTGCCGAGCGTCGACCACGGAGCACGCAGCAGCAGCCCGGCCATCGGCAGCGCCAGGAACACCAGCCCGCCCAGCGCCGGAATGACGAGCAGCCAGGGGAACCTCCCCGAACGCGCCCGCACGCGCTCGCCGGGGCGATCGCCGCCCGCTCGCCGGTCGCCTCCGGCAGCGCCCCGCGACCGCGCGTGCACGGTGACGGGGGCGTCGCCGTCGCCGTCAGGAGGTGCGGAAGCCCGCATCACGCAGCACCTTCTCACCCTCGGGGGACCGGACCAGCTCGATCCAGGACCGCGCCAGCTCCGGTTCGGAGGCCTCGGACAGCGGAGCGATGGGGTAGTCGTTGACCGCCTGCCCCGCGGCGGCGAAGTCGATGCCGTCGACCGCGTGGTCGGCGGCGGTGATGTCGGTCGCGTACACCAGGGCGGCGTCCACCTCGCCGAGCGTGACCTTGGTCAGCGCCGCCCGGACGTCCTCCTCCTCGGACGACGGGGCGACCTCGACACCGGCCGCGTCCAGTGCCGTTCGGGCGGCGGCGCCGCAGGGAACCTGCCGCGCGCAGAGGGCGACCGTCACGTCGGGGTCCGCGAGGTCGTCGAGGCCGGCTATACCGGCGGGGTTGCCGGGCGGCACGGCGATGCGCAGGGTGTTGCGGGCGAACACGACGGGCGGGTCAGCGGTGCGGCCGCCATCGTCGACCTGGTCCATGGTGGCGGGGTTCGCGGAGGCGAACACGTCGGCGGGCGCGCCCGCGTCGATCTGCTGGGCGAGGGTGGAGCTGCCCGCGAAGTTGAAGTCCACCGTGGTGCCCGGGTGCGCCTCCTCGAAGCGTTCGCCCAGTTCGGTGAAGGTGTCGGTGAGGGAAGCCGCGGCGAAGACCGTGAGGGTCGCCCGGCCGTCGGCCGCCGAGCCGTCGGTGCCGCCGCACCCCGCCGCGCTCGCGAGCAGCGCTCCGGCCAGCAGCGGGGCGCCGACCATCCGGTGCGCGGCGCTCCCGGACGGGGCGGCCCTAGGCATGGTGGGTCCCCTTCGAGGTGTCGCTCTCCACGATGACGTTGGTCGACTTCACGATCGCGCTGGCCACGGACCCCACCTCAAGTTCGAGATCCTCGGCGGCCTCCCTGCTCATCAGCGACACCACGCGGTGCGGTCCGGCCTGGATCTCCACCTGCGCCATCACGTCACCGAGCACGACATCGGTGACCAGCCCGCGGAAGCGGTTGCGGGCAGAGGACAGTCGTCGCGCCGGGTCCTCACCGGAGTCGGTGTCCGCGTGGGCGCGGGCTTCGTCCCGCATGAACGCGGCCAGCGCGGTGCCGTCGACGATGCGCTGCCCGTTCCTGTCGCGTACAGCCGCGAGGCGGCCGGAGTCCACCCAGCGCCGCACGGTGTCGCCGCTGACCCCGACGAGCGCGGCGACCTCGCTGATCCGAAAGTTCGGCATACGACCGAGCATAGATTGTGCACATGCAAGGGGAAACCGTGGATTCCTTCGGGCTTGCCTGGCTAGGGGTGCTGATCCCTTGGCAGAAGCGACGAGTGAGCCTCCGGGCCGTTGCGGTCTCGCACGGATCGCGGAGCGTGCGGGAACCGTGTCCGCTGGGCGGCCGTGTCGGCGGTCGGCTCATCCTGACCGATGTTCGGTGGTGAAAAGCGGCGCCGAGTGCGGAGAGGGTTCGGGCGCCGGTCCTCTGGCGGGTGCGGCGGCGGGCGAGTGGCGTCGGCCCGCTCGCCGGGCACCTTCCCGGTGAAGCGGGGAGAGCGGCGGTGGGCGTGGGGCGCGCCTGTATTTCGCGCGATGATCATGGGAATTCTCCCGACAAAACGGACGGAATCGGGTTCATGACCATGATCATCGCCAGAGGGAGCCCGGGGCGGGATTGTGGTCTCGTGTCGCGGAAGACCCTTTACGCGAAGCGAGAAGAGCCCCGTACACCGCGATCCCGGCTCGGCCGCCCCCGTGGGAGGCCGGCGTCCGCAGCCCCCTTTCCGCCGTTGGTGCCGCTTTTCACCACCGAACACCGGTCAGGATGAGCATCGACAAGGCCGCCCAGCAAACCCACTGCCCCATGGCCCACCCTGGTGAGAGTGGTGGGGCCGGTGCGCCGTTGCCCCCGCACCTCCACGCGTAGTGACAGCACTACCCGTCACTCACCTGGTGTCCTCATCGCCGCGTCGGCCCGGTGGCTCTAGATTGAGCGGGAAACATCCGGATCACCGCGGGAGTAGGGCGAACATGGCGGGCACGCGTGCGGCCGGTGGGCGAAAGCGCGCGGTGCGGGCCGCCGCCGAGCTCGTCTTCGCGCGGTCGTGGGGCGAGCGCCTGATCGGGGTGCTGCACCTCATGGCGTCGCTCGTGCTCTCCGCGCTCTACCTCCTGCCGGCGGTGATGCTGGCGGTCGCGGTGGCCTGGGTCGTCCTGCGGGCCTCCGGGCTGGTACTCCAGATCGGCGAGCGGGTCGCCCAGGACCTGACCGTCACCCTCCACCTCGGCGACCTGGTGATCGAGGGCCTGATCTTCCTGGTCCTCTTCCCGCCGCTGGCGACGCTGATCGCCCGGCTCTCGTGCGCCGTCCAGCGCAACCGGCTGGAGAGCGTCTTCGGCGTCACCGGGCCCGGCGCTCTCATCCTGGAGTCGCTGTCCACGGGCCGGTTCCGTGTCCTGGGCTTCCTCTTCGGCCGGGACGCCTGGACGGCCGTCGTCTACAGCACCGCCGCCGGTCTGCAGGGGCTCTTGTCCGGCGGGATCACCATCGGCCTCGTCGTCTACGGGATCGCCATGTCGATCGGCTCCTTCCTGGGGCTCGGCTACCTCGTCATCGACGGCGCCGCGGCCGACATCGCGCGGCTGATCACTGTCATCGTCGGCGGGCTGCTGTCCGCGCTCCTCGGGCTCCTGCTGGTCCCGCTGCTCGTCGGCTTGGAGGTCGAGGCGGCGCGTCGGCTGCTGCTCGACGGCGCGGACGTACGCGTCCGGAGGCGGCTGCTGGAGGTCCAGGACAGCCGACTGCGGATGGTCGACGCCGCCGAGTCCGAGCGCCGCCGGATCGAGCGCGACCTGCACGACGGCGCCCAGCAGCGGCTTCTCGCCGTCACCATGACCCTGGCCCGCGCCCGCTCCCGGTTCGACCGCGATCCCGACCAGGCCCGCGACCTGCTCGACCAGGCACAGACCGAGGCCAAGGAGGCCATGGCCGAGCTGCGCGAGGTCGCCCGCGGCCTGCACCCGCGCGTGCTCACCGACCACGGGCTGGAGGCGGCGCTGCCCGTCGCCGCGGGGCGCTGCCCGGTGCCGGTCCGTGTCGATGTCGACCTGCCCGATCGGCCGTCCCACCGGGCGGAGGGGATCGCCTATTACGTCGTCTGCGAGGCGCTGACCAATGTGGCCAAGCACGCGGGCGCGGATAACGTCGCGGTACGCGCGGAGCGGGTCCGCGACCACAGCCGCGACGACCTGCTTCGGCTCACCGTTACCGACGACGGTGCGGGCGGCGCCGATCCCGACGCCGGAACCGGGCTGTACGGCCTGTGGGACCGGGTCAACGCCGTGGACGGCACGCTGCGCGTGCACAGCCCCGCGGGTGAGGGCACCGTCCTGACCGCGGATATCCCCTGGGAGGCATAGACAGCGATGCGGATCATCATCGCCGAGGACTCGGTGCTGCTGCGCAGCGGCATGGCCAAGCTCTTGGAGGACGAGGGTGTGGAGATCCTCGCGCAGGTGGGCGACGCCAAGGAGCTGCTCGCGGCGGTCGCGGAGCACGATGCCGACCTGTGCCTCGTGGACATCCGGATGCCGCCCACCTACTCCGAGGAGGGCATCCAGGCCGCGATCGAGATCCGCACCGCCCACCCGGACGTCGCCGTCCTGCTGCTCTCCCAGCATGTGGTCAGCAGGTACGCGGCCGATCTGCTCGGCGGGGGCGCCACCAAGGTCGGCTACCTGCTCAAGGACCGCGTCGCCGACATCGACGAATTCCTCGACACGCTGCGCCGGGTGGCGGCCGGCGGGACCGCTATCGACCCCGAGGTGGTGGCGCAGCTGCTCAGCCGCCGACACGACAGCGAGCTGGACCGGCTCAGCCCGCGCGAGGGCGAGGTCCTGGAGGTGATGGCGCAGGGGCTGAACAACGCGGGCATCGCCGCGCGGCTGTTCATCACCGAACGCGCCGTCGAGAAGCACATCCGATCCATCTTCACCAAGCTCGACCTGGGCCAGGACGACCATGACCACCGCCGTGTGCTGGCGGTCCTGCGCTACCTGCGCGGGAGCGAGGTCGAGGCCTCCGGCGCGCCGACCGGTCGACCGGAACCAGGAGGGGCGACGAGCAAGGGGGCTGACTCCCCGGAGAGGTAGGGACATGACGTTCACCAGCAGGGGGCTGTACGCCTCATCCAGCAAGGTGCCGCGGCGGCGCAGGCCGCGCGTCGGCTGGCTCGTCCTGGGGGCGATCGTCGCGGTCGCGGCACTGGTGCTCGGCGCGCTGGTAGCGCTGGCGGACGTCTCCCTCGACCGGGAGGAGAAGGCCGCGTCGTTCAGCGGGGTCGGCGGACTCGTGGTGCGGAACCAGACCGTCGGGGACATCCGCCTGACCGGGACCGAGGGGGACGCCGTCACCGTCGAGCGGACGTCGCGCGGTTCGCCGCTGGCCGAGCCGGTCGAGTCTCTCACCGAGAACGGCGATGAGCTGCGGGCGGAGGCGCGGTGCGAGGGCCCCGCACTGTTCGTGTTCGGGTCCTGCCGAGTGGACTACGTCATCGGCGTACCCGAAGGCACCTCGATCAGCGTCGAGACCGGCTCCGGCGCGGTCGACGCCGTGTCGTTGGATGCGGACCTGAAGGTGTCGTCCGCGTCCGGGACGGTCGAGGTGGACGGCATGCGGGGGGACGTCACCGCCTCCACCTCCTGGGGCGAGATCGAGCTGGAGGGCGTCGAGGGCAGCATCGATCTGGAGACGAGGTCCGGCGGTATCGAGGCCTCGGGATCCGGTGACAGCGCCCGCGCGGTGTCCACCTCGGGCAGCGTGGACCTGGACGACTTCTCCGCGACGACCGTCGAGGCGAGCTCCACCTCGGGCGGTGTGGAGCTCGGCGGCGGGTTCGAGACGGCCGATGTCAGTTCCACCTCCGGGCACGTGGCCATCGAGACCGCGGGGCCGTTCCAGCGGATCACGGCCGAGAGCACCTCGGGCGGCGTCGACATCGAGGTTCCGGCCGGGACCTACGACGTCAGCGCCGAGACCGGCAGCGGCGGTCGCGACATCGGGGTCGGCACCTCCCCGGACGCCTCCGCCCGGATCGAGGCGAGGACGACGAGCGGGTCGCTGAGCATCCAGCCGGAGGACTGACTCCACGGAACCAGGGCTTGGCTGACCCGCTCGTCGGCCCGGCGCCGGGCCGAGCACTGCCCCCGATGTCCTACAGTGCGCCTTACTGAGCCTTCGCCCGCGATGTCGGTGACACCGTTGGCGGAAGTTCGGTAGCGCGTGCTGATCACTCGGTATCGGGAGAGAGCGGGGCCGGATGGCAGGAACATCGTTGGCGGGCTCAGGGAGGGGTTCCCTCGCGGTGGACGTGCTCCCGATGGAGGCGACGCGGCTCGGCGACGTCATGCGCGACATCTTCCTCGTGCAGTCGGCGCCGGAGCAGTGGATCATCGTCGCCGCGGGCGTCCTCGCCCTCCTCGTGGTGCTGGCGCGCGGCCCGTGGCGTGTCGCGCGCAATGTGGTGACGATCGTGCACGAGGGCGGGCACGCGCTCGTCGCGCTGCTCTGCGGCCGCCAGCTCTCCGGTATCCGACTGCACTCCGACACCTCCGGGGTCACGGTGACCCGTGGCAGGCCCGACGGCGTCGGCATGGTCCTGACCGTCCTGGCCGGGTACATCGCCCCGTCGATCGTCGGCCTCCTGGGCATCCTGATGCTCGCTGGCAACCGGATCACCGCGCTGCTGTGGATCAGCATCCTGCTGCTGCTCGCCATGCTGCTGCTGATCCGCAACATCTACGGCGTGCTGTCGGTGGTCGGCACGGGACTGGTGATCTTCGGCGTCTCGTGGTTCACCCCGGCCGATGTGCAGGCGGCGTTCGCCTATTTCTTCACCTGGTTCCTGCTGCTCGCCGGGGTCCGTCCGGTGTTCGAGCTGCAGGCGCAGCGCAGGGCGATGCCCACGCCGCAGTCCGACGCCGACCAGCTCGACCGGCTCACCGGCGTTCCGGGCACCGCCTGGGTGTTCCTGTTCGGTCTCGTCAACGTGGCGGCGCTGGGGACGGGCGTCTGGCTGCTGATGTTCTGATCGGTCGGTCCGGGGCAGAACGAAAAGGAACACAGCTGAGGGGCGCCGCGCGGTGATCGCGCGGCGCCCCTCAGCTGCGTCTGGGTCGTGGTGTCGTCGCCGACGCCCCCTCAGCCCGTGGGGCTCTCCAGCGGTGCGGCGAGCGCGGCGTCGACGGTCGGGAACACGGGGATGCGCGTGTTGATGCGGGTGACGTGCAGCAGGCGCGCGACACGGTCCGTGGGGGCGGCGATGAACACGCTGGTGTCGTGCTCCCTGGCGATCTTGTGCGACTGGATGAGGACGCGGAGTCCGCTGGAGTCGATGAACCCGAGCCGGGAGCAGTCCAGAACGACGCGGCCGTGGGCCTGGGGGTCCACGGCGTCCAGGACGGCCTGGTGGAACTGGTCCTCGGTGGCCATGTCGATCTCGCCGTCGAGGGCGATGACGAGGCCGTCGTCGTGGTTGCGGGTGGTGATCGTGAGCGCGGGCATGGAATTGGCTCCGGGGTGAAGCGCCGGCACCGGCGGCAGATCGGACAGGGCCGCGGTCCGGATGGTCTCCGTCCTCGGACGTGCGGCGAAGACGCGGGTCGTCGTGTACCCGGGCACGCTGCTGCGGCTGAACTGCTGTGTCATCGGTGTGCTACCCCTCATGCCGACAGTGCGGACTGCCAGGCATTCGTGTGGTGGTCCGCCGTCCGGTGGTGACTGTGACGACGTGGCGATTCCGACGTCGGCTCGGGGCGCCCGGCGGGATGTGCTGCTGGCTGCGGCCTGGGCGGCCTTGCGTGTGTTCCGCGGTGTGCGGATGTCGCGTCGGCTCGGTCCTAAGACGCTTAGAACAAGCATCCGCACCGCACCATACCACAAGGTCGTGGCCGTTTCGTGATGTGAGTGAAGCGGGAGTGTGTTCCAGGGGATGGGGTTGGTCACCCCGGTGCGGACGGGCCGCCGCGGAGCGTGGTGTTAGGCTCACGGTGACCAAGCAATTGCTTGTTTTATGGAGGCGTCCATGGCCATCCAGTTCGCCAGAGCCACGGCGCGCGTTGGCGCGTACGTCACCGGCGTCGACCTCCGAAAGGAACTCTCCGACGCCGAGATCGCCACGATCTATCAGGGGCTCCTCGACCACGGCGTGCTGTTCTTCCGCGACCAGCACATCACCGACGAGGAACACCTCCGCTTCGCTCTGCGCTTCGGCACGCTCAGCGTCCCGCCGCTCAAGGCGCGCCCGGACACCGGCGACCCCGTCGCCGACTCCGTCCACGTGCTTAACCAGACCAGCCCCAAAGGCGAGGGAGGGGACAACTGGCACGCCGACAACACGTTCATGCCCGAACCGCCGATGGGGTCGCTGCTGCGCGCCATCACCCTGCCCACGGTCGGCGGCGACACCCTGTGGGCCAGCGCCTACGCCGCCTACGACGACCTGTCCCCGCAGATCCGGGAGCTGGCCGAGAACCTGGTCGGGATCCACGACATCACCCCGGGAGCGACGAAGGCGATCGCCAAGGGCCACGCCCTCGACCTGGAGAAGCTGCGCCGCGACTGGCCGCCCGTCGAGCACCCGGTAGTGCGTGTCCACCCCGAGACCGGACGCAAGCTCCTCTACGTCAACCGCAGCTCGGTCACCCGCCTCAAAGGGCTGAGCCCCTGGGAGAACGAGGCGCTGCTGCCCCTGCTGTGCGACCAGGTCCGGCACCCGGAGTTCCAGGTTCGGCTGAAGTGGGAACCGGGCACCATGGCGTTCTGGGACAACCGGGCCGTGCAACACTACGCGGTGCCCGACTACACCGAGCGCCGGGAGATGCACCGCGTCACGGTCGACTTCGCCCGGGGCTTCACCGACTGATCCGCGACGCCCGTGGCCGCCTTCGACGTGTGAGCGGCCGGGCCTCCCTCACAGCGGGAGCTTGCTGGCCTGCCGCGGATGGGGTGCCTCGCGCGGCCCTTCCTGTTGCAGTACCCACGTGCACGCCGACAGGGTGAGCG
Organism: Nocardiopsis rhodophaea; assembly: GCF_039530945.1. NCBI lineage: Bacteria > Bacillati > Actinomycetota > Actinomycetes > Streptosporangiales > Nocardiopsidaceae > Nocardiopsis > Nocardiopsis rhodophaea. The sequence goes on from NZ_BAAAPC010000002.1 coordinate 322,552, forward strand.
GGACGGCCACGGTCAGCGCAAGGGCGGGGATGGCGATGCCGGAGTCGTTGACGGCGAATCCGACGAGCGCGGTGACCAGCGATCCGGTGAGCCCGGCCCGCAGGGTGGGCGCGTACTCATAAGCGCGCTGCAGCGCGCCCATCCTCCAGTCGGTGGGCTTGTTCAACACGGCGAACAGGAACAGCAGCGCGCACGCCGAGAGGAGGGTGAGCTGCCAGTTGCCCAGTGACCCGAGCATCGCGGCCAGCTTGCGGCTGATCACCATGACCGCCTCGCCGCCGGTGAGCTGGTCGAAGAAGTGCCCGAAGTGGCTGCGTTCGCCGGACGGCCGCAGGAAGTCGAGGTAGGCCAGCAGGCCGATGACGACGAGTGCCGCGGTGACGATGCCCAGCCCCCACCGCCAGGTGACGCGCTGGCCGGCGATCATCAGCACCGTTACCGCCAGCCCGGGGATGATCGCGATGACCCCGCCGAAGTCGGTGCCCAGTCCCGGCCAGCCGATCACGAAGAGCGTGGCCGTCCCCACGAGCAGCGCGGTCGCCACGGCCGCCGTCCTGCTCCCGAGCCGGACCAGGTAGTGGCCGATCCCCGCCACCGTCATCAGCATGCCGGTGGCGAAGGTCGCGAACGCGATGTTGCCCAGGCCGTAGAAGCGCCCGGCGACGATGGGGGTGTAGCCCGTCGGCGAGTTGAGCTGCAAATTGGCGCCAGTGCACATGTCGACGAACAGGACGGCGGTGGTGATGCCCGCGACCGCCGTCATCGGGCCGAGGATGCCGCGCCGCCAGGGGCCCGCCATGGAGATGGCGACCACCAGCAGGTCGGTGAGCAGCACGCAGCCGATCAGGGCCAGCTGCGGCACGTCCGCCGACCACCACGGGATGAGGTTGGACAGGTAGCTGGAGACCGGGAACGCCGCGCCGCCGAGCGCCACCACGCGCGTGACCGATAGCACCAGGGAGCGCTTCTGGCGGTCCCGGTCGCCGTAGCGGTGCAGGGCATAGGCGGCCGCGGCGTAGATGAGCAGCTGCAGCGCCACGAAGAACGCGAAGAACCCCGCGGTCAGCGCCCCCACCACGCGCGCGGCGGTGTTGAGGTCGGCGAGGCCGCCGATCGCCGCCCTGAAGTCGGCGGGGCGCTCCTCCCGCTTCCAGACCCGCCCCACCGTGCCGTCGACGGGCAGGCCCATCGTGCTGGCGACGGTGGTGGTGGCGTCGGTGAGGGTCACCAGGCCGTCGCGCCGGGTGGAGTCGGAGGTCAGAAAGCCGCCGTCGAAGCGCGTGCCGCGCGGCCCCGGGCCGTGCATGAGCGCCGCGTTGAGGTTGGACGCGCCGGCCTCCACCGACACCCCCGCCACCATCAGCGAGGTGTTCTCCGGAAGGAGGTCGAGCACCCGCCCGAGCTTCTCGTCGATCCCGGCCAGCGCCTCCAGCCGGTCCTCGTGCTGGATCGGGTCGGGCTCCGGTTCCTCCTCGGCGTCGGGGCCGTCCTCGTCGACCTCGGCGTCGGGGTCGACCGGCGGGTCGAGGTAGAGGTCCGCGAGGCCGTCGAGGTCGATGACCGCCAGCCTCGCCGCGTTCAGGTCCGAGCGCCGCAACCCGCCGACCTCACCGATGTAGCGGTCGATCCGCCCGTCGCGGTCGGCCGCGGCCAGCGCCGCCCCGGCCCCGACCGCCAGGGTCGCGCCGCCGGCCTCCCGCACGGCCCCGCCGAGCGCGCCCACGCGCGCTCCGTAGGGGGAGGTCGCGTTCTCCTCGATGAAGTTGTCGTAGTCGGGGAAGACCGCGCCGCGTCCGTCGCGCTCGGGGGCGACCGGCAGCTCGCAGATGGAGTACTGCTGGCGCTCGCTGAATGCGCGCTGCCCGGCGGAAAGGGTCAGCCAGCCGTCGACGGGGCAGGTGCGGGAGGTGGCGGTGCGGATCGACATGTCGCCGATGGCGCTGTTCTTGGCGAGGTCCCACAGCACCGGCATCGTCGCGGGGTCGATTTCCTCCCACATCAGGCCCGGCACCCCGACGACCACCACGGGGCTGTGCCCCCGTTGTGCGGCCGGGACGGAGGAGGCGGCAGGGGCGCCCGCCCGCGCGTCGGGGGCGAGGACGATGACCAGGGCCAGGGCGGCGAGGACGGCGTGCAGGCGGGCGAGCGGGCGGAGGTGTCGACGGAGGGCGCCGTCCATCGCGCGTATCAGCGGCCCGCTTTGTGCCATGGCGCCACTCCCTCATTCCGCCGTCGGCCGAGCACGCAGAACACAGTATCCGCACGGTTACCGCGATCGTGGGATATGCCTCGGCGCCGCGTCGTTCGCCGTTCCCGCCGTTGATGCGGTGCTATGAGGGGCCGTCACGTCGGGAACGTCCACGCTTCCGCCGTCACTACCGACGGTAGGCGCATCGGCGGGCGCGGGGAAGTGGGTGGTCAGGCGCGCAGCCCGTTGAAGGCGACCGTGGCCAGGGCGTCGGCGAGTTCCGGAGCGTCCAGGCCCTTGCCGGGCCGGTACCACTCGACGATGGAGTTGACCATGCCGAAGAGCAGCCGACCGGCCAGCGCAGGGTCGATGTCGGGGCGGATGTCGCCCGCCTCCACGCCCGCGCGCACGAGGTCGCCGACGAAGTGGTCGAACTCGCGGCGCCGCTCCAGCGCGTGTCGCTCCACCGCGGTGTTGCCGCGCACGCGCAGCAGCAGGGTCACGTGCGGGAGTTCCTCGACGAGCACGCGGACGCTGCCGCGCACCACGTACTCCAGCCGGTCGATGGCCGGACCGGAGGTCGCCCCCGGCTCGTCGGTGACCGCGAAGAGGGCGTCCAGCGCGTGGTCCAGCGACCGGCGCAGCAGCTCGGACTTGCCGCTGAAGTGGTGGTAGATCGCGGACTTGGTCACGCCCAGCGCGCGGGCGAGGTCCTCCATGCTGGTGCCGTCGTACCCGCGCTCGTTGAACACCCGCACCGCGACACGCAGTACGGACTCGGCGTCGTGGCCGGGACGGCCGGCGCGGCGCCGGACGGGCGGTTCGCCGGATGATGACGCGCGTGGTCCGGATGCGGGCGGTGGGGACACAGTCGGTGAATCTACCGCTCGGCGCGTGCCGGGGCCGCGTGCATCGCGGGCATGGGGATCAAAGGTGCGCAAGGTTACAGTCCTCGCAATCGCCTGTACCGGTTACCGGGGGCGCTCGTCGACGATGCGCCGGATCTTGCCGACGGAACGCTCCAGGGTGTCGGGCGCGACCACCTCGACCGCGGCTCCCACACCGATGTTCGTGCGCAGGGCCGCGGTCATCCGGTGGCGGGCCTCGTCCCGGGCGCGGGGTGGCGCGTCGGGCCGGTGCTCCACGCGGACCGTCAGCTCGTCGAGCCGGTGCGGGCGGCGCAGCACCAGCTGGAAGTGCGGGGCGAGCGCGTCGATGCGCAGCACCTGCTCCTCGACCTGGCTGGGGAACATGTTCACGCCGCGCAGGATGATCATGTCGTCGCTGCGCCCGGTCACCTTGGCCATCCGCCGGAACGCGGGCCGGGCGGTTCCGGGCAGCAGCCGCGACAGGTCGCGGGTGCGGTAGCGGACGATGGGCAGCGCCTCCTTGGTCAGCGACGTGAACACGAGCTCGCCCGCGGTGCCGTCCGGGAGCCGGGTGCCGTCGATGGGGTCGACGGTCTCGGGCAGGAAGTGGTCCTCGAAGACGTGCAGTCCGTCCTTGGTCTCCACACACTCGTTGGCCACGCCCGGACCCATGACCTCCGAGAGCCCGTAGATGTCGACGGCGTTGAGGTCGAAGGTCTCCTCGATCTCCGCGCGCATGTCCTCGGTCCACGGCTCGGCGCCGAGGATCGCGGTGCGCAGCGAGGTCTGCCGGGGGTCGAGGCCCTGGGCGCGGAACGCGTCGGCGATGGTGAGCAGGTAGGAGGGCGTGACCATGATGGTCTCGGGGCCGAAGTCGCGGATCAGCTGGACCTGCCGCTCGGTCTGCCCGCCGGAGACCGGGATGACCGCGCAGCCCAACCGCTCGGCGCCGTAGTGGGCACCGAGGCCGCCGGTGAACAGTCCGTACCCGTAGGCCACGTGCACCTTCTCGCCGGGCCGTCCGCCGGAGGCGCGGATGCATCGGGCGACCAAGTCCGCCCAGATGTCGAGGTCGCCCGAGGTGTAGCCGACGACGGTGGCGCGTCCCGTGGTTCCGCTGGAGGCGTGCACGCGCACTACCCGGTCCATGGGGACGGCGAACGCGCCGAACGGGTAGGCGTCGCGCAGGTCCTGCTTGGTGGTGAACGGGAACCGCTCCAAGTCGGCGAGGTCGCGCAGGTCTTCGGGGGCGACGCCGGCCGCGTCGCACTTGCGCCTGTAGAAGGGCTGGTGGTCGTAGGCGTGCCGGAGCGTGTGCTTGAGCTGGCGCAGCTGGTGCTCCTCCAGCATGCCCCGGGACACCCGCTCCATGGGGTCGAGAAGGGCGGGCTCGGGGGCGGGCCCGAGCCGTCGCGCGTGGGTGGACGGGCTCGGCTGCGTGTCGTGCTCGGTCAACGCACGCGTTCCTTCCATGCTGATACTTATCGCATCTGACCTGCGACGTTCCGATGTCCGGCGGGGTGGGTCGGGGCGACGGGCACAGCCGCGGGCGCGGTTGCGGGCCTTGCGAACTGAATGAACGGTCGGTTAGTAATGCCTCATAGACAAGCACCACCGGCAGGGGAGCTGTCAAGAGCGGTTCCCCCTGGCACGCGTTGGGAGTACGGATCAGTGGCCGCACACGGCGCTTCCCCCGCAGAGCTCTTCGAACGGCACCAATCGACCCTCCAGGAGGCGGTCAAGGCCATCCACGGCCGGTACTTCTGGACACCCCACCCGGAGTCGCCGAGCCCGAAGGTGTACGGCGAGGAGGCCGCGCCCCAGGGTCAGGCGGCGTTCGAGGCCTACCTCGGCACGGACTTTCCCATCGACCAGCCCGGGGGTGACGACCGCATCGTCACCGAGCGCTCCCCGTACGGGATCACGCTGGGTGTGGGCTACCCGCACGCCGACGCCGACGCCCTCATCGCCGCCGCCCAGGCCGCGCTGCCGTCCTGGCGCGACGCCGGGCCCGAGGGCAGGGCGGGGGTGTGCCTGGAGATCCTGCACCGGATCAACCAGCGCAGTTTCGAGATGGCGCACGCCGTCCAGCACACCAGCGGGCAGGCCTTCGTCATGGCCTTCCAGGCCGGCGGCCCGCACGCCCAGGACCGCGGGCTGGAGGCGCTCGCCTACGGCTACGACACGATGGCCCGCTACGCCAGCTCCGCGCGCTGGGAGAAGCCGCAGCGCAAGGGCGACCCGCTGGTCATGGACAAGCGCTTCCACGTGGTGCCGCGCGGGGTCGCCCTGCTGATCGGCTGCAACACCTTCCCCACCTGGAACTCCTACCCGGGCCTGTTCGCCAGCCTGGTCACCGGCAACCCGATCATCGTCAAGCCGCACCCGCGCGCGGTGCTGCCGCTGGCGATCACCGTGGCCGTCGCCCGCGAGGTGCTGTCCGAGGCCGGCCTCGACCCGAACACGGTGCTGCTGGCCGCAGAGCGGGCCGACGAGAAGCTGGCCGCGACCCTGGCGGTCCGGCCCGAGGTGAAGATCGTGGACTTCACCGGCTCCACCGAGTTCGGCCAGTGGCTGGAGGAGCACGCCCGCCAGGCCTTCGTGTGCACGGAGAAGGCCGGGGTCAACGCCATCGTCGTCGACTCCACCGACGCCTACAAGAAGATGCTGGGCAATATCGCGTTCTCGCTGTCGCTGTACAGCGGGCAGATGTGCACCACGCCGCAGAACATCTTCGTGCCGCGCGGCGGTATCGAGACCGACGAGGGGCACAAGAGCGCCGAGGAGGTGGGCGCCGACCTCGCGGCGTCGGTGTCCGGGCTGCTGGGGGACGAGACGCGGGCCACCGGCATCCTGGGCGCCATCGCCAACGACGGGGTACTGCGCCGCATCGAGGAGGCGGGCAAGCTCGGTGAGGCCGTCCTGGAGTCCTCGGACATCGCCCACCCCGAATTCGCCGACGCGACCGTGCGCACGCCCGTCATCGTCAAGCTCGACGGCGACCGGCGCGACGTGTACGGGCGCGAGCACTTCGGGCCGATCTCGTTCCTGGTCACCGCGGAGGACACGGATGACGCGCTGCGGCTGATGCGCGAGACCATCACCGAACGCGGAGCCCTCACCGCCGCGGTGTACGCCACCGGCGAGGACGTGCTGGACGCGGCGGAGAAGGCCGCGCTGGAGGCCGGTGTCAACATGTCGGCCAACCTGACGGGCCAGGTCTTCGTGAACCAGTCCGCGGCCTTCAGCGACTACCACGGCAGCGGCGCCAACCCGGCCGCGACGTCGTCGCTGACCGACCCGGCGTACGTGTCCGGGCGGTTCAGCTTCGTGCAGTCGCGGCGCCACGCGTGACCGATCCGGCACCCGTGCGGGCCGATCACCCCCGTCGGGGTGGTTGAGCCCAGCGCGTCGGAGGCGTGGGGAAGGCGGGGCCATTGACCCCGCCTTCTCCCTCGCAGTATTTTCTAACTGAACGTTCGGTAGGTAATGGCGGCCGCCCGGGAAGGGCGGGCGGGAGGACACCACATGACCGCGACCGACAGCGCACCGGACACGGCGTCGGATGCCGGGCGCGAGCGCTTCGACGCGATAATCGCCGCCGACGAGCGGATCGAACCGCGCGACCACATGCCCGACGACTACCGCAAGACCCTGGTCCGGCAGATCGCGCAGCACGCGCACTCCGAAATCATCGGCATGCAGCCAGAGGGAAACTGGATCACCCGGGCCCCCAGCCTCAAGCGCAAGGCAGTCCTCATCGCCAAGGTCCAGGACGAGGCCGGGCACGGCCTCTACCTCTACAGCGCCGCCGAATCCCTGGGCGTCGACCGCACCGACCTGCTCGACCTGCTCCACCAGGGCCGGCAGCGGTACTCGTCGATCTTCAACTACCCCACGCTGACCTGGGCCGACGTCGGCGCCATCGGCTGGCTCGTGGATGGTGCGGCCATCACCAACCAGGTGCCGCTGTGCCGCTGCTCCTACGGCCCCTACGCCCGCGCCATGGTGCGCATCTGCAAGGAGGAGAGCTTCCACCAGCGCCAGGGCTTCGAGAGCCTCTACGTCCTCGCGCGCGGCACCGACGCGCAGCGGGCCATGGCGCAGGACGCCGTGAACCGGTGGTACTGGCCGTCGCTGATGATGTTCGGCCCGCCCGACGCCGAGTCGCCGCACAGCGCGCAGTCCATGGCCTGGAAGATCAAGCGGTTCTCCAACGACGAGCTGCGGCAGAAGTTCGTCGACATCATCGCGCCGCAGGCCGACGCGCTCGGGCTCACCCTGCCCGACCCCGACCTGCGATGGAACCCCGAACGCGGGCACTACGACTACGGCCCCATCGACTGGGAGGAGTTCACACAGGTCCTCAAGGGCAACGGGCCGTGCAACCGGCAGCGCCTGGCTCACCGGCGCGCCGCCCACGACAGCGGCGCCTGGGTCCGCGAGGCGGCCCGCGCCCACGCGGCCAAGCGTGCCGCGCGGGCGCAGCGGGAGGCCGCGTGAGCGGTCAGGCCGGAGCGGTGAACGGAAGGGAGCGAAACGGCGTGAGCCCCAACGATGACGGACGCGGCGGCCGGAGAGGCGAGTGGCCGCTGTGGGAGGTGTTCGTCCGGGCCCGGCGCGGCATGTCCCACGTGCACGTCGGAAGCCTGCACGCCGCCGACGCCGAGCACGCCCTGTACAACGCGCGCGACCTCTACACCCGCCGCCAGGAGGGGGTGAGCGTGTGGGTGGTCCCGGCCGCCGCGATCACCGCCTCGGCGCCGGAGGACAAGGGCGCCTTCTTCGACCCGGCCGAGGACAAGGTCTACCGGCACCCGACGTTCTACGAGGTCCCCGAGGGGGTGGAGCACCTGTGAGCGAGCCCAACGGCACCGTCAACGCGCCCGCGGCCGACACCGCGCTGGTCGCCTACGTGCTGCGGCTGGGCGACGACGCGCTCATCGCCAGCCACCGGCTCGCCGAGCTCGTGTCCAGCGCGCCGCAGCTGGAGGAGGACGTCGCCCTCGCCAACATCTCCCTCGACCTGCTCGGCCAGGCCCGTGCGCTGCTGACCTACGCCGGGCGCGCCGAGGAGCAACTGACCGGCGTGCTGCGGACCGAGGACGACCTCGCCTACATGCGCGATGAGAACCAGTTCGTGAACTGCCGCCTGGTCGAGCTGCCCAACACCGACTTCGCGCACACCATCGCCCGGCAGCTGCTGTTCTCCGCCTACGCCTACGAGCTCTACGGGACGCTGGTCGACTCCGCCGACGAGACCCTCGCGGGTGTCGCCGCCAAGGCGGTCAAGGAGCTCGACTACCACCGAGACCACGCCGCGCTGTGGACCGTGCGGTTGGGTGACGGCACCGACGAGAGCAACGCGCGCATGGCGGCGGCGCTGAAGGCGTTCTGGCCCTACGTCGATGAGGTGTTCGCCTCGGACGACGTGACGCGCACCGTCGCCGCGGCCGGCACCGGGACCGACCCGGCGTCGCTGCGGCCGGCCTGGGACACCTACATCGACGGCGTCCTCGCCGAGGCCGGGCTGGACCGCCCGGACACACCGCCCCTCACCGGCCTGGCCGGGCTGGGCGGCCGCCAGGGCGTGCACACCGAGACCTTCGGCTACCTGATCGCCGAAATGCAGCACCTGCACCGTTCACACCCGGGGGCGACGTGGTGATGTCCCGGGAGACAGAGCGGTCCCGGCGGGCGGCACCGTCCGCCCCCGCCGGGACGAACGAGGATGCCGAGCGCTCCGACCGCGCCGGCGGCGACGCCGCGGGCATCACCCGCCTGGTCGGATCCGTCCCCGACCCGGAGATGCCCATGGTCGACCTGGCGGACCTCGGCATCCTCCGCGACGTCAGCGTCGACGGCGCCGGGGCCGTCACGGTGACCATCACCCCGACCTACTCGGGGTGCCCGGCCATGGACACGATCCGCGACGACATCCGCGCCCGCCTGGCCGAGCACGGCCACACCGACGTCACCGTGCGGACGGTGCTCACCCCGCCCTGGTCCACCGACTGGATCACCGCGGAGGGGCGGCGCAAGCTCGCCGAGCACGGCATCGCACCCCCGCCGCAGCGCGCCCAGCGGCCGAACGCCACCTTCGTCCCGTTGTCCGTCCGCTGCCCCCACTGCGGCGCGACCGACACCCGCGAGGTGAGCAGGTTCGGTGCCACCGCGTGCAAGGCGCTCTACGTCTGCGCCGCCTGCAAGGAACCCTTCGACCGCGTCAAACCCCTCTGACCGGCCGGCCCGAACGCCTTTCGGCACGTCCATCGAGCACCAGGGGAGCCATGAACACAGAAGTCAGTGAGCGCCCGGCGGCCGCGCGCACCCGCGGCGTGTTCCACCCGCTGACCGTGGCGGCGGTCGACCGGCTCACCGACGACGCGGTGGCCATCACCTTCGATGTCCCCGAAGAGCTGGCCGAGGAGTTCCGCTTCGTCCAGGGGCAGCACCTCACCATCCGCTGCGAAATCGACGGCCGGGAGCTGCGCCGCAACTATTCCATCTGCTCTCCCGCCCCCGACGGCCCGCTGCGGATCGCCGTCAAGCGGCTGGAGGACGGCTCCTTCTCCGCCTACGCCAACGAACGGCTGCGCCCCGGCGACGTCCTCGACGTCATGCACCCGATGGGAGGCTTCCACGTCCCGCTCACCCCCGGCCGGGCCCGCGTCCACGCGGCCGTCGCCGCGGGCAGCGGGATCACGCCGGTGCTCTCGATCATCACGACGACCCTGGCCGCCGAGCCGTCGAGCACGTTCACCCTCGTCTACGCCAACCGCACCGCGCGCGACGTGATGTTCCTGGAGGAGCTGCAGGACGTCAAGGACCGCTACCCCCAGCGGTTCCAGCTGGTCAACGTGCTCAGCCGGGAGGTGGGCGAGTCGCCGCTCAGCAGCGGACGCCTCGACGCCGACAAACTCGACCTGCTGTTCACCCGCCTCATCGCGCCCGACGAGGTCGATCACTGGTACCTGTGCGGCCCGGCCGAACTCGTCCGCCTGGTCCGCGACGGCCTGCGCGCACGCGGGATCCGCGGGGACCGCGTGCACTACGAACTCTTCCACGCCGAGGACGAGCAGCCGCTGCCGCGCCGCCGCCACACCGAGGGCGGCGGAGCTGCCGCCGCCACCAGCCACGTCCGCTTCACGCTCGATGGGCGCACCACCACGGTCGACGTCGACCCCGACGCCGAAACCGTCCTGGCCGCCGCCCTGCGCGTCCGCGACGACGCGCCCTACGCCTGCCGCGGCGGAGTCTGCGGGACCTGCCGCGCCAAACTCCGGGAGGGCGAGGTCGACATGGCCCGCAACTACGCCCTCGAACCCGACGAACTCGCCGACGGGTACGTCCTCACCTGCCAGTCCCGCCCCCTCACCGAGAACGTGGTCGTCGATTACGACGCCTGACGCCGCCAGCCCCACGGGCACCGATTCACGGCGCGGGCCGATAACCGCCCACATGGCGTTCGAGGGGATGGCCGAACCGCGTCGCGTGGTTCAGCCCCCGCTTGAAGGGGGCGGAGCTCCCACGTCAGGGCGTCGTCGAGCGCCGCCCTCGGGCTTCCCCGTCCTCGGTGTGCTTGGGCGGCCGTGTCGGCTTTTCCGATGTTCTGGGGTAACGACGCCGGGGTCGTGTCCCGTCCCCCAATGACATCGGACGCGCCCCCGGGATAGCGGTTCATGGGATCTTAGTGTTCAGGCCTCAGGCCTGGTCACCCATGTATTTCTTGTAGGCCGTGCCGTTCTTGTAGCCGGTGTCCATCCAGCCCTCTTCCTGCACCCCTTTCTCGCTCCAGCTGCCGTCCTTGGCGATGTACCCCTTGTCCAGCCAATACTTGAACTGAAGCAGGCTGACGACCGGGTCGTCGGCGTACTCGATTCTGTTGGGGTTCATCCAGCCCGTCTCCCTCAGTCGGACGATCTCCTGGTAGGCCTTGGCCGGGTCGATGGTGACGAACACGGTGGGTTTCCCCTTCGATACGGTGTTCTGCGCCTTCACCGGCTGTTCGCCTCCCACCGAGGCTGTGGCGGGGGAGACCGCGATACGTGCGTTCTGCGCGGCTTTGGCAGCTTCGGGCCCGAAGTTCGGACGTTCCATAAGCATGGCGACAGCCGGGGCCCCGACCATGGCTATCAGGGCAACGGCGGTCAGTTTCTTCCGCATCTTCAATCTCCTCGGGTCCGCGGCCTTGAATTCGGCTCACGCAGAGGACGCGTATGAGCGTCCCGTGGTTTTCACGCGGATTCCTTGCGGCCACATCACGGTGGCCCGTGGAGTGTGCTGCGGTTGTGTATCAGCCCTGGCGTGGTGCGGGGTCAGTCGCGTTCGATGCGGGTGTCGGCATCCGGCTCGTGATCGCGGTGCCGCCCGCCGTAGGGCCGGGTCGGCCGTTCGGTCGCATCGCGGTAGCCGCTGCTGTACCCCGTCCCGGGCACGGTCCCGTCCTCGCGGTGGGTGCGCCGTGTGCCGCGGTTGGGGCGCACGGAGCTCCCCCCGACGCTGGTGAGCAGCGAGATGATCGCGATACCGGTGACGGCGTTGATGACGCCCGTGGCGATCTGGCTGGCCAGGGACGCGCTCTGGGTGAACGGGCTGACCGCGGCGACGATCGTTGCCAGCCCGACGATCCAGCCGAAGAACGTCATCGGCCGAGGGGCGCTGAGCAGAAGCAGGTGCAGCAGGGCGGTGGCGATCAGCGCGGCCGCGGCCGCCATGGCCGCGTAGACGCCGGTACCGGCGTCGCCGAAGTATCCGGCTTCCTCAGGGGCGAGCACCGGGATCTGCAGCACCCCGCGTGCGACGAGCGTCCCCACCAGTATGAGCAGCCCGGCGACCACGGCCGTGGCCAGTCCGCCCGACCACAGCCGGGTGACGTTGATACGCCGATCGTTCCCATATTCGCTCATGCCGGTCCCCCCTGATACGGCGCCGAATACGGTCATGGCACCCATACCCGGACACCTATGGCCATAATCGCCCGTCCCGCGCGGCGGAGGAGTCGGGAGCCGCGTCGGCGGGGCGGCGGGCGGCGCGGGCGGTGGTGGACGGAACCGGGCGCGGGGTAGGGGAGACCGCGGTTCAGACGGCGGGTCCCCCGGGACGGACGGCCGCGGCGATGTCGGCCGCTAATGTCGCCATATCCTGCGTGTCCAGGGCAGATATGGTCACCCGGATGCCCGGCGGCGAGTCGAGCCGAAAACGGCGCCCTGGTGTGCAGGACCACCGGCGTGCCAGCAGCCCGGCGACCGCTCGGGCCTCGTCGGGAACCTCCACCCACACGTTGACCCCCGACCTCCCGCGCCCGCGCAGGCCGTGGCGCTCCAGCTCCCTGATGAGCCCCGCACGCCGCTCGCCGTAGGACCGCCCCGCCTGCTCCGCCGAGACTTCGGCGCGCCGCCGCAGCTCGACAAAGGCCTCCTGGAGGACCTGGCTCACCCAGCCGTGCCCGGACTGCTGCTGGGCGCGGACCCGGTCGACGGTGACGGGGTCGCCGGTGACCATGGCCAGCCGCAGGTCCGGACCGTACCCCTTGGCGACCGACCGGACCAGGGTCCATCTTTCGGTAGCGCCGCCGATGCGTTGGAAGGGCAGATCGACGAACGCGAACCCGTGGTCGTCCTCGACCGTCAGCACCTGGGGGTGATCGGCGAGGAGGGCGCGCAGGCAGGCGGCTCGCTCGGCGCTGATCGCCGCGCCGGTCGGGTTCTGCGCCCGGTTGGTCACGATGACGGCCCGCGCCCCGCCGCGCAGGGCCGCGTTCAGATCGTCGGGCAGCGGCCCCTCATCATCCATCCGCATCGGCACCCGCTTCAGCCCAAGGCCCGCGGCGAGGTCGTATTCGCTGGGCCAGCCCGGATCCTCCAGGGCGACAGTGTCGCCGGGCCGCAGCGAGGAGCGCAGCACCCGGTCGATACCGTCGAGGGCACCCGAGGTCAGGGTCAGCGCGGAGCAGGGAACGCCATCGGCTTCGAGGATGGCCCGCGCCTCGTCTCGCATCTCCGGGAGGATCGGCGGATCGCCGTAGAGCGGGTGGCGGCCGGAGCGCCGTGCCGCCACGGCGGCAAGGGCGGCGCCGAGGTCGGGGAGCAGCCGGGGATCGGGGTTGCCGCTCCCGGCGTCCCGGGTGTCCGGAGAGGCGGCGGCCTCGGTGTCGCGTGGAAGGCTGGCGGGGCGGGCGCGGACGCGGGTGCCGCGCCGACCGCCGGTCTCGACGAGCCCGCGGTCCCGCAGCAGCCGGTAGGCGGAGGCGACGGTGTTGGGGTTGACCCCCAGCTCGCTGGCGAGGTCGCGGATCGAAGGAAGAGCCGTCCCCGATGGCAGGTCACCTTCGATGATCGCCTGCTCGACGCTGCCGGCGATCTCGTACGATCCGCGTCCGGTGATGGCCATGTTCCGCATTATCCAGCAGGGCGGCGGGCTGGAGTGCGGCACCGCTCGCCACCCTACGCCACGGACGCCGGGTCCGCACCCGTTCCCGCGCTCCGACTTCCGCCGCCCGACGTCGGCGACCGCCGTTGGCCAGCGCCGGGTGGGACGCGCGTTCCCGTGAATTCTCTGTCACCCGCTGATTAATTCTCCATTGGTTATCGGCAATCTGTTGCGTCTTCCGATTCGTGTTGTCCTATAGCGGAACATTGTTTTGCGGGGCGAACGTACGTACGCCTGCGACGGGTTGTGTGCGCAGGGTGAATTCATCCCCGCTGACCTGCGAAGTTGTTAAGATTTTGTATGGGGTACTTGAATTCTCGCGTGGGTCGTGTTTTTCAATGGAAGAACGCGGAGTCTCGCCCTTGGCGCCGTATGGCGTCGTGCGGGATGGTGTTTCGAGTGTGAGGAGTCGACATCAAAGGCATGGATCAGCAGCGTTTTGGGGATGACCCGCTCGCTGTACGCGACACCGACCACTACAAAGCGGAATACGTCACCGGCTTCGTCGAGAAGTGGGACGAGCTCATCGACTGGAAGCGCCGGTACGCTAGCGAAGGGCGCTTCTTCATCGACCAGCTCAAGGAGCGTGGCGTCCGCAACGTGCTCGATGTCGCCACCGGCACCGGGTTCCACTCGGTGCGACTGGTGGAGGAGGGTTTCGACACCGTCAGTGCGGACGGAAGCCCAGAGATGCTGGCCAAGGCGTTCGCCAACGGGCTGGACTTCGGCGGCCACATCCTGCGCGTCGTGCAGGCTGACTGGCGCTGGCTCAACCGGAGCGTCCACGGTACCTACGACGCCATCATCTGCCTGGGGAACTCCTTCACCCACCTGTTCTCCGAACGCGACCGGCGAAAGGCGCTGGCCGAGTTCTACGCCATGCTCAAGCACGACGGTGTGCTCATCATCGACCAGCGCAATTACGACGCACTGCTCGACGGCAAGTACGGTAACAAGCACACCTACTACTACTGCGGTGAAGAGGTCTCCGCCGAACCGGAGTACGTCGACGAGGGCCTGGCCCGGTTCGTCTACCGGTTCCCCGACCGGTCCGAATACCACCTCAACATGTTCCCGCTGCGCAAGAACTACACGCGGCGGCTCATGCGCGAGGTGGGCTTCCAGCGCATCGACACCTATGGGGACTTCCAGGAGACCCACCAGGGTGAAGACCCGGACTTCTTCATCCACATCGCCGAGAAGGCCTACTACGAGGACGACCGCCGCGCCGACGGCTACTCCGCCGCCGTCCAGACCGCGCGCGACTACTACAACTCCAGCGACGCGGACACCTTCTACCACACCATCTGGGGCGGCACCGATATCCACGTCGGCCTCTATGACTCCCCGGAGCAGGACATCGCCGAGGCGAGTCGCCTCACGGTGGAGCGCATGGCCGCGAAGACGGACATCACCCCCCGTACGCGGGTGATCGACGTCGGCGCCGGATACGGCGGCTCCGCCCGCTACCTGGCCCGGACGTTCGGCTGCAAGGTCACCTGTCTCAACCTCAGCGAGGTCGAGAACGAGCGCAACCGGGTCATGAACCGCGAGGCCGGGCTCGACCACCTGATCGAGGTCGTCGACGGCTCGTTCGAAGAGATCCCCTTCCAGGACAACTCGTTCGATGTCGTCTGGTCGCAGGACGCCTTCCTGCACAGCGGCGACCGGACGCTCGTGCTGGAGGAGGTGGCGCGGGTGCTGCACGGCGGCGGCCACCTGGTCTTCACCGACCCCATGGCCACCGACGACGCCTCTGCCGAGGTGCTGCAGCCCATCCTGGAGCGGCTGCACCTGGACACCATGGGCACGCCGGGCTTCTACGACCGTGAGGCGAGCCGACTCGGGCTCCGCAAGGTGGAGTTCGATGACCTCGCCAGCCACCTGCCCGTCCACTACGCGCGGGTGCTCGCCGAGACCGAGCTGCGTGAACCCGAGCTGACCGGAAAGATCAGCGAGGAGTACCTCGACCGGATGAAGACCGGTCTGCGCAACTGGGTCGAAGGCGGCAAGTCCGGCTCGCTGACCTGGGGGATTCTCCACTACCGCAGCTAACGGCGGCTGAGGCGGCCGGTACGCCCCCGCGACCTCGCCCCCGTCGCGCCCCACCAGCGTTCCCCGCCATCATCCCCACCCCCGGTCCGGCCCCGCGAACCAGCGGGGCCGGATCCCGTTTCCGGTCGCGCCTTCGCCGAGATCAACGGAGGAAGGCGCTCAGGCGAGGTCCAGATCCCAGGTCTGACCGACGAGGTCATGGCCGAACATGCGTCCCGGCTCGGACTTCACCAGTCGGAACCCGGCGCGCTGGTAGATGCGGCGCGCGGGGGCGAGGACGGATACCGTCCACAGGACCATCCGCTTGTACCCCGCGGAGCGGGCGAATGAGACGCACGTGTCGATGAGGTGGCCGCCGACGCCGTGCCCGCGCGCCGACGGCTCCACGAAGAGCAGCCGCAGCCGGGCCGTGGTGTCGTCCTCGCGGACGCAGAAGATGGCGCCCACGCGCTCCCCGTTGATCTCCGCGACCCACGCGTTCTCCCGGCGCGGGTCGTGCTCCTGGCCGTACTCCGCGGCGACTTTGGCGACGAGCGCCTCATAGGTCTGGTCCCAACCGTGCTCCTCCGCGTACAGCGCGCCGTTGCGCTCGATCACCCACCCCAGGTCGCCCGGGCGCAGCGGGCGCATGACCACCGTCGACGGGCGGTCGGCGGCGGGCTCGCCGAACAGGTGGCGGACGGTGGCCATAGCGGAGAGGAGGCGGCGCCGGTCGGCCGGGGTCAGATGCCCGACGAGCTCGCGGATCTGCTCGTTGGAGCGGTCGTCGAGCATCGCGGCAGCATCGGCGCCCTTGCCGCTCAGCTCGATCACCTGGCGTCGGCCGTCCTCAGGGGACGGGGAGCGGGTGATCAAGCCGTTGTTCTCCATCCGCGTGAGCACGCGGCTGAGTTGCCCGGCGTCCATGTCGAGGGAGCGTCGCAGGTCGACGGCCTCGGTGCGGTCGCGGTTCCGCAGCTCGTAGAGGATCCTCGCCTCGGTCAGCGACCAGGGTGAGTCGAGCAGCCCCGGGCGGAGCAGCCCGAGGCGTCGGGTGACGAGTCGATTGAACCCCCGGATCTGCGTGATGTCGTCCAGTGGAATGTCGGTGGAGCGCTGGGTATCCATGACTTCCTCAACGGATTGATTGACTCAGGCAACCAATCTACGCCGGGCCGTCGGACGAAGAAAGGGGTGGCAATGCCACCCCCAAGGTCCAAGCACCCCTCCGGCCCGTAGCCACCGGCCGCGAGCCCAGTTCAGCTTTCCGGCTCGAAC
Organism: Nocardiopsis rhodophaea; assembly: GCF_039530945.1. Taxonomy (NCBI): domain Bacteria; kingdom Bacillati; phylum Actinomycetota; class Actinomycetes; order Streptosporangiales; family Nocardiopsidaceae; genus Nocardiopsis; species Nocardiopsis rhodophaea. The sequence continues at coordinate 339,352 of NZ_BAAAPC010000002.1, forward strand.
CGCTTCGTCTGCGTGAGCCCCGCGGCACGCCCCTTGGCCGCCACGACCAGGGCCATCTTCCGCGACGCCTCGTCCAACATCTCGTCGCCGAGCATCACCGCGCCGCGGCGCTCCACCGTGGTGGCGTGTTCGTAGGCGTCTAGGATCAGCTCGGCGCGGTCGTAATCCTCCTGGGTCGGGGCGTAGGCCTCGTTGGCCGCGGCGACCTGCGACGGATGCAGCACCCACTTGCCGTCGAAGCCGAGGGCGGCCGTGCGGCCGGCGGAGCGGCGGAACGCCTCCACATCACGGATCTGCAGGTAGGGCCCGTCGATCGCCTGCAGGCCGTGGGCGCGCGCCGCCGTCAGAATGCGCATCAGCACGTAGTGGTAGGCGTCCCCGACGTCGTATCCGGGCGGCTGCTCGCCGACCACGAGCGTCTTCATGTTCATCGACGCCATGAAGTCGGCCGGACCGTAGACCAGCGTCTCCAAGCGGGGCGACGCGGCCGCGATGGCGCCGATCGACTGGAGCCCGCGGGCGTCCTCGATCTGCGCCTCGATGCCGATCCGCCCGAGGGGCAGGCCCACGGCGCGCTCGATCTGCGTGAGCAGGAGGTCCAGCCAGGACACCTGCTCGGGGCCGGTGACCTTGGGCAGTACCAGGCAGTCGAGTTCGGCTCCGGCGCCCTCCACGACTGCGATCACATCGCGATAGGTCCAGGGGCTCCCGAGGTCGTTGACGCGGACCGTGCGGATCCTGCCGCCCCAGCCGCCCTCGCGCAGCGCCGCGACGACGTTCTCCCGCGCGCGCTCCTTCTCCAGCGGGGCGACGGCGTCCTCCAGATCGAGGAAGAACGCGTCCACGTCCAGCCCGCGCGCCTTCTCGATGAACCGCGGGCTGGACCCCGGCACCGCGAGAACCGATCGGCGTGAACTCGACGCCACCGCACCCATGTACCACTCCTGAGAATCGACGGGCTCCGCGCGAACCATCCTCGCAAACCGTGCGGTGGGTTCGGGGCTCGCCGCCGTGCGTGTGGCGAAGAACGGCGCATAGAGTGCGTTTCGGCGCGAAAGTGCGAAAGCGTGCCGCGGGCAGGGGCGGAAGGAGTGTCCACGTGGACCGTGATCTGAAGGTCTATCCGGCCAGCGCACACTGGGGGACCTACCAGGTACTGGTGGACGGCGACCGCGTCGTGGGCGTCCGCCCGGACCCGGCCGACCCCGCTCCGTCCCCGATCATCGAGAACACCCCCGAGGCGCAGCACCACCCGAGCCGCGTCGCCCGCCCCGCGGTGCGTCGGCGCTGGCTCCGCAATGGTCCCGGGCCGGACGACCGGCGCGGCGCCCCCGACGACGAGTACGTGGCCGTGGACTGGGAGACCGTGCTCGACCTGCTCGCGGGCGAGTTCGACCGGGTCCGCACGGCGTTCGGCAACGCCGCGATCTACGGCGGGTCGTATGGGTGGGCGAGCGCTGGTCGGCTGCACCACTCCCAGAGCCAGCTGCACCGCTTCCTGAAGCTGATCGGCGGGTACACGCGCTCCAAGAACACTTACAGCCACGCTGCCGTGGAGGTGCTGGTCCCCCACGTGGTCGGCGCGCGGGGAGCACACGATCTGCTGGAGCGACCGGCCACGTGGGAAGCCATCGCCAAGCACACCGACCTCATCGTCACGTTCGGCGGACTGCGGATCTCCAACACCTGGACCTCCTCGGGCGGTCGCGCCATCAACACGGCCGAGCCGGACATGCGCTCCGCGAGTGAGGCGGGGGTGCGCACGGTGTCGATCAGCCCGCTGCGCGACGACACCCTCGCCGACATCGGCGCCGAGTGGCTCCCGGCGGCCCCGGGCACCGACACCGCGATCATGCTCGCGCTGATGTATGTGCTGTTCGACGAGGGCTTGGCGGACCTGGCTTTCCTGGACCGCTACACGGTGGGTGCCCACGTGCTGCGGCGGTACGTAATGGGGGAGACCGACGGCGTCGCCAAGAGCCCGGAATGGGCGGCGGACCTGTGTGAGCTGTCGGCGGGCACGCTGCGCGACCTGGCCCGGCGGATGGCGTCCGGCCGGACCCTGATCAACGTGGGGTGGTCGGTACAGCGGGCCCGGTACGGCGAGCAGCCGCTGTGGGCCGGAATCGCGCTGGCGGCCTGCCTCGGCCAGATCGGCCTGCCCGGCGGCGGCTTCGCCACCGGCTACGGCTCGACCGGCCGCCACGGCGGCGGCGCCACGCCCGGCGGCCTCCCCCGGATGCCTCAGGGCGCCAACCCGATCGACTCGTTCATCCCGGTCGCGCGCGTCGCCGACATGCTGCTGCACCCGGGGGAGAGCTACGACTTCGACGGCGAGCGCCGCACCTACCCCGACATCCGCATGGTGGTGTGGTCCGGCGGGAACCCCTTCCACCACCATCAGAACCTCGCCCGCCTGACGCGGGCGTTCGGGCGTCCCGACACCGTCGTCGTGGTTGAGACCCACTGGACCGCGACGGCCAGGCACGCCGACATCGTGCTGCCGTCCACGACCACGCTCGAACGCGACGACCTCACCGCCGGACGCGGCGACCTGCGCCTGCGCGCAATGCCGCAAGCGGTGCCGCCCCACGGCGAAGCACGCGACGAGTACGACATCTACGCGGCACTCGCCCGACGTCTGGGCGCCGAGCAGGAGTTCACCGAGGGCCGCACCTCGGGGGAGTGGCTGCGGTACATCTACGAGCAGTGGCGCGAACGGCAGCCGGAGGACGTGCCGGACTTCGACGCTTTTTGGGCCGCTGGCAGCATCGACATCCCCGGGCGTGTCGGCGACGAGACGACCTTCGGTGACTTCCGCACCGATCCCGACGCCCACCCGCTGCACACCCCGAGCGGGCGCATCGAGCTCTTCTCGGAGATGATCGAGTCCTTCGAGTACGCGGACTGCCCCGGCCACCCGGTGTGGCTGCCCTCGGAAGAGCGTTTCGGTACCCAGCGGGCCCAGCGCTGGCCGCTCCTGATGATCGCCAACCAGCCGAGCGGACGCCTGCACAGCCAGCAGGACATGGGAGCCCACAGCAGATCCCAGAAGATCACCGACCGCGCCCCTCTCCGGGTTCACCCGGATGACGCGGCCGAGCGTGGGCTGCGGAGCGGGGATGTCGTGAAGGTCGTCAACGACATCGGTAGCTGCCTCGCCGGGGTCGAGATCAGCGAGGAACTGCGCCGGGGCGTGGTTCAGCTGTCGACCGGCGCCTGGTACGACCCGTCAGCTCCCGGAGTGGCCACCTGCGTCCACGGCAACCCGAACGTGCTGGCGCGCGACATCGGCACGTCCGCCTTGAGTCAGGGGACGACAGCCCAGCACATCCTGGTCGAGGTAAAGAAGTACGAGGCCACCCCGCCCCCCGTGCGTGCCTTCGACCCACCAGAGCTCGCTGCCCTCGAACCAGAGGATTCGCCCAGGACGTGACCTGCGCTCGCCGCGCAGCCGTGGAATCTCCGCGTGCGCGGAGCTTTCTTGGACAGCTCCAGCAGCCCGGTTTCTTCCAGCGGTCCATCTCCGCGTGCGCGGAGCTTTCAGCAATCGACCTGCACTAACCCGGCTCGTTATCCTCTCGCGACCTTAAGCGCGTCCGTTGCGGTCGTTGTCTGTCCGCGATCCCCAGCGTATTCCCCTGGTCTTCGATCAGGTACGTAGAGCTGATTCTCGACGCCTGCGCTGTCATTCCTCGTACCTCGGTACCCCCGCGTCGCTTCGGCATGCGGCGGTTGGTCTGCGGAGCCGCTTCCCGCCTGCTGTCCGGGTTCCCTCGAAAATGAACATAGGTTAGCCTCTACTAAGTTGTGATGAGACTGCGTGGTCGGAGGGGTGCGGTGTCCCAGCGGGCGTGGTGGCCTGTGCCCGGCCCCCTGGATGGGGTGCGATGAGCCTGGATCGCACCTTTACCGCTGCTGCAGGCAACTCCGGCCATGTTGAGGACTTCTCACTCACCGCGAGCGCGCTGGACCTCCGGACCCGGGTACATGGTCGGACGCATGCCATGCGGGTGGCCGGGATTCTGACCGCGCTGGGTGTCCTGGCTCTGTGCGTGGTGCTGAGCATCGCCATCGGCGCCGAGCCGATTCCGCTCGCTGCCGTCTGGCACGCGCTGTGGGGCCCCGAAGGCTCCTACGGGCACAGCGTCATCTACGAACTACGTTTCCCCAGAGCCATCCTCGGTGTGCTCGTCGGTGCGGCGCTCGGGGTCGCTGGCGCGCTCATGCAGGCATTGACGCGCAACCCCCTGGCCGACCCCGGCATTCTTGGAGTCAACCAGGGCGCTGCGGCCGCCGTAGTGGTCGCGATCGCGGGCTTCGGCCTGGCCTCCCGCGACGAGTACGTGTGGTTCGCTTTCGCGGGCGCCGGGATCACCGCCTTCCTCGTGTACGCGCTCGGCTCGCGTGGGCCCAGCGGCGCGCCCCCCGCCCGGCTCGCACTGATTGGCGCCGCCGTCGCCGCCCTCTTACAGGGGCTGATCTACAGCGTGATCGCGCTGGGCTCCTCCACCTTCGACCGCATGCGCTTCTGGCAGGTCGGTACGTTTGCCGGACGCGATCTGGACGTCCTCATGAAGGTCTGGCCATTCCTGGCCATCGGGCTGGTCACCGCCCTCCTGCTTGGCCCCGCCCTGAACGCCATCGCGCTCAGTGACGACCTCGCTGCCGCCTTCGGCGACCGGATCGGCCTTGCCCGCGCCGTCTCCGCCCTGAGCATCGTGCTGCTGTGCGGTGCCGCGACCGCTACCGCCGGGCCGATCTGGTTCGTTGGGCTCATCGTGCCGCATGCCGCCCGCGCCATCGTCGGTCCTGACCAGCGTTGGGTTCTCCCGTATTCGGCCCTGCTCGCGGCGATCTTGCTGACCTCGGCGGACACTCTGGGCAGGGTCGTGCTTCCCAGCGGCGAGTTGCACGTCGGCATCCTCACCGCCGTGATCGGCTGCGGCTACCTCGTCGGGTTGCTCTACCGTGAATGGCGGACCGGACGTGCCTGACATCCGTGACATCCGTGACCCGAAACGACCTCGCCAAGGAGAGACGATGTCCCAACCGTCCCGGTTGTGGGGAGAGAACCTGACGCTCGCCTACGACCAGAGCGTCATCTCCCGGGATCTGGGGATCACCATCCCGGACTCCTCCTTCACCGTGATCGTCGGGCCCAACGCCTGCGGTAAGTCGACGCTCCTGCGTGCGCTGTCGCGGATGCTGAAGCCGGTGTCAGGCGCCGTTCACCTCGACGGTCAGCTGATCAGCGCCTACCCCTCCAAGGAGGTCGCGCGCCGACTCGGCCTGCTGCCGCAGTCGTCGATCGCGCCGGACGGCATCACCGTCGCCGACCTGGTGGCGCGCGGTCGCTACCCCCACCAGAAGTTCCTCAAGCAGTGGTCGCGCGCCGACGAGCGGATCATCAGCGAGGCGATGGAGTCGACGGGCGTCGCCGAACTGGCCGACCGCATGGTCGACGAACTGTCCGGCGGCCAGCGCCAGCGCGTCTGGCTCGCCATGGTGCTGGCCCAGCAGACCCCCCTCCTCCTGCTCGACGAGCCCACCACCTACCTGGACATCGCGCACCAGATGGACGTGCTGGACCTGTGCGCGGAGCTGCATCACGAGCGCGACTACACGCTGGTCGCGGTGCTGCACGACCTCAACCACGCCTGCCGGTACGCCACCCACCTCATCGCCATGAAAGACGGCCAGGTGGTGGCCGAAGGCGACCCCGCCGAGATCATCACGGCCGACCTGGTGGAGGAGGTCTTCGGGCTTCCGGTCCGGGTGGTCCCGGACCCCGAGACACAGACCCCGCTTGTCGTCCCCGCTGATCGGCGCGGCACGATCGCCCACCGGGCCGCCCGCCGCCGGGACGCCGACGCCTTCGGCGCGGCGAGCGACAGCGGCCCCGACGCCGAGGTCGCCGGGGTGGGCGAGTCCGGCGCCGCATGACCCGGCTCCCGGAACGTGAGCGGCTGTAGCGCCGACGCCCGCGGCGCCGCGGACGTCGGGGCGGCCCCGCCTACCCGCCGCCCAGCAGCTGTTTCGGCTCCGGCCCGGCCTCCCACGTGCGCTCGGCCTGGTCGATGAGCGCGCGCCCGGTCGTGACCTCGGATCCGACCAGGGCACCGAGCGTCACGAGGGTGGCGTCGCGGCCGGTCGCGCCTGCGGGGGCCAGACGCCGCGCGTTCTCGTTCAGGTAGGTCCGCAGCGCCACACCGTCCTGGTGGTCGCCCAGAATCTCCTGCAGCTCGGTGGCCCATGCGCGGATGCGCCGCGCCGGTGTGCCCAACACGGGCTGAGCCAGGGTGGCCGCGTAGCGGGTGCGTTTGGCGGCCTTGCGAACGTCATGCCAGGCGGTGACGCGCGACTCGGCGTCGGGGGCGGTGATGGCGCGCTCGTGGGCCGCGTCCATGCGGCGGCAGGCGCGCTTGACGTCGGACCGCAGGATGGCGGGTGCCTCCCGAAGCGCCTTCTCGGTCAGCGGCGGGTCGCCGCGCAGCCGGTCGAGCTCGTCGAGCAGGGAGAAGTACCGCGTGCGTGACAGCTCGCGGACGATGCGCGAGTGCGCGCTGCGCCGCTGGTCGTCGAGCACACTGAGCCAAGCGTCGGTAATCGCCTGGCCAGCGGCCCGCTCCGGCAGCTCGGCGAGCCGAGTCGCGCACCGCGCGCGCAGCACCTCCAGGTCGCGTGCGGTGCCGAGCACACCGGCCAGCCATCGCAGCTCGTCGGCGATCGGCCGGGTCGCCTCCCGGTCGATGATCGACGGGAACACCTGGAGCACCGTGCGGATGCGGCGCGTGGCCACCCGCATCTGGTGGATGGCGTCCTCCTCGTCCAGCCGAACCCGAGGGTCGTAGTCGAGCAGCCGCTCCACCTGGTCCCACAGGTAGCGGAGTACGACATCGCCCGCGCTGCCGCCGTCGGGGCGGGGGATGGGTGGCGGCACGCGATCACCCAGCACGAACAGGAGTTTGGACCCGCTTTCCGAGGGTGCCGCCCCGGCGCTCACGAGCCGCTCCCCTATGTGCCGCTGCAACCTCCTGGTCCCGGAGGAGGCCAGTTCGATCTCGACCTCCCGCCACGAGCAGCAGCGCGTCGCCGACTCGTCCTCAGCACCCACGAGGACTTCTCCGCTGACTGCGTCGTCGGCGAGCAAGACGAGCGGCTCGTCGGGCTTGTTTAGCAGCGCGTACTCGGTCCTGTCGGTGCTGATCCGAGCGGCTGGAATCAGCGGGGCGCCCCGGGATGCCGAAGCCACGAGGCGGGCCAGCCGTGCCGGGACCCGCCGACCGTGTTTTCCCAAGGGCGCGTGGAACTCCCTCTTCGCGTCCGGCCCCCAGGGGATCTTGAGGTGCCAACCTGCGTCCGGCCCTCCCGTGCGGCGGCGCAGCGTGATGCGGCGTGCGGCCAGGCGCATCTCCTCGGTGTCGAAGTAGGTCGCGACCAGTCGGTGCTTGGCCGAATCGATGCCGCCGGGTGCCAGGTCGGTGAGGTCCGGAAGCTCGAAGTCCGTGCTGACCTCGTACTTCGTCTCGATTTCGATGTGTTCCTGCACCGAGTGTCCACCTCCGGCGCCTGTGTGCCCGAGGGGTGCGGTAGGGCCTACGAAACGCAAGGGACGAGATATGGATCGTCTATAACAGCGAATTACCCACCCCCTGTGCGTCTCAGTCAGGACGGCGGACATGGTTGGGCGCGTCCGCCCGCCGGTGGGGAGGAGACCGGCACGTCGGGCCGGTCCCCGTGAGCACGGCGGGCGGATCGCGGCGCCGGAGCGCCCTCTACCGCAGGGGTTCCGGTAGCGGATCGGCATGCACGACGTGCAGGGCGCTGACCGCACGGGTGAGGACGACATAGAGGCGGTGCAGGCCGCGCGGCTCGGCGGCGACGATGCGGGACGGTTCGGCGGTGACGACGGCGTCGAACTCAAGGCCCTTGGCCAGGGAGGCCGGGACGCACACCAGCCGATTGGCTTCCAGCGCGTCGTCGGTCTCGCCGAGGACATCGGAGTCGAGCCCGGCCGCGGTCAGCATCCGGTGCAGGTCGGTGATGTCGGCGTCGGCGGCGATCAGCCCGACCGACCCCTCGCCCTTGAGCGCGGCGCGGCAGGCATCGACGACGGTGGCGCCATAGGACGCTGCCGTGGCAGGTGACACGCGCAGCGACCCGGGGGAGCGGCGGACCGCGACGGGGGCACCGAGGCCGGGGGCGATGGCCGGGAGCAGGCGCGCCGCGAAGTCGATGATCTGGGCGGGGACGCGGTATCCCCGGTCGAGCACGGCCAGCCGCGCGTCCGGCTTGCCGAGATGGTGCAGGAGTGTGGGCCAGTCGCCCGTGGCCGAGGGGCTGGTGCCCTGGGCGATGTCGCCGAGCACGGTCGCCGACCCGCTGGCGGCGCGGCGGCCGAGCGCGCGGCACTGCATGGGGCTGAGGTCCTGGGCCTCGTCCACAACGAGGTGGCCGATGGTCTCGGGTCGCTCGATGAGCGCCGCCGCCTCGTCGATCAGCGCGAGGTCTGCTTCGGACCACTTCGCCGACTTCGGCCCGCGCGGGCGGCCGGGAAGCATCACGGCGGCCTGCTCCTCGGGCGAGAGGATGCCGTCGGCGGCTCGGGCCAGCCGGTCGGCGTCGGTGAGCAGGCCGAGGACGAGCTTGACCGGGTCGGCTTTGGGCCACACGGCGGTGACCGCCGCCTTCACCGCAGGGGTGCGCCGAACCTGGTCGTGGGTGCGGTCGTCGCACGCCTCACCGGCCGCCTCCATCTGCGACAGGATCGTGTGCGCGATGCGGTGCGCCAGAAGGTCCCGGCCGGAGCCGTAGCTGACGCCGCGTTCGCGCAGCTCGTCGAGGAGCGCGGCCAGCTCGTCGGGGTAGAGGCGCCAGCGGCGCGATCCGCGCTGGACCACCAGGGTCGCGTCGGGCTCGCGCAGGCGCGACCACAGGTCGCGCCGGATCACCTCGGCCATGCGGGCGTCGCCCTTGACCCGGGCCGTGTCCGCTTCGTCGGTGCGGCGCACGGGCACCGTCTCCAGCAGCTCGCGCACGGTGGTCTGCGTGACATCGACCTCGCCCAGCGCGGGCAGAACGTTGCGGATGTAGGAGAGGAAGGAGCGGTTCGGCCCGACGATGGCGACGCCCGACCGGCTCAGCCGCTTGCGCTCGGTGTAAAGGAGATAGGCGATGCGGTGCAGACCGACGGCGGTCTTGCCGGTGCCGGGCGCGCCCTGGACGCACAGGGTGGTGTCGAGCTCGGCGCGCACCAGGTCGTCCTGCTCGGGCTGGATGGTGGCGACGATGTCGCGCATGGGGCCGGTACGCGGGCGCTCGATCTCCGCGGTGAGCAGCTCCCCGCCGAGCTGGGAGAACTCGGGGAAGCCATCGGTCAGCGACTCGTCCTCGAACGCGGTGAGCTGCGCGTTGCCGTCGAACCCGTAGCGTCGCCGGCTTCGGAGGTTCATCGGGTTCTGCGGGGTGGCGCGGTAGAACGCGACGGAGATCGGCGCCCGCCAGTCGAGCACCATGGCCCGGCCGTGCTCGTCGTGGACGTGTCGGCGCCCGATGTGCAGCCGATCGACACCGTCCGAGGCTGGTGCCTCCACACCCTCCTGACCGTCCTCGAACACGGTGCCGGGCTCGAAGTCGAGGCGGCCGAAGAACAGGGGGGTGTCGGGGATGTCCTCCAACGCCTCCGCGCGCAGTGCGCGGGCCTGTTGGAGCACCTGGGTGGAGACCCAGTCACCGAAGACGGTGGGGGTCTCGGTGGCGAGAACGTCGTCCCGCATCCGGCGCAGCGCGGCACGGGAGGCGGCGAGGTGTTCGCGTTCGGCCTGTATCTCGGGATCGACGGCAGGGGATGGCTCGGGGACGCTCATGGAGGGCAGACCTCGGGGCTCGAAGCGGACGGGACATACGGCGGCAATTGGGGTGCGTGGGTCCCGCCCCGGGGCCGATGCCAGCCGGTTCGTTCCGATCCTCAGCGCATAGCAGTGGACGCCGCCGACACAGAAGAACCGGATTCTAGTTCACGGCCCCGGCCAACGCCACACGATTTTCTCGTGCGCGGTAGGGGGCTCGGCGCCGGTTGGGTAGAACGAGCCGTTCCTAGAAAACCCTGTGCTCGCCTTACCAATGCCATGCCGTTGTGGCACGGCCACGACGAAGATCACCATTGCGGACGATGACGCGGTGGGCGATGAGCGGCCGGGTCCTGGATGTCCTTGCGAAGGATCGCTTCCATGGTGAGCTGGCGGCCGCCCGTGCCGCGTATGTAGCACGCCAGCGTGGATGGTCGGTGATCGCAACGGAAACCCGTACGCCCATGTTCACTATGGCCGACGCTGCCATTGAGATTCCGCCTTGAGGCCGCCGCCTGCTCGGGCGCGCGACGAGCTGATTCCCGCTACCCCCGCCTCACGTACTACAGTGCGTCGTAGTCGTGTTGGCAAGTGCCGACCCGACCTGTGGGAACGGGACGGGCGCGCGGGGACCGGGAGGAGGCGGATGCAGCTGTGATCGGTGGGCTGACCGCCACCATTGAGATCGCTTCACTGGCCATCGCCGTGTGGACCCTGATCTCCACCTTCCGGAACCGGTCGATGGACACCTGGCACCTCATCGGCATGGGCCTGCTGTGGCTGCTCCTCCTCGGCCAGGCCGTGGTCTCCGTGGTCCTGATGGTGGGTGGCGAGCGCCCCGCCGAGATGGCCACCTTCGTCGCCTACCTGGCCACGGTCGTGCTCATTCCCCCGGCGTGCGCGCTGTGGGGGCTCATGGAGCGTACGCGCTGGGGACCGGCGGTCATCGCGTTCGCGTGCCTGATCCTGCCGGTCATGATGGTCCGCCTCGAACAGATCTGGGACCCCTCTCTTGTCTGACATCGCCGTGAGCCGGTCCGGTCCGGGGCGGGTGCTGGTCGCGGTCTACGCCGTCTTCGCGCTGGCCGCCACCGCCCGCGCCGCCGTGCAGATCCTCACCCGGTTCGAGGAGGCGCCGCTGGCCTACCTCCTCTCCGCGCTGGCCGGGGTCATCTACATCGTCGCCACGGTCGGCATCGCCCGCAGCGACCGGACGTCGCACCGCATCGCGGTCGCGTCCTGCAGCATCGAGCTGCTGGGGGTGGTGACCGTCGGCGCGTTCAGCGTCCTCGACCCCGCCGCCTTCCCCGACGACACCGTCTGGTCGAACTTCGGCAGCGGCTACCTCTTCATCCCCCTGGTGCTTCCCGTGCTCGGACTGCTGTGGCTGCGGCACGTCCGCGGACGCGAACGGTCAAGCGCCTCCACCTCGTAACCCGCCCCCCGATTCACGGCACCGCCGATCCGCTACCGCGACCGCGTCACGGGCGGGTATATCTTGTGCGCCATGGCACACCAGCAGCACGATCCGGCACACCTGCCCGTCGTCGTCACGGCCTCGTGGCTGGCGCGCAACATCGATGCCGTCCGGGTCGCCGACGTCCGCTTCTACCTCGACGGCCGCTCCGGCCGCGACGCCTACCTCGGCGGTCATCTGCCCGGCGCGGTGTTCGCCGATGTGGATACCGATCTCGCCGCACCGCCCACCACCGGCGGCGGACGCCACCCGCTGCCCACGCCCGGGGACTTCGCCGCTGCCCTGGGCCGCCTCGGGATCGGTGATGACACCCCCGTGGTGGCCTATGACGACGCCGGGGGATCGATGGCCGCACGCCTGGTCTGGATGCTGCGTGTCCTCGGCGGCTCCGCCGCGCTCCTCGACGGCGGCATCCAGGCGTGGACCGGTGCCCTGGAGACCGGCGCCGTCACCCCCGAGCCCCGACCGCGGACGCCGCGCCCCTGGCCCGCCGACCGCGTCGTCGACACCGCGACCGTGCGGTCCGCGACCGCCGACCCGTCCCAGCTGCTCCTCGACGCCCGCGTGCACGGCCGCTACACCGGAGCCGAACCGGCCCCCGTCGACGCGCGCGCCGGCCACATTCCCGGAGCGCGCAGCGCCGCCTGGCCGGACAACCTCGCCGAGGACGGACACTTCGCCGCGCCCGAACGTCTCCGCGAGCGGTTCGCCGCTCTCGGAGCCGACACCGCCACCACCGTCACCGCCTACTGCGGATCCGGTGTGACCGCCTGCCACGACCTGCTGGCCCTGGAGCACGCCGGGTTCACCGGCGCGCGCCTGTACCCGGGCGCGTGGAGTGCCTGGGCCGCCGACGGCGAGCTTCCGGTCGAGACCGGGGACGGTGCACCGGGAACCAGCGCCGGTTGAACGTGATCTGACCCGGGGCCGGGATCTGCCCCGGACCGGGCAGCGCGACGCATGGCGTCCCCGCGCGGTTCCCCCGCTTCCTGTCCGGGGTCGGCCAGGTCAGGGGTGTGCGGGCAGCCGGATTGTGATCTCTGGTCTGTACGCTCTACTCGCCGACGGGCCGGACGAATGTAGGGAAGTGGGGCGTCAACGGTGATATTTCTGCTACTTCTGATCATCGCGGGGCTGATCGCCCTGGTGATCTACCTGTGGCGACCGCGGCGCCCTTCGTCTCCTGGCACGAGCTCCCCAACCTCCTCTCACCAGGCGGCCGCGCCCCGCGACCCGTTCGCCGACGTCACCGACACCCAGGGCGACCCGCGCACCCTCAAGGCGGGCGACATGGTGGACTTCGGCGGCGACCGCACCTGGATCCGCGGCTCGCTGCGGCTGTCCGAAGGCGGCTTCACCTGGAGCGAGCACTTCTTGGAAGTCCAGGAGGGCAAGCGCTGGCTGACGGTGCAGGAGGACCCCGACCTCGAACTTGCCCTGTGGACCGGGCGTCCCGAACTCGACCTCATCCCCAACGCGAAGACGATCGAGGTCGACGGCATCAGCTACCGGCTGTCCGAGCGCGGTTCGGCGTCCTACCGCTCCGAGGGCACCACCGGACTGTCGTCGCACGGCGCCATGGACTACGCCGACTATGAGGGTCCCAACGGTCATCTCCTCGCCTTTGAGCGTTTTGACCACGGGCACTGGGAGGTCAGCACCGGTGTCACGGTGACACCCGGGAGTTTCACCATCTACCCGGGCGGGTGAGGGCGGCCGTGCACACACTCGTGAGCGCGCCGTTCGTCGACACCCGGGCCGCCGATCTCGCCTGGTCGCTGGAGCACCCGCTGGTCGAGGCACTGGCGGTCCGCACTGTTCCCACCCCGTATGGATACGTCGAGCTCCGGGTGCTCGGCGCCTCGCACCAGGTGCGGGTCACCGCGTCGGGGGGCGACGCGGGAGCGGTCGATGAGGATGGCAGCGGTGAGCTGCTGGAGACCGTGGCGTGCCTACCCGACCATGCGGGCGCGCTGCCGGAGCGCACCACCGCCGCCGGGCCGGGTGCGGCGCACTACACCTTCGACTCCGTGGTCGAGTCCTTCGCGGGCGCGGAACGAGAGTTCGCGGCCCGGGTCACGCGGCTGCGCGACGCGGCCGCGTCGCGTCAGGACGCGCTGATCGGTACGTTCCCCGGCAGCCCCCTCGCTGTCACCGCGCTGGCCCTGCTCGCCCCCGGCGGTCCCGGTGAGGCGGCCCTGACCTGGCGTACCTGGCACGCCTACCCCCAAAGCGCCGAGCTGGTGACGACCACGACGTCGGTGGTCTTCGCCTCGGCCGACTTCCCCCGGACCTAGGACGAAGCGATGGATGAGCACCTGGACGAAGATCAGCGCAAGATCATCACGATCGTGGTGGTCATCGCCATCATTGTGCTGTTCGTACTGGTGGTGGCCAGCTGTGACGACGATGACGACTACGACGGCTACTACGGCGACAGCGGAAGCAGCAGCAGTAGCGGTGGCGGCGGATTCTGGTTCTTCGGCGGCAGCAGCGGCGGCGGCAGCAAGTACGGCTCCGGCAGCGACTACCGGGGCGGTGGCCCCGGCTGGGGCAAGTAGTCTCCCCTGCGGCCGTGCACCGGCTGCACGCACCACACAGGTCACCCGTGGCGTGGTCCCGGTTTCCCACGACGTAACCCTGCACGCAACCCCCAACAGGAAGAAGACAAAGTAACGATGGACATCCTGTACAACGCGGGCGCGGCCCTCGCCTACGGTGTCGTCGGCATGCTGGTCATGGTCGTCGGCTACCTCATCGTGGATGTGCTGACGCCGGGTCGGCTGCACAAGCTGATCTGGGAGGACGGCAACCGCAACGCCACGCTGATGGTGTCGGCCAACACGCTGGGCGTGGCGATCGTCGTGGTCTCGGCGATCTTCGCCAGCGAGTTCGGACTCGCCTCCGGCCTCATCACCACCGCCGTCTACGGCGGTGTCGGCCTCATCCTCATGGCCGCCGCGTTCCTCATCATCGACCTGCTCACGCCCGCCAAGATCGGCGACATCCTGAACCAGTCCGAGCTGCACCCGGCGACCTGGGTGAACGCGTCCGCTCACATTGCTGTCGCCCTCGTCGTCGCCGCGGCTATCTCCTGACGCGTCGCCCGGCCGCGCCCGTCGGCAGTCCGCTGACAGTCGGCATTCCGTCCGCGGTGTGCCCGCCCCCTTTTTCCACGCGACAGCCGTGCGCGCCTGACGCCCCGGACCCGCAGGGTCCGGGGCTGTGCGCGCCCTTCCCCAGAAAGAGGAATCCAGCGTCGATGACTCCCACCGATCGGACAGCGCCGTGAGCGGGTCGGACGCCGACGACGCTCGGCACCCGCAGCCCGGTCCCGGGACGCAGGAGTCCGCTCCCGCGGACACCGCCGTCGCCGTCCCCACGGACACGCCACCCGGCGACGGGTCGGGCGCGGCCCCCGAGGCCGCCGACGGTCCCGCGCCGGGCCCGGCGCGCGCCAAACTCCCGGTCCCGCCCCGCCTGGCGCGGTTCCTGGTGCTGTTCGCGGTGTTCGTCTGCGCCGCCTGCGGCCTCGTCTACGAGCTCGCACTGGTCGCCCTCGGCAGCTACCTGCTCGGCAACACCATCACCCAGGCCTCGATCGTGCTCTCGGTGATGGTGTTCGCGATGGGGGTCGGCTCCCTGGCCTCCAAACGGCTACAGGCCCGCTCGGCGCTCTCGTTCGCGCTGATCGAAGGCCTGCTGTCGCTGATCGGCGGCTTGTCGGTGCTGCTGCTCTACGCGTCCTTCGCCTGGTTCAGCCTGTACGGTCCCGCACTGATCCTCATCGCGTTCGTCATCGGCGCCCTCATCGGTGCGGAGATCCCGCTGCTGATGACGCTGATCCAGAAGATCCGCGAGGAGGACGCCGCGACGGCGGTCGCCGATCTCTTCGCCGCCGACTACGTGGGCGGGCTCATCGGCGGACTCGCCTTCCCGTTCCTTCTGCTGCCACTGCTCGGCCTGCCCAAGGGCGCGCTGACGGTCGGCGCTCTCAACGCCGTCGTGGGCGTCGCCATCGTGCTGTGGCTGTTCCGCTCCGAGCTGACCCGCGGCGGGCGGCTGCTTCTGGCTGCCGGGCTGGCGCTGGTCGTGGTGGTACTGGCGGTGGCCTTCGTCGGCTCGGACCGCTTCGAGACGAACGCGCGCGGGGCGCTCTACCGCGACCCGATCGTCCACGCCGAGCGCACCGACTACCAGGAAATCGTCGTCACCGAGTCGTTCGACGGCACGGACACCCGCCTCTTCCTCAACGGTGACCTGCAGTTCTCCTCGCTCGACGAGTACCGGTACCACGAGTCGCTGGTCCACCCCGCGATGACCGGCAGGCGCGGCGAAGTGCTGCTGCTCGGCGGCGGCGACGGCCTGGCCCTGCGCGAGGTCCTGCGCTACGACGACGTCCGCCGCGTCACCCTGGTCGACCTGGACCCGGCCGTCGTGGAGCTGTCCCGTACCGACCCCACCATCCGCGACCTCAACGACGACGCGTTCGCCGACCCCCGCGTCGAGGTGGTCCACGAGGACGCCTTCAACTGGCTGCGCGACAACGGGCACAAGTACGACGCCGTCATCGTCGACATGCCCGACGGTGAGGACGTCGCCACCTCCAAGCTGTACACCGTGGAGTTCTACTCGCTGATGCGGCACGCGATGGCCGACGGCGCGCTGGCCAGCGTGCAGGCCGGATCCCCCTTCTTCGCCGCCGACGCCTACTGGAGCGTGGGCTCGGCCCTCACGGAGGCCGGGCTGGCGACCACGCCCTACAACGTCGACGTGCCGAGCTTCGGGAACTGGGGCTTCTATATGGCCGCCGACGACGACACGGCGCCCGAGCTGGAGCTTCCCGAGGACCATCCCGAGTTGCGCTTCCTGGACGCCGCGATGCTGGACGCCGCCCAGGTTTTCCCCAAGGACCGCCGCCCCGACGGCGCGAAGGCCTCCAGCCTGCTCCACCCCTACATCATCGGCTACCACGAGGAGGGGTGGGAGGGCTACTAAAGGGCGTCCAGCGGCGCGCGGGCAGCACGGGCGGACACCGGGCCGCGCACTCGAAACCCCACCTAGCCGCGGTTTCACCCGGTTCTAACCTCCGGCGGAGAATATTGGAGTGATGGAGCTGAGCGGGGTGCGCACCCCCGCTCCCGAGCCACTCGTCCGGAGGACCATATGAGCGCAAACGACCCCCACGGCGGCGTCCCGACCGGCGAGGGCCACGACGACCGTGACCAGCGCGATGTCCGCGACGAAGGCGGCGACGGCACCGAGACGCCTCCGGCGCCCAACGCGGGCGGCGACCCGAACGCGCACGACGCGCCGCGCGCCGACGACGCCACCGGCACGGCGGGCGCCGGCGAAGCGGCCGCCGCCGGGGACCCCCGGGGCGCCGACACCACCGACACCTCCGCTCCCGCGGCGGGCAGCACCCCGCCCGACGGCGCCTGGCGGTCGGCAGTGGCGAACCACCCGCCGCGCGCGCAGGGCATGCCCGGGGAGGGCTACGCCACGGGCACCGGGACCTTCTGGCACTTCAGCCAGCACCCCCCGCAGCAGCCCCCGGAGTCCGCGCCGGGCGCGGACGCACCGGCGGGACAGCAGGCGCAGCAGACCCCGCCATCAGCGCCGTGGACGCCCGGCGCCTCGACCACGCAGACGTTCGGTGCCGTCCCCGGCGGCCCGACCGGCCCGGGGGGCCACGGCGTCCCCGGCGGTCAGGGTGGGCCGGACGGCCCCAGCGGACCGCAGCCCGCGCCCGGCGGGTACGGCGGCGGCGCGGGTCACGGGGCCCCGCCCGAGGGGGTGTTCGGGATGCCGCCCGCGGAACCAGGCCCGCAGCAGCAGGGGCGGCCGTGGGGACGCAGGAAGCTGCTCGGAGCGGTCGCCGCGACCGCGGTCGTGACCAGCCTGATCGTGGGGCCCGCCGCCGCGGTCGCCACCACCTACTTCCTGGACCGCTCCGACGGCCCGTCCACGAGTTCGCTGACCAACGGACAGGCGAGCTCGGTGTCCACCGGCAGCGTCAGCAAGGTCGCGGAGAAGGTGCTGCCGAGCGTGGTGTCCATCCAGGCCGGCCGGTATGGCGGCAGTGGCGTGATCATCAGCTCCGACGGGGAGATCCTGACCAACAACCACGTGGTGTCCGAGGCCCGCGGAGACACGGTCCTGGTGCAGTTCAACGACGGCAGCGAGGCCGAGGCGAAGATCCTCGGCACCGACCCGGTGTCCGACCTCGCGGTCGTCAAGGCGAAGGGGAAGTCCGGTCTGACCCCGGCGACCCTCGGAGACTCCAGCAAGATCCAGGTCGGTGCGGACGTCGTCGCCATCGGCTCCCCGCTGGGGCTGTCCGGAACGGTGACCTCCGGCGTGGTCAGCGCGCTCGACCGCCCGGTGAACACCGGCCGTGTCGCACCGAATCAGCCGGAGCCGGAGGACCCGCTGTCCCCGTTCGGGTTCGGTGAACCCAACCCCGGCGGAGCGCAGCCCCAGACCTCCACCGTCATCAACGCGATCCAGACCGACGCCCCGATCAACCCGGGGAACTCCGGTGGGCCGCTGATGAACATGAACGGCGAGGTCATCGGGATCAACACGGCCATCGCGAGCCTCGGCCAGTCCGGTGACTCGGGTTCGGTCGGCCTGGGGTTCGCCATCCCGATCAACCAGGCCAAGCCCATCGCCGAGCAGCTCATCAAGCAGGGCAGCGCCAGCTACGCGGCGATCGACGCCACGATCACCCGCACGCGGGACGG
Source organism: Nocardiopsis rhodophaea (assembly GCF_039530945.1). Taxonomy (NCBI): domain Bacteria; kingdom Bacillati; phylum Actinomycetota; class Actinomycetes; order Streptosporangiales; family Nocardiopsidaceae; genus Nocardiopsis; species Nocardiopsis rhodophaea. Next base: position 357,426 of record NZ_BAAAPC010000002.1, read on the forward strand.
CAACGGCGTGGCCATCGTCGATACCGCCAAGAACGGCGCCGCCGCCGAGGCCGGCCTGAAGCGGGGCGACATCATCACCTCGGTCAACGACAAGCAGGTCGACAGCCCGGACGCGCTGATCGCCGAGATCCGCTCTCAGCAGCCCGGCGACAAGGTCAAGATCGGCTACGAGCGCGACGGGAAGGACGCCGAGGTGGAGCTGACGCTGTCCGCCCAGAGCGCGAACGGAACCGGTAGCTAGGCCTCCGGGCCGCCAAGCGGCCTCCGGTGCATGCCGTGGGGGACATGCGCCGGAGGCTGATCTTTTTGTGTGCGCGGGGTGCACCGCGGTCCCGATGAGCCCGCCAACGGGTCGGACCGGGAAACCGTCCCCGCGCCGATACGCGTTAGAGGAAGAGGGAGTGCCGCTCGGCGGCCCTCCCGCCATCCCGCCGGCGGCATTCCGCCGGGCGGTGGCCACTCGCGGTCGCGGCGGCCGTCGGCGTGTTCCTTCCCCATACGCGGACGGCCGCCCGCGCACGGCCGTCGTCACCGCGGAGGATCGCACCTCATGGGGGGCGGGGCGGGGTGCAATCGCACCCCGCGGCAGTCCCCCCGACACGGCCGCCGACGCGCGCGGCCGACTCCTGCCAGGGTCTCCGCCCGCAACACACCGGTAGGGCGCTCCGTAGAGCGGCCCCTCCTCGCGTATCGTTCGCGGAACCAGGTGGTACTGAGCCGACTTCTCCGCGTCATCGCACGGATGACAGCGGGCCACCGAAGACGATCAGAATCGTGGCGCGCGCCCCATCCCCCACGTGCACACACCAGGAGATCCGATCATGGCCGTCACCGACTCCTCGACCGGACACCGCGCAAGGACAGGGAGCGTTCCGCGGCAGCGCACCGGAACCGGCTCCGCGCGTCCGCGCGTTCTGATCGGGACCGACACCTACCCGCCCGACGTCAACGGCGCCGCCTTCTTCACCTCTCGGCTCGCTCACGGCCTGGCCGAACGCGGTACCGACGTGCACGTCCTCTGCCCGTCGCCGGACGGCCCGCCGCGGGTGATCGAGCGCGGCGGCGTGGTGGAGCACCGGCTGCGCTCGATGTCGTCGCTGGTGCACGAATCCGTCCGGCTCTCGCTTCCGTTCGGCGTCCCGGGCCATATCGACCGGCTGCTTCAGCGTCTCCGGCCCGATGTCATCCACATCCAGAACCACTTCATCCTGGGCCGCCTATTGATCAGCGCGGGTCGTCGCCACGGCATCCCCGTCGTGGCCACTAACCACTTCATGCCAGAGAACCTGTTCAACTACATGTACGTTCCGGCGGGCCTGCGCAACGCCATCGGTACCTTCGCCTGGCGCGACTTCGCCCGCGTGCTGGCCGACGTCGAGCACGTCACCACGCCGACCCGGACGGCCGCCCAGCTCCTGCTCGACCAGGGCTACCGGCGCCCCGTCGAGGCGGTCTCCTGCGGCATCGACCTGCTGCGCTTCCACCCCTTCGGGGAGAAGCCGAGCGGCTCACGGGACCGGCGCCACTGGACGTCCAAGCGCGACCTCCGCGCCCACCTGGGCGTCCCCGACCGGCCCACCTACCTGTTCGTCGGTCGGCTGGACGAGGAGAAGCACATCGAGGACCTCATCGGCGCGCTCCCGCACGTCACCGTCGAGGACGCGCAGCTGGTCCTGGTGGGGACCGGGGCGCAGCGCCAGCGGCTGGAGAAGCTCGCCGAGACCGAGGGCATCGCCGACCGGGTGCATTTCCTCGGCTTCGTCGACGATGAGGACCTCCCGCTGGCCTACCGCGCGGCGGACGTCTTCGCCATCGCGAGCGTGGCGGAGCTGCAGAGCATCGCGACGCTGGAGGCGATGGCGAGCGGGCTCCCGGTCGTCGCCGCCGACGCGATGGCGCTGCCGCAGCTCGTCGACGTCGGCCACAACGGCTACTTGTACGAGCCGGGAAGCCGCTCCGACCTGGCCAAGTACCTGAGTGAGATCCTGGCCGCCGACGACGAGCGCGACCGTATGGGGCGCGCGAGCCGGGAGATGGCGGCCCGCCACGACCACCAGCGGTCGCTGGACCGGTTCGAGGCGATCTACGCCGAGGTCGCGCGCGCTGTCCCGACAAGGCGGGTGCGGTCGCGGTAGTTCCGGTCCCGGCCGGGCGGCCTCCGCCGCCCCCAGCTGTGGGCGCGGGGCCCGCCGCTGGCTACCGCGAGACGGGTTCCTCGGCGTCCTCGCCCGCCTCGTCCGACGTCGGCGGCTCCGCGCCGAGCGTTGCTGACGGCGCGGACGCGGCGGCCCGGACGCCGGTCGCGGGAGGGCCGGTGTTCACCGCCGCCGCGCCGGTCGCGCGGCCCCGGGCATGGGTGGCGCGGGCGAGCGTGATGACGCCGATCGCGCAGACCAGGGCCCCGGCCACCGCGACGGTCGCGGCCACCGGGTCGGCGGGCAGCCGCTCTCCGAAGAAGACCACGCCCAGGATGGCGGCGGACATCGGGTCGCTGATCATCAGCGTGGCGTAGGCGAGCGTGAAGTGCCCGGTCCGGTAGGAGTTCTGCACGATCATGCCGCCGCTCAACCCGATGACCACGGCGAGGACGGTGAGCGGGCGCAGCGCCGAGGCCGGGTCGTCGAGCATGCCCACACCGACGAAGCGCGCGAGCGCGGAGGTGACGGCGAACCCGATGCCCCCCGCGAGGGCGAACGTCCAGGCCCGCGTGCTCGCGCCGCCGAAACGCGCCACAAGCACGCACAGCAGCATCCCGCCGACGCACACCAGCGGCATGAGCACGATCTCCCGGCTGGTGAGAATGGGGTCTCCAGCGTGCAAGGGCAGCGCCGTGAGCAGCGCGATCAGCCCTACGGTCACCGCGCCGCTACCGAGGACCTGCGCCACGGACAGCCGCCGCTTGCCGAAGAACGCGGCGAGCACCACAGCGAACAGCAGGCCGGTGGTCTGGATCGGCTGGATGAGGATGAGGGGGGCGTGGACCAGGGCCAACATGTGGCCGCCGATACCGATTCCGGTAAGGGCCAAGCCGAGCATCCAGCGGCGGCTGCGCATGAGATGGCGGAACAGGTGGACCTGGCTGATGCCGAAGGGAGCGCTCACCGCGGCCCGTTCCTGTAGAGCCGCACCCGCCGCGACAGCCAGCGCTCCCACGACGGCGATGATCACTGCCCACGTCATGTACGGACCTGCCCCTTCCCCTCACGACCGGCCCGCGTCGGCATGAGCTGCCACGCCTGTGCCCAGTTCCCGTCTTGCCTAACGGCGCGCTCTGGCGATCCGGTTCTCCCCAACACAGCGATTCGGCCACTGTAGAGAGCCGGGTGTGGGGGGAGGCCATGGACCGAAGACACTCCTGCGAAGGGGTGCAGGCACGACGTGCCCCGGACGGCCTGCGCCCTTCGGCCCCTGGTATGGTCGACGACCACCCGCCGAGCATCAGCCCGGACCCGTCCGGACGCGGATGAGAGCGACGATACGGGGCAGATCGAGACTACCCGGTCGTGAGCACGAACCAGCGCCGTCGGTTACGCGCCCGGCCCCTCAGCTGCCCGAGCAGGCGGCACGGTGAAACCGATCACAGCACCGCCGCCCTCCCGGTTGTAGGCGATGACCTGGCCTCCGTGCGCGGTGGCGATGTCCTGGGTCATGGACAGGCCGAGGCCGGATCCGGACATCCCTCGCGCCGATGTCGCGCGGTAGAAGCGTTCGAAGATATGACCCAGCTCCTCCGGGTCGACCCCTGGCCCCCGGTCGCGTACTTCGATACGGCCGTCCCGGATCACGATCTCGATCGGCCCGGCGTTCTCGGTGTCGAACTTGGCGGCGTTCTCCACCGGGTTGGACAGGGCGCGCTCCAACGCCTGGGGGCGGCCGAAGACCACGGTGTCGTCGGCGTCCACGACGATCTCCCGGCCGGTGCGGCGCCGTGCCCGCTCGGCCACGTTCTCGGCGATCTCGCGCAGCCCCACCTCGCGCGGCCGTTCGTCCTCCCGCGTGTCCGTGGCCAGCTCCACCAGCTCGTTCACCAGGTCGGTCAGCTCACGCGTCTCGCCCTGGAGATCGTCGATCAGGCGCTGCTGCGCGTCGGGGGAAAGGCGATCGAAACGCCGCATCACGGCCACGTTGGTGCGCAGGCTTGTCAGAGGAGTGCGCAGCTCGTGCGAGGCGTTCTGCACCAGGCGGTGCTGCTCCTCCTTGGCCCCGGCGAGGCGCGAGATCATCCCGTCGAACGCCCGGCTGAGCCGCCCGACCTCGTCCTTGCCGGTGGCCCCGCCTTCCCGCGCCTCCAAGTCGAGGCGGCCGGTAGAGCTGATGTACTCGGCCGCTTCGGTCAGCCGCACCAGGCGCCCGGTCACGCGCTCGGCCACATACCACCCGGCCAGTCCGGCGCTGATGAGCACGATGAACCCGACGCCGGCGATCTGCGCGGCCAGGGTCCCCAGCAGCCGTTCGATGGGGGAGAGCCGCTGGCCGATCTGGATGGCGCCGTTGCCGCCCCCGAGGGAGACCGTGGCGATCCGGTACTCCTCGCCGTTGTTGGTGTCCGTGCGCGTCCGCGCCACGCCGGGCTCGTCCATCGCGGCCACCGTCCGGTCGGAGGCCCGGACCGGCAGGATCTCGACCTTGCTGTCGCCCCCCACCGGGACGGAGATGCGGCCGCTAGGAGCCACCACCTGGAAGGTGAAGGAGTCGGAGTGCAGGAAGTTCAGCGAGTCGCCGGTGTCGGGGCGCGGCCCCACTGTCGGGTTGCGCAGGTCATTGGTGAGGCTCTCGACGGTGGCCTGGAACTCGTCCTGGGCGTCGGAACGGATCATTGTGGCCGCCGTGCTGTAGGCCAGCGACCCGATGAGCGCGATGACGACCGCTGCGACCAGCGCGAACGACACGGCGAAGCGGGTGCCCAGCCGCCAGTCGGTCAGCGGAGGGAGACGCCAGGCGAACCTTTTCCGGCTCCCCGCGTGCTTGTCGGCGGCCGTCCCCTCTGTCCGGTGTCTCTCGGTGTCCTTCACCATCACGGTGTCCGCGGACGCAGCGTGTACCCGACGCCGCGCACCGTCTGGATCAGCTGGGGAGCGCCCTCAGGCTCCAGCTTGCGGCGCAGGTAGCTGATGTAGACCGCGAGGTTCTTCGACTCCGGTCCGAAGTCGTAGCCCCAGATGCGGTCGTAGATCGTCGAGTGGTCGAGCACGATGCCCGAGTTGCGGGCCAGCAGCTCCAACAGGTCGAACTCGGTCTTGGACAGCTCCACCTCGCGGTCGCCGCGCCAGACCCGCCGCGCGCCCGGGTCCAGCCGCAGATCGCCCACCTGGATCGGCGGTTCGGCCCCCTCGGCGTCGGAGGAGGGACCGACGCGGCGCAGCAGCGCGCGCAGCCGGGCCAGCAGCTCGTCGAGATCGAACGGCTTGGGCAGGTAGTCGTCGGCCCCGGCGTCTAACCCCGCCACCCGGTCGGGTGTCTCGACCCGGGCGGTGAGCATCAGGATGGGCGTGCGGTCCCCCTCGGCACGCAACACCCGGCAGACCCCGAGCCCGTCGACCCCCGGCATCATCACGTCCAGCACGAGGAGGTCCACCGGCTGGGCGTGTACGGACGCCAGGGCCTCCACCCCGTCGCTCGCCGTCTGCACCTGGTACCCCTCAAGTTCCAGGGCGCGTTCCAGGGACTCACGAATGGCGCGGTCGTCATCAGCGATAAGCACGGTGCTGGAGGGCGTCATGTCTCCATGCTTCCGCATCCGGGTGAGACAACGGTAAGAGGACACGACGAATCACGTATGACCCGCGCCCGCCCGGCGCGCGGTCTGTGCGGCGTCCCCCTCCTTGCCCCCGGATCGGCGCCTCGCGACGATCCCCGCCAGCGCCCGGAAGGTTCGCTTCCGTGAACGCGGAGGCCCCGGCGGATCCCTCCGCCGGGGACGGACATGGGGGGTGGTCAGTCCAAGAGGCTGATGCTTGAGCCGTCGTGCTTTCCGCCGGAGCATACGAAGCCCGTGGGACTGCCTTCCCGGTCGGGAAGGACGACTCCGCCGCCGGCGACGCACTTGTCGGCGGAGACGGACTGCTGGGCGGTGGCAGGGGCCACGGCCGAGACGGACAGGGCGGCGACGGCCGCGGCGATCAGCACGGCGATGGGACGCGACGGCATGCTTCTCCGATCTCACGGGGGGATTGCATCACTACGGTGCGTGTCCTCAGATGCAGCGCGGGAAACGTCGCGTGCCGACCTGGCCACCAGCTTTCCCCTGGTCGGACGTGGAGGCCGCCCGACCAGAGCCTGCGGGGCGGTGGGCTGTCCACGGCGGCATGTTCGGTCGGCGCACGTTCGGCGTTCCCGACGTCCCCGAGCCCGATGCCCATTGACTCGGGTGACTCCGCTGCTGTCGGAGTCAGGCCCCGTGGCGTGGTCCCGGAGCCTGGTGCCACGGCCCCGACAGCACGCCGACGGCCACCAGCCACGCCGCCACCGCGCCGATCTGGACGCGCTGGGCGATACCCAGGCCGTCGACCGGCTGGCCGCCGCCGATGGCGAGGAGGACGAGGACGGCGGCCATCGCCGCCAGCTGCGTGGCGAAGAGCGCCCACACGGGTCCCGCCGCTCGGCTGCCGCGTTGGTGGAGCGCCAGCGCCCCGGCCCCCACCAGGCCGGCGGTGCCCGAGACCGAGCTGGAGTAGGAGTGGGCGGTGTGGGCGGCCGACAGCTCGCCGGCGCGCTCCTTGGCCGCGCACACCGCGTCGGCCGACACCATGCAGTCCATCGTCAGAATGGTGTCGGCGAAGGTCGCGCCACCGAAGAGCAGGAGGCCCAGCCAGAGCACCCGGGACCAGCGTCCGCGGCTCCCCCAGGCCAGTCCGGCCAGCGCGCACACGATCGCCAGCACGCCGGACACCCGGTCCGTGGCCCGGAACAGGGCGCCGAACGGGGCGTCGGCCGCGGACAGCTCGCTGACGAAGCTCAAGCCAGGATCGATCCCCGTGGGCAGGACGAACTCCACCAGCCACGCGCTGTAGCTGACAGCGGTGGCGATGGCGGCGATCCTGCCCACGCGTGCCGCCGCCCGGCCGACCGGGGCGGCCGAGGTCGTTTCCGCCGGTCGGCCGGGCGGGTCTGCGGAGCTCACCGGGCCCCCGGCCGCACCAGCGGGAACGGCAGGGTCTCGCGGATGGTCAGGCCGGTGATCATCATGATCAGCCGGTCCACGCCGATGCCCAGACCGCCCGTGGGCGGCATGGCGTACTCCAGCGCCCGCAGGAAGTCCTCGTCCAGCTCCATCGCCTCGGGATCGCCCGCGGCGGCGGCCAGCGACTGGGCGGTCAGCCGCTTGCGCTGCTCCACCGGGTCGATCAGCTCGGAGTAGGCCGTGCCCAGCTCGGTCCCGAACGCGACCAGGTCCCACTTCTCGGCCAGCCGCGCGTCGTCGCGGTGCTGGCGGGTCAGCGGGGACACCTCGGTGGGGAAGTCCAGGTAGAACGTGGGTTGTTCCGTCTTCTCCTCCACCAGGTGTTCGTACATCTCCAGCACGATCTCGCCCCGGTTCCACCCCTCCTGCAGCGGAACGCCGTGCCGCTCGGCCAGCGCCATCAGCTCCTCGACCGGGGTATCGGCGGTGACCTCGGTCCCGGTGGCCTCCGAGATCGCGGTGTTGATCGGGATCGCCGGCCAGTCGCCGCTGATGTCGATCTCGCTCATCGACCCGTCGCTGTTGCGGCGGCGCAGCACCGGCGCGCCGTTGGCCGCGATCGCCGCCTTCTGGATCATGTCCTGCGTGAGCAGGCGCATGTCGTTGTAGTCGGCGTAGGCCTGGTAGGCCTCCAGCATGGTGAATTCCGGGTTGTGCTTGAAGGAGACGCCCTCGTTGCGGAACGTCCGGCCCAGCTCGAAGACCTTCTCCACGCCGCCCACACACAGGCGCTTGAGGAACAGCTCCGGCGCGATGCGCAGGTAGAGGTCCATGTCGTAGGCGTTGATGTGGGTGGTGAACGGGCGGGCGTTCGCGCCGCCGTGCACCGGCTGCAGGATCGGCGTCTCGACCTCCATGAACCCGCGTCCGACCAGCGACTCGCGCAGGCTGTAGATCGCGGCGGTACGCGCGCGCAGCGTCGCGCGCGCGTCGGCGTTGACGGCGAGGTCGAGGTAGCGCTGGCGGACCCGCGCCTCGGGGTCGGCCAGGCCACGGCGCTTGTCCGGCAGCGGCCGCAGGCACTTGGCGGTGAGCCGCCATTCGGTGACGGCGACCGACGGCTCGCCGCGGCGGCTGGTGGCCACCGTGCCGCGCACGCCGACGTGGTCGCCGAGGTCGGTGTCGTGGCGCCAGCGCTGCATGCCCTCCTTGCCGGTGGTCGCCTCGGTCAGCATGATCTGGACCTCGCCGCTCCAGTCGCCGACCGTGGCGAAGCAGACGCCGCCGTGGTCGCGGATCAGCGTCACCCGGCCGGTGATGGACACCTCCGTGCCGCTGTCGGTGTCGGGGGCCAGCCCCTCGGCCAGGGATCGGGCCGCCGCGCACGTGTGCGTGCGGCCGAAGCCCACCGGGTAGGGGTTGCGTCCGTCGCCGCGGATGGCGTCGATCTTGTCCAGCCGGACCCGCATCTGCTCGGGCAGGCCGGAGCGCTCGACGGCCACGGGGTCGCGGTCGTCGAACTCCGCGGCGGTCTCGTCGCCCGCCACGAGGGCCGCGGCGACCTCGCGCTCCTGCGCCGGGACCGAGCGGGGGGCGGCGATGGACGGCCGCTGCGCCGACCGGCGGAAGAGGGTCGGCAGCCGCGGCGCGGTGACGAACCCCTCGGCGATGGCCGAGGCCAGGCCGACCTTGGCCAGGTCGCGCGCCTCGCCGAAGCACAGGAAGCGCGGGTTCCACACCGGGCGGTACTTGACGTTGGAGCGGTACAGCGCTTCCAGCTGCCACCAGCGGGAGAAGAAGAGCAGGAGGCCGCGCCAGGCGCGCAGCACCGGCCCGGCGCCGATGCGCGCCCCTTCCTCGAAGGCGGCGCGGAACACCGCGAAGTTGAGCGAGACCCGCTTCACGCCCAGGCGCGGGGCGTGCTTCATCAGCCCGGCGACCATGAACTCCATGAGCCCGTTGTCGGCCTCGCGGTCGCGGCGCATCACGTCCAGGCTCAGCCCGGTGGTGCCCCAGGGCACGAAGGACAGCACAGCGGCCAGTCGCCCGTCCGGCCCGAGCGTCTCGACCAGCACGCAGCGCCCGTCGTCGGGGTCGCCAAGGCGGCCCAGCGCCATCGAGAAACCGCGCTCGGTTTCCGTGTCGCGCCAGGCGTCGACCCGGTCGATGATCTTCTCCATCTCATCGGCGGGGATCTCGGAGTGCCGGCGGACCCGGAGGGTGTACCCGGCGCGCTCCACGCGGTGGGCGGCCTGGCGGACCACGCGCATGGCGCGGCCCTCCAGGGTGAAGTCGCCGACGTTGAGTATGGCCTCGTCACCGAGCTGCAGGACACTCAGCCCCGCGCGGGCATAGGCCTTGGCGCCCTCCTCGCCCGCGCCCATGACAGCGGGGGTCCAGGCGTGTTCCTCGGCCTCGTTGAGCCAGGCGCGGATGGCCCCGCCCCACGCCTCGGGGTCGCCGATGGGGTCGCCACTGGCCAGGCTGACTCCGGCCACGACGCGGTAGGTGACGGCGGCCTTGCCGCTGGGGGAGAAACGGACCGTCTTGTCGTGGCGGGTGGCGAAGTAGCCCAGGGAGTCGCGCTCGCCGTGCGCGTCGAGGAGCGCGCGGATGCGCGCCTCGTCGGGCAAGGTGAGTTCGGCCTTGGCCCGCTGCGACTTGAACAGCACCAGCACCGCGAGGAGCAGGGCGATGGCGCCGAACAGGCCGAGGGTGAGGTTGACCCAGCCGGGTGCGTTCCCCTCGCGGCCGACGGTGAACTGCAGGGCGCCGCCCAGTACCTTCTCCACTGCCCACAGGAACCGGTTGGAGGTGGTGGCGATCGTTCCGGGGAACATCTCGACCAGACCCCAGCCGAGCAGGATGCCCACGCCCAAACCCGCTGCGAGCACGCCGATCGCCTTGAAGAAGGACCCCGGCTGCACCTTCGCCCGGAACGCGTCGCGCGCCGCCACCAGCAGGACGAGCAGCAGCGTCATGATGGCGGTGTTGGGGACGATGAACCAGTAGAGCCAGTCGACGTCGCTGTCGGTCATTCCGGTGAGCAGCAGGCCGACGAGCACGAGGTAGTCGAGGACCACGATCAGCGCCAGGTAGATGAGCGCGATGCGGTACGCGACCTTCTTGCGGGAGGCCAGCGCACCGGCCAGCAGGCCGAGGAACACCGCATAGGCGAGGTTGGGTGGCGCGGGCACGAGGATGACCTCGATGAACTCGGCGATCCCCTCGGTGCGTGTGCGTAGGGGGAGTGACAGCGCTCGCAGCGCGCACAGCACCGCGATCAGTGTCAGAACCGTCGCCAGAATGCCCGGGATCGCCGCTTTGACACGCTGCCAAGCGGATGGGCGCGCCTCGGTGTCAGCGCGTCCGGCAGGCTGTGTGCGGCCGGACTCGGCCGGGCTGGAAATGACGGTCAACGATTACCCCCAGTTATCGTTGAACTGCTGTTCGTAATGGAACTCCATTGGGTCCGCTGCGGACCTGTACTGCGTTGGTCGCACCGAGCACCAGGATCGCGCACGTGCGCCGGGGACGGCCTCATCCGTGTGGCTGAATTCGGTGGCCGAAAGTAGGCGCATCCAAAACCGCCATAATGGCGGGCGCGCGGTCGAGAGCGAACAACAGGGCACCCATGTATGGGTAAAAGGTGATCAGCGGGCGCGGCGCAGTGCCGGTCCGGGAGCCGCGCGCGGCGCTCGGGCCGACCTAGGCTGATGGTAGGGGCCGAAGGGCCCAAGGAGAGCGAGGCGGGTGAGATGAGCAACACGCCCGAGCTTCGACGGATGGTCGTCGGGGTGGACGGGTCCGACTCCAGCCGGTACGCGCTGGAGTGGTCGGCGAACCAGGCGGTGCAGCGCGGACTCGGCGTGCGGATCGTCACCGCGGTCTGGCCGCTCGTGGCGGAGGGGCCGTTCAGCGATGTCGTCCACGCGGGTGAATCCTCGTCCTCCTCCGCGCGGGAGCAGGACGCCCGCGCGCTGCTCGACTACGCGCGCGACTGGGTGCTGCGGATCTTCCCCGAACTCGACGTGGAGGAAAAACTGGCCGCCGCGCGCCCGGCCGAGGCCCTGCTGGAGGAGGCGGCCAAGCCCGAGACGGCCGCGGTGGTCATCGGATCGCGCGGACTGGGCGGTCTGGCCACGGCGTTCGTTGGGTCGGTCGGCGTGGAGCTGGCGGCGCGCTGCCCGGTGCCGCTGGTGGTGCTGCCGAAGAAACACGAGTCGGCGCATGGGGCCAGGGGCCGCATCATCGTCGGCGTCGACGGCTCCGAGCCGAGCCGCCGAGCCCTGGAGTTCGGCTTCCGGCAGGCCCACGCGGTCGGCGCCGAACTCGTCGCGGTGTGCGCGTGGCAGCCGATGGCCGCCTTCGCCTCGGCGATGGGACCGGTCCCGCCGGAGGCGTTCGACGACGGCGCGATAGAGGCCGCGGCGCGCCGCACCGCCGAGGAGGAACTGCGCGAACCCAGCGCCCAGTACCCGGACGTGATCGTCGACGTCCGCGCGGTCCGGGCCCACCCCGTCGTCGCCCTGCTGGAGGAGGCGACCCCGGCCGACCTCATCGTTGTGGGCTCGCGCGGCCGAGGCGGATTCACCGGCCTCCTCCTGGGCTCGGTCAGCCAGTCCATCCTCCACGGCGCCCACGGCCCCGTGGCCATCGTGCACTGAGGGCCCGACGCCCCCACCGCCCCGTGCTCGGCGCCGCTGCCCGCCTCAGCGCATGGGGCACGCCAGCACGGACAGGGCCGCGCGGCTAACCCGCGACCCCGCTCCGCGACTATCGCGCGAGCGCGGGAGGCGAACTGGAGATCCTTCGAGGGATTGTCGTGATCATTACGAGGTACGGCGGGTCACTGTGCGTTAGCAGCGGAGAGGAGCATGGGTGATCGTCCTCGGCCTGTCGTCCGGAACGTCGGTCGACGGCATCGACGTCGCCGTCGCCGACCTGCGGCTGGAGGCGGGGGAGGTGCTGTTGGCCCCCGTCGCGTACCGGGAGGTCCCCTACCCCGGGCGGCTGCGGGACGACATCCTCGCCGCGCTTCCGCCCGCGCCGACCACGCTGGACGCCGTCTGCCGCCTCGACGCCCGGATCGGACAGGCCTTCGCAGACGCTGCCGAGGCGGCGATCGGCGACCTGTGCCCGCGGCGGACCGCCGACCTCGTCGTCGCCCACGGGCAGACCGTGTACCACTGGGTGGAGGACGGGCAGGCGCGCGGAACGCTGCAGCTGGGGCAACCAGCCTGGATCGCCGAGGCCACCGGCCTGCCCGTCGTCTCCGACCCGCGTGCCCGCGATATCGCCGCCGGGGGGCAGGGCGCTCCGCTGACGAGCACGCTGGATGTGCTGTGGCTGTCGGGGCGGGACGCGCCGGCCGCCGCGCTCAACGTCGGCGGGATCGCCAACCTCACCGTCGTCGCGCCGGGGCGCCCACCGGTCGCGTTCGACACCGGACCGGGCAACGCCCTGCTCGACGCGGCCGTGCGGCGGGCCACCGCTGGGCGCGAGGCCATGGACGTCGACGGGCACCGGGCGCGGCGCGGGCGCGTCCATCCCGGCCTGCTCGGGCGGCTGCGTGCGGACCCCTACTACGCGCGGCCCGCCCCCAAGTCGACCGGCAAGGAACTCTTCCACTCCGGCTACCTGGACTCCGCGCTCGACGGGACCGACGTCAGCGAGGACGACCTGTGCGCCACGCTCGTCGCGCTCACAGCGGAGACGGTCGCCGAGGCCTGCCGCGCCCACGGGGTCACCGAGGTGATCGCGTCCGGCGGCGGGCTGCGCAACCCCGTGCTCGCCGAGGCGCTGCGCGCCGCGCTCGCCCCGGCCACCGTGGACACCTCGGCCGCGTTCGATATCGACCCCGACGCCAAGGAGGCCTGCCTCTTCGCCCTGCTCGGCTTCCTGACGTGGCACGGCATCCCCGCGACGATCCCCTCCTGCACCGGGGCGCGCCATTCCACCCTGGCCGGGCGGATCACTCCGAACATGGACCGACGTCCGCTACCGCGACGCCTACGCGTCGTGGGGCGATCGTGACCTCGTGGTCGGCAGGTAGGTTGACCTGGGCATACGTCCGTCATCTGGCGATTCGCGGAATTTCTGGATTTCCGAGTGTCTTCGGCTGGTATCGGCGATTATGAGGGTGTGCGGCGTCCAACTCCCCCCACAGTTCGCCAGACGACCGCGGACGACGACCTGGAAGAGCGCCACGACCAGCTGGTACGCACGCTCTACCAGGAGTTCCAGGTCCCCCTCCTGCGCAACGTCCGGCACCTGACCGGCGGTGACCAGCAATGGGCCGAGGATGTGGTCCAAGAAACCGTCGTGCGCGCCTGGCGCAACGCCTCCCGCCTCGAAATCGAGCCCCACAGCCTGTGGGCGTGGTTATTGACCGTGGCTCGACGCATCGTCATCGACAACCGCCGCCAGCGCGGCCACCGCCCCCAGGAGATCGTGGCCGACCGGATCGAGGCCGAACCGCCGGTTCCCGACGGGTCCGAACCCACGCTGTCGGCGATGGTCGTGCTGGAAGCACTCCGCGGGCTGGCGGCGCACCACCGCGATGTCCTGGCCCACGTGTACCTGCGTGACCGTTCCGTCAGCGAGACCGCGGAAACGCTGGGGATCCCCGCCGGAACGGTCAAGTCGAGGATGCACTACGGCCTGCGCCAGCTGCGCGAGTCCCTCAAGGAGCGTGACGAGAGGGAACAACCTGACTGAAGTACCTGGCTGGAGTGGCTAGCGAGGGAGCGGCGACGCGCGAGGCCGTCTCGGCCCCCGTCAGCCGTTCGGCGTCGAATCGAGGCGCAGGGCGAGGGTCGGGCACATCTGCACCGCCTTCGCCGCTGCCTCCTCCAGCTTCTCCGGGACGTCCATGGTCGGGCTCTCGGGGAAGCCGTTCCGATCGAGCTGGATCAGCTCGGGGACGAGCTGGGCGCACAGGCCGTGGCCGTCGCAGCGGGACCAGTCCAGGACCAGGCGGAGGCCCGAGTCGTCCTTGGGGAGGGGCAGCCGACCGGGTCGTGAGGCTCCACAGCCGCCGTCGTACTGGTGGGCGGCCACATCGTCGGGGAACGCCTCCAGCGCGGACAGCGCCATGCGGGCGGTGCCGTCCGGGTGCGAGCACGCGCCGCGGCGGTTGCCGACGGCCGCCGCCCGCTGTACCTCCTCGGGATCGCCCTCCCCGTCCACCAGGGCGTCGAACGCGCGGGCGAGTTCGGGCAGGCCGCGGAAGCACGGACCGCACTGCATGGCGCTCTCCTTGGCCATGTAGCGCAGCACCAGCGCGGTCTCCTCCAGCGGGCAGGCGTCACTTGTGAGAGGAACGACGACGCCGGCGCCCAGCACCGCGCCGACCGCCTCCATACCCGCTCGGGATACCACGGCCCGCTCTACGGCGTCGGGCCGCAGCCACATGCCGTGATATCCGCCCATGAGGACGCCCCGGCCGACCGGCGCGTGGCAGGCGACCAGCACGTCGGAGAGGGGGGTCCCGCTGGGGCACTCGACGACGCCCGGAGACCTGGCCGAGCCGCTGACGCTCAACAGCACCGTCCCGGGCTCGTTCGGCACGCCCACGGTGGAGTACTGGTCCGCGCCCAGCGCCGCGATGAGGCTGAGCTGCGCGTAGGTCTCGGCGTTGGACAGCATGGTGGGCAGCCCGTCGACGCCGCGGTCGCTGGCCCGGATCTTGCGGCCGGGCGGGATAGGGGTCTGGCCGTTGATCCCCCGGACCAGTGAGCCGCCCTCACCAGAGATGAACCGGTCGGGCATCCGCACCACCTGGACGGCGATGTCGGAGGCGCGTTCGTCGATGGCGGCGAGCAGGGACTTCTCACCGGCCTCGCCGCAGGCGATGCCGATGGTGATCTCGGGAGCGTTGAGCGCCCGCGCGGTCAGTTCGGCGCCGTCGAGGATGAGGTGGGGCGCCCGGGTGAGCAGCATCAGGTCCTTCGCGGAGGCGGGCTCACCCTCGGTCGCGTTCACGACCACCCGCACGGGTGAGGTGCGCCGCTGCGCCGAGCGCACGACCGCCTGCAGTTTGCGGGCGAACGGGAACCCCGCGCCTCCCTTTCCGCGCAGGTCGGCGAGGCCGGCCATGGTCATCAGGTCATCGACGTTCAGCCGCGGCATGTCGCCGTGCAGCGCCTGGTGGGTCAGGAAGTCGAGGCGCGAGCCGCGCCCACTGTCGAGTCCGAGCGTGAGGCGGGGCGTGCCCATGGCGTGGACCGGAGGGACCTGTCCCAGGGGAGCGGTCGTTGTCATGGCTCCTCTCTCTCGCTTCTCTCGCCGCGCGGGGAGGACCAGAACTCGGCGTCCTCGACCAGGGAGCCGGGGCGTTCGGGCTGGGCGCTGCCGCTTCGCGTGCCCGGCACGCCGCCGACACCCGAGCCACGCGTGGCCCCCAGGGCGCCCCTACCGGACGCGGCGTCGTCATCCCCGCTGAGTCCGCGACGGATCACGGTCGCCCTGTGCCTCGGACGGCCCCCGTCGCGGACCACGCTCGCGCGCCGTTCGGGCTCGCGGCGGCCGGTGTCGGGGCGCATGAGCATGCGCATGACCAGCGCGCCGCCCACCGCTGCCAGACACAGCGCATAGCCCACGGTGACGTAGCCGTCGGGGGACCGGCCGGCGGTCAGTCCGTGCACGATCGCCATCGGCCAGCACAGGTAGGCGGTGGTGTGTACGACGCGCCACGCCCACTGCCAGCGGGTCCCGGCGAAGCGCTTGCGCAGCAGGCTCGTGACGATGATGAGGATCATCAGGTTCGACGCGAAGACGCCGAAAAGGATCGAGATGTCCACCCCGATCGGGACGATCGCGTTGAAGAAGCCGACGCCGGTAAAGGTGACCTGAAGCGTGACGTGGGCGAACAGGAAGCCCACGGATGCCAGCGCGATCGCTCGGTGCAATGCCTGATAGACGAGCCGCATGCGGGGCGACGTCAGGATGCGGTCGGCGGCCATCACGCCGCTCACCACCAGGGCCGTCATCCCGACGAGGGCGAAAACCCCAGCGTAGGTCCACAGGAAATCCTGCAGAGTCCTGATGAATGCGACCTGCTGTGGGCCAACGACTGCAACAATGGTGTTGACCAGGAGTATTCCCGCCAGCAGCGAAACCTTCACCCAGGGGCGCCGCAATGGTGGGGAGACGGCGTCCCGGGGTCGTGTCCTCCCTGGTCGGTGCCGTTTCTTGGGTGCTGTCCGGGCATCATGGTCCGGCTTAAGCGTTGGGATCTGCTCGAACATGGCT
The DNA here is from genome assembly GCF_039530945.1 of Nocardiopsis rhodophaea. NCBI lineage: Bacteria > Bacillati > Actinomycetota > Actinomycetes > Streptosporangiales > Nocardiopsidaceae > Nocardiopsis > Nocardiopsis rhodophaea. The sequence goes on from NZ_BAAAPC010000002.1 coordinate 373,801, forward strand.
GTCCTCCACCATCCAGGCGGATCGGATCTCCGCGGGGGGCCTGATTGGCCGAACGAGATCGGTGAACGAGAGATGCGCGCTTTGTCGACGGTAGCAGCAGATCTACCGTTCGGGGGACACGTTGGGGTGGATTCGGTAGTTGATCATCGTTGAGCGGGGATTGTCCGTTGATCACTCTGAGTTGCACACAATCTTTACAGTCCAAAAGAATCGCCTGATCACCGCCGTATTTAAGAACTTCCGTCACTTGAGTTGAACCGTTCACCGTCGAGGCCCGTATCTCTAGGCAATAACGGCGTCGTTGGCCAGCGACATCGAGAATGGATCGGAAGAGGACTGTGCGAGCAGGAAACAAGACCTTGATCTCTGTCGGTATGGCGGCCATACTCCTGACCGCCGCCGGATGTAACGGTGACGGAGATTCGGGCTATGGCGGCTATGGCGGAGCGGGCAACGACTCCGCCACCTCGGACGAGGGCCAAGACGAGGCCGCGGCGACGCTGCGGGTAGCGAAGGACACCAGCGTGGGTGACGTGGTGACCGACGCCGACGGCTACACGCTCTACATGTTCACCCAGGATTCAACTGAACCGCCCACGTCCAACTGTGAAGCGGACTGCGCCAAGCAGTGGCCCCCTGCCCTGACTGAGGGCGAACCCAGCGCTGAGGGCGTGGCGTCCGAACTCATCGGCTCCATGGAAAGGGAGGACGGCGGCGGTACCCAGCTCACCCTCGCCGGATGGCCGCTGTACCGCTACGCCGGCGACGTGTCCCCCGGTGATGTGAACGGCCAGGGCATGGCGAGTAGCTGGTACGCGATGACCCCGGAAGGACAGAAGGCGGAGGGCAACGGCGCCATCGGCGGCACCGACGACGGCGGATCGCCGGGCACGCAAGGCACGCAGGGCACGGACGAGGGCGGCGGATCCGGCGGCTACTGACGCCGGTAACGCATCCGGCTTTCGTAGGAGGACGGGGAAGTGAAGCGGTTCCAGGGGTTCCAGGTTGGTTCGCTGAAGTACGTCGAATACAGCGGCGTGGTGGTGTTCCTCCTCGTATCGCTGCTCACCATCGTCATGGTGGTCCCCAATGGGTCCACCTCCGTGGCGGGCGTGTTCTGGCAGGACTGGAAGTCGACTCCGTTCGGCCCTCTCGGGCCCTCCGACCGTGCGGTCCTCATCAAGGTCCGTCAGGCCAACCTGTGGGAGATGCCCACGGGTCAGCAGGCCCAGGAGCGTGGGCGCAGCAAGCGCGTGCGCGAGGTCGGCGGCATCCTCGCCGAGGACCACAAGCTGCTGGACGAACGGGTCCGCGGCGTCGCCGAACAGCTCGATGTCGTGTTGCCCAGCATGCCGACCACAACGCAACAGGACTGGATGGAGGAGCTCTCCCGCCTGTCCGGAGAGGAGTACGACAAGCTCGCCGTCTACCGCCTGCGCTACGCCCACGGGCAGGTGATCCAACTGCTCGCTGAGGTCCGCGCGGGCACCCGTAACGAACTCATCCGATCGTTCGTGCAGCACACGATGCTGGTCGTGCTGCGCCACATCACCCTGCTGGAAAGCACCGGCCTGGTCGACTACGAACAACTTCCCGAACCTCTGCCGCCGGAGCGGCGTCCCGGCGTCTGACCTCGACGAATCTTTTCCCCCGCGATCGACAAAGGAGAGGTGCAGTGCGTAAACACCGACAATCCACCCGGAAAAGTAGACATGACGACGCTGGGCGCTCGCGGCCGCGGCGCCGGTTCCGTCCTGTGGTCCTGGCGTCCGCGACCGGCGCGCTGGTGCTGGCGGCCGCGGCGACCGTCATCGCGTTCGGCGATCCGCGGAAGGTGGAAATCGACGTCGTCGGCTTCGGCTCCGCGGCCGACGGCTTCGGCGGGACCGGGTTCCTCTGGGGCGGTGGCGACGGCAAAGGCGGCGGCTACGGCCTCGGCGGCGGTGTCGACATCGGCGGCCGGACCGGTGACATCGGCAACCAGCGCGTCACCGGGCCGGCCGGCAGCGACTTCGCGCGGATCGAGCTGGCCCCTCCCCTCGGGGAAGACCCTCAGGCGCGCCGCTCCGGATCGACCGGCACCTTCATCTCGGACTGCGGCACCAATGGCAACCGCCTCTTCAACAGCGAAAACGTGATCGTCGCCCCCGGTGTGGAGAACGGCGCCCAGCACACGCACGACTACGTGGGCAACCAGAACGTGCAGAACTACACCGAAGACGTCGGCACCAACAACGTCCTCCTCGCGCAGGGCCAGACCAGCTGCGCGGACCAGCGCGACCAGTCCACCTATTACTGGCCGGTGCTCCGCGACATCAACGGGGTGGAGTTCGACGCCAACGCCCCCGGCGGCGGCGCCGACGGCAACGTCGGCCGGATCCTCGAACCCAAGAGCGCCGTGCTGGAGTTCCGGGGGAACCCGCGGTCCGAGGTGGTGCCGATGGCCCCCTTCCTGCAGATCATCACCGGTAACGCCCGCGCTTTCACCACGGGCGGGGAGAACGCCAACGCGAAGTGGACCTGCACGGGGTTCGAGGGGCAGGCGTTCGCCGACAAGTACCCGCTGTGCCCGGAGGGGTCCGATGTGGTCCGGATCGCGGACTTTCCCAGCTGCTGGGACGGGGAGAACATCGAGAGTGAGGACAACAGGTCGCACATCGTGTTCCCGCGCCGCGATGGCCAATGCCCGCGGGGCACCGTAGCGGTGCCGCAACTGCGCCAGACGCTCGTCTATGAGGTGCCGCCGGGGAAGTCCTTCGCCGTCGACGGCTTCCCGGAGGAGCGGCGCAACCCGATCACCGACCACTCCGACTTCATCAACGTCATGTCCCCGGACCTGATGCGTGAGGTCGTCGACTGTATTAACGACGGTCGGGAGTGCCGCACCGGCCAGAACAGGTGACGGCACGGCACCCGACACGTAACACGGCACCACCGTCGGCACTGACCGGCACGACGACGTCGTCGCTACCGAATGTCGCTAGCGAAGGGCACGGCCGTTGCCTCGGACGCGCCCGGCGGCCACCGCGGAACCGCGGCCAGGACTTGTGCGATTCGGTTCGGCCCGGACCTCGGCACCTCCTCTGCCCGGCCGCCGGGCGCTTATGGCCGGGCGCCTATATTAAACAGTGACGAACGCCTCCTTCCAAAAGTGATGGGATGAATCCCCGCAGGTAGGGGATTGCTGAACCTCTGGTCTAGACCAGCTGTCCAGACCAACTGGCCTGGAAGGCCGCGCTTCAACGATGATGCGGACCTGTCCATCCCAAAGGAGTCGTTGTGACCGACAGTGTTGCCGATATCGGACTTCCACCCACTGACCATGGGGAACTTATCGACTGGGTCCGCGAGGGCGCAGCCCTGGCCAAGCCGAAGAACGTCGTTTGGTGCGACGGTTCCGATGAAGAGTGGGAGCGGCTGACCGGTTTACTCGTGGAGAGCGGGACGTTCGTCAAACTCAACCCCGAACTCCGACCCAACAGTTTCTACTGCCGGTCTGACCCGAGCGACGTGGCCCGGGTCGAGGACCGCACCTTCATCTGCTCGGAGCGGGAGAAGGACGCGGGACCGACCAACAACTGGATCGCGCCGGACAAGATGCGCGCCACGTTTTCCGAGATCTTCGACGGCTGCATGCGCGGTCGCACCATGTACGTGGTCCCGTTCTGCATGGGCCCGCTCGGCGGCGAGATCTCCCAGCTCGGTGTGGAGATCACCGACTCCGCCTATGTCGCCGTCTCGATGCGGATCATGGCCCGGATGGGTACCCCGGCCCTGCGCCTGATCGAGGAGCGCGGCTCCTTCGTCAAGGCCGTGCACTCGGTGGGCGCCCCGCTGGAGCCGGGCCAGGCCGACGTGCCCTGGCCGTGCAACGACACCAAGTACATCTCGCACTTCCCGGAGACCCGCGAGATCTGGTCCTACGGCTCCGGCTACGGAGGAAACGCCCTGCTGGGCAAGAAGTGCTACGCCCTGCGCATCGCCTCGGTGATGGCCCGCGACGAGGGCTGGATGGCCGAGCACATGCTCATCCTCAAGGTCACGCCGCCCGAGGGAGAGGCCCGCTACATCGCGGCGGCGTTCCCGAGCGCGTGCGGCAAGACCAACCTCGCCATGCTGCAGCCGACCATCCCCGGGTGGAAGGTCGAGACGGTCGGCGACGACATCGCCTGGATGCGCTTCGGCGCGGACGGCCGACTCCGCGCGATCAACCCCGAGGCCGGGTTCTTCGGCGTCGCGCCGGGCACCGGGGAGTCGACCAACGCCAACGCGGTCGCCACCCTGTGGGGCAACAGCATCTTCACCAACGTCGCGCTCACCGACGACGGCGACGTGTGGTGGGAGGGCCTCACCGAGGAGCCGCCCGCCCACCTGATCGACTGGAAGGGCCGCGACTGGACGCCCGATTCCGACGAGCCCGCCGCCCACCCCAACGCCCGGTTCACCACCCCGGCCGGGCAGGCCCCGACCATCGCGGACGAGTGGGAGGACCCGGCCGGGGTCCCGATCTCGGCCATCCTGTTCGGAGGCCGCCGCGCCACCGCGGTCCCGCTGGTGACCGAGTCGTTCAACTGGCAGCACGGCGTTTTCATGGGCGCCAACGTGGCCTCGGAGAAGACCGCGGCCGCCGAGGGCAAGGTCGGCGAACTGCGCCGCGACCCGTTCGCCATGCTGCCCTTCTGCGGTTACAACATGGGCGACTACTTCGGCCACTGGCTGGACATCGGCCGCATGACCGACACCGAGAAGCTGCCCCGCATCTTCTACGTCAACTGGTTCCGCAAGGGCGACGACGGCCGCTTCGTATGGCCGGGCTTCGGCGAGAACTGCCGTGTCCTGAAGTGGATCGTCGAACGCCTCAACGGCACGGCCGACGCCGCCGAAACCCCGATCGGCCTGGTCCCGGCCGAGGACGGCATCGACACCGAGGGCTTGGACGTCAGCGCCGAGGACCTGAAATTCCTGCTCTCCGTCGACCGCGATACCTGGCGCGAGGAGACCGAGCTCATGCCCGAGTTCTTCAAGTCCTTCGGCGACCAGTTCCCACCGGAGCTGTGGGACGAGTACAACGCCCTGCACAACCGCCTCGGTTAACGCCAGCGGCCGATCGCGAGGACATTTTCACGGGGAAGGCTCCCTCCAGGGGTGGGGGCCTCCCCGTTTTCGCGCGCGGCATCATGCGCGCTCGCTCCGGCCCGTGGAGGGACACTCATGGCGCGTCGTCGGCGAGGTTCCGGTGCGGGAGAACAAGCGTCGGCCCAGAAGACTCCGTTTCTCCCCATCGGCGCACCCTGTGCAACACCGAACCAATGCGGGGGCGGGATTTCTTGCATACGGAACACGTTGGTGTTATTTGGTCTGATTTTCTCGATGGTCATGACATCGGCGTCAGGCCGCGATTGTGCCAAATCCGGTCCCTGCGGGATTTCGAGGGGAAATCGCTAAGTGAGGAACCTCGTCCGGACGGGGCTGGACGCGCCGCGGGGCGACGCGTGGCGCTGCTCGCCCTCGGCGCGTCTGCGGCGCACCGGACCGCGATCGGGGGTGGTCGCCCTCCTGCTCGGGCTCACTCGGCGGCCAGCCGCTCCAGCGCAGCCGACAGCCGCTCCAGTGAGTCCAGGACGCGCGTGAACTCCTCGCTGCCGAGTTCCTCGGCCAGGCGTTCGGCCAGATCGCGGTGGGCCGGGCCGATCCGGCGGATCGCCTCCCGGCCCTGGTCGGTGGGGAGCAGCAGCTTGGCTCTGCTGTGGGCGGGGTTCGGCGCGTACTCCGCGAGCCCCTGGTCGACGAGCAGGTCGGCGATGCGCTGGACGCTCTGTCGGGTGATGCCCATGGCCCGGGCGATCCCCGACACCGGCAGTGGCTCGTGCAGGACCGCGCCGAGGACCTGCCAGCGGGCGGCGGTCAGCCCCGCGGGGCGCGCCATCCGCTCCGACACGTCGAGGAACTGGCCGTTGAGGCGGAACACGGCGAGTGCGGTGCCGCTGAGCAGCCGGGTGGCTTCTTGCGTCACTGCGCCCGGTCCCCGTCCTGGGCGCTGTGCCCGGCCGCCGCGAGTACCGCGAACGCGCTCGGGTCGCCTGCGGCGAAGAGCCGGTACCAGGCGTCGAGCACCCGGGGTTCGTAGGTGTTTAGCCTGCCGAAGATTTCGCGGGCGAACGCAACCGGGGCGGTCGGCCCGGCGGTGATCAGGTTGCCGTCGGTCACCGCGTCCGCGTCCCGATAGTGCTCGGCGCCCGCGTACCCGGTGGCCGCGAGGTAACCGTCGGCGGCGCTGGTGTGGACACAGTCGTCGAGCAGGCCCTCACGGGCGAGCCCCGCCGTCGCGCCGCAGATCGCGGCGACGGGCACCTCCGCCGCGAGAAAAGCCCGGGCCATGCGCGCGAACGGGGCCAGGAGCGCGGGTTCGGCGTCCCAGCTCGCCGCGCCGGCAAGGATCAGCATCCGGCTGTCGGTGGGGTGGAGGTCGCCCAGGGTGATGTCCGGCATAACGCGGACACCGCCCATGGTCTCCACGGGGTCGCGTGTCAGGCCGACCGTCACGACGTCGAACCCGCCGGACTCGCGGTGCGCCGCCCCATTGCGCAGGTGCGCGATGGCGTGCCCGACCTCCCAGTCGGCGAGGGTGTCGTAGACGGCCATGTGTACGGTGCCCTTTGTCATGACAGGATTCTGTCGTGTTGACAGGATATTGTCAAAATCCGAGTTGTGGAGGGTGGCGTGGATGGCGTAATGTCGCTGTCTCCAGCGATGGACCGACCGAGGAGGTGAGACCCGTTAACGCTTGTCAGGCCGGGTACTCCCACCTCTCAGCCGCGCGGTCAGATCCGACGTAGGTGACCGACGGGAGTGCCCACAGGCATCCTGAAAGGTATCCATGTCGGCTTTTCCTGCGTTCCCCTCGTCCTGCGCCCCTTCCGACATCGTCCCCCGGCTCCGGGCCGCTGGCTGTGTCTTCGCCGAAGACGAGGCGGAACTGATCATCTCCACGGCACGCACGTCGGCCGACGTCGAGGACATGGTCGAACGACGCGTCGCCGGACTTCCCCTCGAACACGTCCTCGGGTGGGCGGAGCTCTGTGACCTGCGGTTCGCGGTCGATCCCGGCGTCTTCGTCCCGCGGCGCCGTACCGAGTTCCTCGTCGGGCAGGCCGCGGCCCTCGCCCCGCCCCGTGCCGTCGTCCTCGACCTGTGCTGCGGCTCGGGCGCCGTGGGCGCGGCCGTGGGCCGGGCCCCGTCGGTGGCGTCGGTCGAGTTGCACGCCACCGATATCGACCCCGCCGCCGTGCGGTGCGCCCGCCGCAACGTCGGTACCGTCGGTGGCCACGTGTACGAAGGCGACCTCGACGCGCCGCTGCCCGCGACGCTGCGGGGCCGCGTCGACATCCTGGTGGCCATCGTCCCCTACGTCCCCAGCGGTGAGGTCGGACTGCTGCCCCGAGAGGCCCGCATCCACGAGTCGCGGGTGGCGCTCGACGGCGGCGGCGACGGGCTGGACATTCTGCGGCGGGTGGCGGAGGCGGCGCCTCGGTGGTTAACGCCCGGGGGCCACCTGCTGGTCGAGACGAGTGAGCGCCAGGCGCCGTCGGCCGCTGACATCGTCGCCGCCCACGGGCTGAGTCCGCGCGTGGCCAGGTCGGAGGAGATGGAAGCCACCGTCGTCATAGGAAGGCGCGACGGCCGGCTGGGTTAGGCGGACGGGCCGGTCAGTTCCTCTGGTGGTGCCGCCGCGTGCGGGCCGTCCGTCGGGGCCGCCGGTAGAGCCGGTTGCGCCGGGCCTGGCGGCGCATGTCCCACAGGTAGGCGCGCATCGGGAGGGTGCGGACGGTCATTGGGAAGCGGGGGTAGACCGTGCGCAGCACGGCGAACAGGCGGTCGAATGTGCGCTGCCGCTTCGCGCTCCAGGCCAGGCCGAGTTGCTCGCGGATGCGCGGTGGCAGCAGCCCCGCCGCCAGGAAGCCCTGTAGGCGGACGAACGGCCGGAGCAGAGGGTTGGCCGGGTTGAACAGGGAGCGGGTGATCGCCCGTGCGGAGTCGTCGACCTCCATCGAGGCGATCATCCGCTCCCAGTAGGCGTCGAACTCGGCGCGGCTCGAAGGCCAGGTATCCCGAGGACAGCCGAGCGACGTGGCGAAGATCGACGCCTGCTGGTACGCGGCGTCCTTCTCCTCCGGCGCGAGAGGGCCCAGGGTCAGTTCGTAGAGCCGCGTGCCCGAGTCGTACAGGGTGGCGGCGACCCACAGCTGGAGGTCCGGGTCGAGGGCGTCGTAGCCGGGGCCGTTGACCTTCGTGTGCATGGCCCGGACGATCCGGGCGACCCGTTCGGCCTCCTCCCTGGTGCCGAAGACCTGCCCGTAGACGAAGGTGAGTGTGCCGCGCAACCGGTTGACCGGCCGGACCGCGAAGTCGCTGTGCTCGTACACGCCTCGGCTCACGGCGGGGTGGGCCACCTGCATGAGGACCGCGTACCCGGCTCCGCCGAGGACGACGGCCTCGCGGTTGATCCGCCGGATCGGCGCGTTCTCTCGGAACAGACCTGGAGTCATGCGTCAAGCTTAGAACTCTGCCCCCGTGGTGTGCCTCATGGGAAAAAGGTGCGGCACGGAGTGTCGTCGTCTGGTGTGCCGCTGGTGGTTTTTTGTCGTCTGTCGCTTTTGGCGTATTCGGGAGTGGTGATTACTGGGCCCGGTGGGAAAAAGGTGGAGCCAGCGGGTGGTGGGATGATGGGAAATATATGCGGTTTCAGGTTTGTCACAAATCGCCGTTATGTCTTATCTCTGTCGTCGGTGCAATGTTCTGCTGTCCGGTATCGCAACCGGTCTGAGTAGGCGCGATCCGCTGATCTCTGGAATCGGCTATGAGAAGGATGGGAACCGTGCTCAAGCGAAAATCGGTGACCGGACTCGCCGCGGTGCTGACTGCCGCGGCGATGGTGGCCACCGCATGTACCGGCGGCAATGGCGGCGACGGTGAGGTCCGCGGGTGGGAGGACTGCTCGGAGGATCCGAACACCTGCAATAGTGGTGAACGTGCCGAGGGAGGCGAGATCACCTGGATGGTGAATTCGGTCCCCGGGGCGTGGAGCTTGATCTCACCCGAGGGTGGCAGTGTCTACACCTCCCAGATGCTCGAAGGCGTGCTGCCCTATGTCGGGCAGTGGGCGCCCGACGGCGAGACCTACGAACACAACATGGACCTGCTCGCCGAGGAACCGGAACTCTTGGGCGAGGATCCCTTCCGCTTCCAGTTCAAGCTCCGCCCCGAAGCGGTGTGGGATGACGGCACGCCCATCACCGCTGACGACTTCGAGGTCACCTGGAAGATGGCGACCAGCCCCGCTGAGGGCCACTGCGACGGCTGCACCTCGCGTTCGCCCGAGGAGTACGACAACGTCGAGAAGGTCGAGGGCAGCGACGACGGCAAAACGGTCACGGTCACCCTCAAGGAGGGCAAGGCCAACCCCGAATGGTTCGGCTTCCTCGACGCCCACGGGATCTCGGGCGGGCTGCACCCGGCTCACCTCGCCGAGGAGCAGGGTCTCGACGTCGATGACCCCAAGGACCTCGGCGAGTACTTCCAGTGGCTGAACGGGACGCGACCCGAGTACTCCGGCGGCCCCTACAAGATCGTCGAGGGCGACCTGGAGCGGCAGGTCATCAAGGAGCCGAACGAGAACTACTACGGCACGACCGATCCGACACTCGACAAGGTCATCATCCGCTTCATCCAGGACGAGAGCACCTGGGTTCCGGCCCTGAGCAACGGCGAGATCGACGGCGGCAACCCGGCCCAGTACAACGCCGACATCATCGAGCAGATCAAGGGCATGGGCACGGTCTACTTCGACATCGGCCCGGGACCGAGCTGGGAGCACATCGACCTCAACACCGAGAACAAGTGGCTGAAGGACGTCGAGCTGCGCCGCGCCATCTTCACCGCCATCGACGTCAGCGAGATCGCGGAACGGAACTTCGGCGCCGGGTTCCCCGACTTCAAGGTCAAGACCAACCACGTCTTCAGCGCCGACAGCCCGTACCACCAGGACCTCATCTCCGAGACCGGGCAGGGCAGCGGCGACGTCGAGGCGGCCAAGAAGATCCTTACCGACGCCGGGTACGAGCTCGACGGCGACACCCTCACCAAGGACGGCGACAAGGTCGGGCCGTTCCGCCTGCGCGCGACCGACACCGTCACCCGCAGCACCTCCATGCAGATCATCCAGTCGCAGCTGTCCGACATCGGCGTCACGACCAACATCGAGGTGACCGACGACCTCGGCGCCATGCTCGGCGGCCAGGACTACGACATCGCGCAGTTCGGGTGGAGCGGCAACCCGTTCTTCACCTCCAGCCCGTCGCAGTACTGGCACAGTGAGAGCGGCAGCAACTTCGGCAAGTACTCCAACGAGAAGGTCGACGAGCTCGTGGAGAAGGTGCAGGCCGCGACCACGCTCGACGAGGCCGCCGAGTACGCCAACCAGGCCGCCGAGCTCGTGGTCCAGGACGCCTACGTCCTGCCCATCCTGCATGAGCCGAACTACGCCTTCGTCAACGAGGGGTACGTCAACATCCGCGACAACCGGCAGTCCGCCAACCGCGCGCAGTACAACATCGGAGCCTGGGGACAGGTAGCCGAGTAGCGGTCCGTCGCCGCCGGCCGGCGCTGTACCCGCTTGCGACACGGCCGGGCCCGGCCAACCCCGACGTTCCGGGCCCGGTCGCCCTCCCGGCGACCCCGTGAAGGGAACCATCCCCATGCTCGTCTACACCATGCGGCGGCTTCTGGGCACGATCCCCGTGCTCCTCGCGGCCTCCCTGCTGTCGTTCCTGCTCATCGACGTGTCCGGGGACCCCCTTGCCGACCTGCTCATCCAGCAACCCCCGCCCTCGCCCGAGGTGATCGAACAGGAGCGGGAGCGCCTCTACCTCGACCGCGGCATGGCCGAGCGGTACGTGCTGTGGCTGACGGGAATCGGTGGCAACGGCGACATCGGCCTACTTCAGGGCAAGTTCGGGCCGTCGGTGCAGGGTCCGCACTACGACATCGGCGAGCACATCGCCGCGCGGCTCGCCACCACGATGCGCCTGGTCACCGTGGCGGTGCTGCTGGCCCTCGGACTGGCCATCGTCTCGGGCGTCATCAGCGCGATGCGCCAGTACTCCATGATCGACTACACCCTGACCTTCATCGGCTTCCTCGCGCTCGCCATGCCGACGTTCTGGCTGGCCGCGCTGGTCAAGGAGGCCGGAGTATGGGTCAACCAGCAGGCCGGCGTGCGGCTCTTCGCCACCATCGGCGCCTCGTCGCCCGACACCCGCGGCTTCACCCCGCTCGAACATCTGAGTGACATGGCCGCGCACCTCGTGCTGCCCACGCTCGCCCTGATGCTGACCGGGTACGCGGCCTGGAGCCGCTACCAGCGCACCTCCATGCTGGAAGTGCTCAACAGCGACTACGTGCGGCTCGCGCGCGCCAAGGGCCTGCCCAACCGGGTGGTGATGCGCCGCCACGCGCTGCGCACCGCACTCATCCCGCTGACCACCGTGGCGGCGGTGACCATCGCTGGGATCATCGACGGGGTCGTCCTCACCGAGACCGTCTTCCAATGGCGCGGGCTGGGCGACTTCTTCGTCGAGGCGATCAAGAACAGCGACTCCTATGCGCTCATGGGGTGGCTGATGCTGAGCGGCGTCATCGTCATCACCGCCAACCTCGTCGCCGACCTCCTCTACGCCGTTCTCGACCCGAGGATTCGCTATGAGTGACACCGAAGGCCGCGCGACGGACCACGCGACCGACGACCCGGTCCCGGGGCGGGGCGCCGGGGCCGAGCCGGTGGCCACCTCGCGGCAACGCGGTCAGACCCGGGTCATCATGACGCGCTTCCTGCGCCACCGCCCGGCCGTGGTCAGTCTCGTCCTGCTCATCGCCATCGCCGCGTTCGCGTTCCTCGGCCCCTATGTGTGGACGTGGGACCACCTGGTGCACCGGGAGATCCCGGGCAACCAGCCGCCGAGCCTCGACCACCCGTTGGGGACCACCAGTGCCGGCCACGACATCCTCGGCCAGCTGATGCGCGGGACCCAGCAGACCCTGAAGGTGGCGCTGACCGTGTCCCTGCTCGCGACGGTCGTCGGATCGGTGTGGGGTGCGGTGGCCGGCTACCTGCGCGGCTGGCCCGACGCCATCATGATGCGGGTCGTCGACGTGATGCTCGTGGTGCCCCTGCTGGTCGTCGTCTCCGCCATCGGCGGCAACTTCCGGGGCGGCACGACCTGGTACGCGGTCGCGCTCATCATCGCCGCGTTCTCCTGGACCACGATCTCGCGGGTGGTGCGCGGGGTGGTGCTGTCCCTGCGCGAGCAGGAGTTCGTGGAGGCGGCCCGAGCGGCGGGCGCATCGGGCGCGCGGATCGTGTTCCGGCACCTGCTGCCGAACGCCGCGGGCCCGATCATCGTGGCGGCGACGCTGCTGATCGCGGTGGCGATCCTGCTGGAGGCGTCGATGTCGTTCCTCGGGTTCGGCATCCAGTCGCCGGACATCTCACTGGGACTCATGGTCGACAACGCGAAGACGGCGGCGTTCACGCGGCCGTGGCTCTTCTATCCGCCAGGCCTGATCATCGTGCTGATCTGCCTGACGATCAATTTCATCGGCGACGGACTCCGGGACGCTCTCGACCCCCGGCAGACGATGGTGCGGAGATGACGGTGGTGGGGGAGATGACGACGATGGACACGCACATCCCGGGCGCGGGAGCGGCGGCGGAGCGCGAGACCGTGCTGGAGGTCGACGACCTGACCGTTGGTTTTCCCACCGACGACGGCCTGGTGCGGGCCGTTCGGGGGGTCTCCTACCGGCTGCGTCGGGGTGAGGCGCTGGGCATCGTGGGCGAGTCCGGCTCGGGCAAGTCGGTGACGTCCCTGGCGATCATGGGCCTGCTGCCCCGAACGGCCCAGATCGCCGGGTCCGCGCGGGTGCTGGGCCAGGAGATGGTCGGGCTCGACGACGAGCGGATCAGCAAGGTGCGCGGGAACAACATCGCGATGATCTTCCAGGACCCGCTGACCTCGCTCAACCCCGTGTACACGGTGGGTCGGCAGATCGCCGAGGCGGTCCGTGCGCACCACGACGTCAGCGAGCGGCAGGCCCGGTCCCGGGCGGTGGAACTGCTGGACATCGTCGGTATTCCGTTCCCCGAGCAGCGGGTGCGGTCCTATCCGCACGAGCTGTCGGGCGGCATGCGGCAGCGGGTGGTGATCGCGATCGCGATGGCCAACGACCCGGACGTGATCATCGCCGACGAGCCGACCACCGCGCTCGACGTGACCGTGCAGGCCCAGGTGCTGGAGGCGCTGGAGACCGCGCGGGACCGGACCGGGGCGGCGCTGGTGCTCATCACCCACGACCTGGGCGTGATCGCCGGGCACGTCGACCGGGTCGCGGTGATGTACGCGGGGCGGATCGTGGAGACCGGCAGCGTCGACGAGGTCTTCCACCGCCCGCGCATGCCCTACACGCTGGGATTGCTCGGCGGAGTGCCGAGGATGGACGAGTCCCGGTATCAACGGCTCACCCCGATCCTGGGCACACCTCCGTCGATGCTGGACCTGCCGCCGGGGTGCGCGTTCGCCCCGCGCTGCCCGATGGCCGAGGAGATATGCGTGCGCGAGGAGCCGCCCCTGGCGGTGCCGGAGTCCGGCGGCGGAGGTGCGGGCGGCGGCGCGGCTGTCGGCAGCGATCCCCGGGTGCACGCGGCCGCGTGCCACTTCCGCGACCGGCTGGGGGAGACGCGGCCGGCGGAGCTGTTCCAACCGACGGCGATCGACGCCGAGAGTATCGAGGCGGTCCGCGCGGTGAAGGCGGCGGGGGCACAGGGCGCGGCCGACGCGGAAGCCGCCCCGCGGGCTCCCGTCGGACGCCGCGCGCAGGCCGGCCCGGGAGAACCCCTGCTCACCGCCGACGAGCTGGTCAAGCACTTCCCGGTCCGCTCGAAGGGCATCATCAGGCGCGGTGTCGGGGAGATCCACGCCGTCTGCGGGGTCTCCCTGGAGCTGCGCGCGGAGGAGACCCTCGCGCTGGTGGGGGAGTCCGGCTGCGGAAAGTCGACCACCGCGCGGCTTTTGCTGCGGCTGATCCCGGCGACAGCGGGCGACGTGCGCTACGGGGACCGGCGGCTGACCGGCCTCACGGGTGGGGCGATGCGGCCGCTGCGGCGGGACCTGCAGATCGTGTTCCAGGACCCCTTCGCGTCGCTCGACCCGCGCATGACCGTCTTCGAGATCATCGCCGAGCCGCTGCGCATCCACCGCCTGTTCGGAGACGACGGCGGCGACAGGGTGCGTGACCTGCTCCGCACGGTCGGACTCAACCCCGAACACGGGTCGCGCTACCCGCACGAGTTCTCCGGCGGGCAGCGCCAGCGGATCGGAATCGCGCGTGCGCTGGCACTGCGCCCGAAGGTGCTCATCCTCGACGAGCCCGTCTCGGCGCTCGACGTGTCGATCCAGGCCGGAGTGATCAACCTGCTGGAGGACCTGCAGGCGGAGTTCGGGCTGTCGTACCTCTTCGTCTCGCACGACCTGTCGGTGGTGCGGCACATCGCCGACCGGGTGGCGGTGATGTACCTGGGCAAGATTGTCGAGACGGGCACAACTGACCAGCTTTTCACGGCCGCGGCCCACCCCTACACCCAGGCGCTGATCTCCGCTATCCCGCTGCCCGACCCGCGCAAGGAGCGGACGCGCCAACGCATCCTGGTGACGGGCGATGTGCCGAGCCCCGCGGCGCCGCCGTCCGGCTGCCGGTTCCGGACGCGCTGCCCGAAGTACGCCGACGAGCTGTCGGACTCGGAGCGGAGCCGCTGCGACGAGGAGGTCCCCGCGCTCGTCGACCGCGGTCACGGGCACGCCTCCGCCTGCCACTATGCTCAGGCGCGCACCCTGGTCTGATGGGAGGGCCACGGGAGCGGCGGCGGAAGCGGCCCGGTCGGCGACGGGGTGCTTCTAACATCGTGTCGGTCCGGGCACCGGGAACCGCCGTGTTCCGTAGGGGGGACGCCGCCCGGCGTGGCCGCGTCTCGGTCCGCATGCCCCGCCACCACGATTGGGTGGGGCATTGCTTCGGCCGCTCCGGCGAACCGACGCTGCCACCGGCTCGTGCTCGCGGCGGCCGGCGCACACGCCTGCATTCCGGTCACCTTCGGTCCCGCCGATGGTCATGATGTTAATGGGGTAGGCCTGGCCGAAATCGTACAGGCTGCGCCGATTATGCAGCGCCGTTCCCTGTATAACGTCGTGTCCACAACTCGGTCCCTTGTCCGCCGAACTACGGCCGACATGGATTCCCGCGAGGGGCCTTCATCGCGAGTACTCTCTGGAAGCCCCGGATGATCAGGCCAAATGAGTCACCGGCCCGCGGGAGTCGGTGGCCCAGGGCGGCGTCGTACCGCGACCGGAGTCGGGGGCAGAACGGCCCGAGCGTGCTTCTGGCCCCCAGTGTTCCCATCGTGCCTGTTTCGGCCCCGATCGGACATCCGTCTGTGGCGAGGACGAAGACAGAGGAAAAGCCCGAGGCGTACGATGCAGACACTCCTCGACGTACACGAAAAGGCTTGGTCAATGAGCACTACCGATGGGATGGCTTCCGGAAAAGACCGGAAATATCTTCCCGACTTCGGACTGTCCTCCGCATCAACGGCTCGTGTCTACGACGCGCTCCTCGGCGGAAAAGACAATTTCGACGTCGATCGGAGCGCTGCCGACGTCTTCGTGGCCTATCTCCCCAAATCCCGTGAGACCGCGTGGCTGAACCGAGCGGCGCTGATTCGCGGTGTGCGGTACATGGCGCGGGTCGCGGGCGTCGACCAGTTCCTTGATATCGGCTGCGGCCTGCCCACGATGATGAACACGCACGACGCCGCCCAGGAGATCATCCCGGACGCCAACGTGGTCTACGTCGACAATGACCCGATGGTGCTGTCGCATGGCCGTGCTCTGCTTGAGGACAACAAGACGACCACGGTCATCACGGCCGACCTGCGCGATCCCACGTACATCCTGGGGCACCCCGGCGTTTCCGCGTTCCTCGACTTCGACCGCCCCATCGGGCTGATCGTGGTCGGCATGCTGATGCAGCTGCACGACTCGGAAAAGCCGAACGAGATCCTGGCCGAGTTGATGCGCCCGATGTGTCCGGGCAGCCACCTGTTCATCACCACCTGGCCGGACACCGGGCATCCGGCCCAGCACGCGCTCTCGCGGGCCTGCATCGAAACGCTCGGCAACGGGTGGCTGCGCCCGCTGGACGAGGTGTACGACCACTTCCTCGGCATGGAGCTGGTCCCGCCGGGGTTGGAGTACCTCTCGCGGTGGTACCCCGAAGACCCCGACGGCCCCGACGTCATGCCGTTCGAAGAGTTCGAGCCCTACCACTGGACGATGATGGCGGGCATCGCGCGCAAGTCGTCAGACTGAACGGGTCCCCTCGCCCGACGGAACGGTCCCCGCGCGGAGGGGTGCCCCTGGGCGCAGGACATGCCCGTCGCGACAGTGCGGCCGAAGAAGAGGAAGGCGTGTCCCAGAGCGCGGGACGCCTCTGGCCCCCCGGGGCTCGCGGGGTGGTCGGCACCTCCAGTTCGAGCGCCAGGCGCGGGGACCGACGATTCGATGTAAAGGCGTGGTCCATGAGCACTCCCGATCGGACGGCTTCCGGTCACGACCGGAAGTATCGTCCCGACTTCGGCCTGTCCTCCGCCTCAGCGGCTCGTGTCTACGACGCGCTCCTCGGGGGCAAAGACAATTTCGAGGCCGACCGGAACGCCGCCGAGGTTATTGAGGCCCATCTGCCGCATTCACGCGCGGCCGCGGCGCTGAATCGGGCAGCGCTGATCCGCGGCGTGCGGTACATGGCGCGGGTCGCGGGCGTCGACCAGTTCCTTGATATCGGCTGCGGCCTGCCCACGATGAAGAACACACATGACGCGGCTCAGGAGGTCATTCCTGATGCCCGGGTCATCTACGTCGACAATGACCCGATGGTGCTGTCGCATGGCCGCGCCCTCCTCGCGGACAACAGGACGACCACCGTCATCACGGCCGACCTGCGCGATCCCACGTACATTCTGGGACACCCCGGCGTTTCCGCGTTCCTCGACTTCGACCGCCCTATCGGGCTCCTCGTCGTCGGGATGCTGATGCACCTGCACGACTTTGAAAAGCCGAACGAGATCCTGGCCGAGTTGATGCGCCCGATGTGTCCGGGCAGCCACCTGTTCATCACCACCTGGCTCGACACTGGGCACCCGGCCCAGCACGCGCTCTCGCGCGCCTGCCTGGAGGCGCTCGGTACGGGGTGGCTGCGTTCGCTGGACGAGGTGCACGACCACTTCCTCGGCATGGAGCTGGTCCCGCCGGGGGTGGAGTACCTGTCGCGGTGGTATCCGGAGGACCCCGACGGTCCCGAGGTCATGCCGTTCGAGGAGTTCGAGCCCTACCACTGGACGCTGATGGCGGGCATCGCGCGCACATCGTCCGGCGCGGGCGACTGAGCGTTCCCCGGGGCAGGCGGCTGCTCCGGGGAACAGCGCGAACGCCGCCTCGAAGCGGCCGGTGGGGTGCGCCGACCTGTATCCCGGGCCGTGCCGGCCGCCCGAAGCGTGGCGGTCTTACGGGGTGATCGGCGCCTCCCAACTGGCGCGCCAGGTTTGGGGGCCGACGATTCCGTCCACCAGGAGCCGCTTCTCGCGCTGGAACTGGACGCAGACGTGCTTGGACTTCGGTCCGTAGGCGCCGTCGACCGTGATGTACCAGCCGCGGTAGGCCATTCTGGCCTGCCAGGTGGTGACCGAGGAGTGGCGGGTGATCGGTGGGTAGCGCAGGTACACGCCGGGCCAGGGCGGAGCCTGGTCCGGGGGCGCGTCGCCGTGGACGGGCATCCCGGACTTGACCCACGCGTACAGGTCGTCCCCCGGGCACGACGTGGGATTGATGTCGCGGTGGCCTTTCTGGGCCAGGGTGCGCCCGGCACGGTAGTTGGCGTCGTCGTAGAGTGCGCGAAGGGTGCGCTTGGCGGCCGTGGTGGCGTCGCCGTCGCGGCCCATGAAGCACACGCCGATGCCCTCGGTGTTGCGCGGCGCGGCGTGGGCGCCGATGACCAGCCATCCCCGCCCCTCATAGGCGTTGCCCTGGTTGTCGACGAGGAAGTTGTAGCCGATGTCGGCCCACCCGTTGGAATCCATGTGGAAGTCTTGGATCTGCCGGGGCGTCTGCGTGGTGGGACCCTGGCTGTAGTGCACCGTCACTTCGACGCGGCGGCTCCAGGTGGTGGTGTTCCGGCTGCGTGGGGGGCGCGCTCCCCACGCCGAGCGGCTGATAATGCTGACCATGCCGGGGATCTCCGTTCAAGAGCGGGGGACGATCCATGCGGGGTCGGCCGGGCCGCTGACGGAGGACTGCGTAGTGCCCAGCCGTTATCGTACGAATACCCTGTGCGCTCGCATTGAATCGTCAAATTCTCAACGAGTTCCGCGACATATTGATCGTTAAGATCAGCCATTCCATCGAAAATCGGGGGCACGGCGTTCCAGGAACGCGGCCACTCCCTCGTCGAGATCTCCCGACGTGCGCATCTGGGTGAACCAGCCGTGGACGACGTCGTCGGTCAGGGTGCCCGAGCTGACCCGGTCGATGATGTCCTTGGTGGCGCGCAACGTGAACTGCGATCGCCCGGCGAAGGTGCGGGCCAGCGCGTCGACGCGGTCGCCGAGCCGCTCGACCGGCACCACCTCGTCGCACAGCCCGGTACGCAGCGCGTGGTCGGCGTCGATCGGATCGGCGGAGTAGACCAGCTGCTTGACCGTGGCCGGTCCGGCGAGATGGACCAGCCGCGCCAGGGCGCTTACGGGGTAGATGATCCCGAGCTTGGCCGGGGTGATGGCGAAGCGGGCGTCGTCCGCGGCGATACGGAGGTCGCAGGCCGCGGCCAGCTGGCAGGCGCCGCCGTAGCAGTGGCCGCGAATCGCCGCGATGACCGGCTTGGGGAACGCCGCCATCGCCTCCTCGGCGGCCGTGGGCAGGTCGTTCTCGCCGGTGATGTCGTCGAGTGCGGAGATGTCGGCGCCGGAGCAGAAGGTGTCGCCGGCGCCGGTGAGCACGGCCACCCGCACGCTGGTGTCGTCGCGCAACTCGGCAAGGAGCGGCGGGAGGCCGGTGTACATCCCGGCGGTCATCGCGTTGCGCTTCGCCGGGTGGTCGATGGTGATCGTCGCGATGGCGTCCTTGACGGTAAGGCGGAGGCCGGGCACTGCGTCGGTCATGCGGATGTCCCTGTCGGTGGTCGTCGGCGGGGCGGGTGCCACGCCGCCACGGCTGCATGCCGACCTTACGGTCCGTGGTCCCCCCGGCTCGTCGACACCCCGGCGGTTGGGTGCGATGGGTGCGGGTGCGTTGGGGGTGGACCGGTGCCAGTCCCCGCTACGGGCGGGGTGGCCGGGTCCGCCCGCCGATGAAACGGTCCGCTTGGGAGCCCCGGAAAAGAACGCCCTATTTACCGTTCTTGTGGGTGCGGCGTCCAGATATCTGGATTTCGACTGACAGGCCAAACAGCATCGCACATGATGGCCGTTGTGGAATCGGTTGGTTACTCCTCGTAAGGGGGTCTCCTTTTCCTTCGTAGTACGCGCAGAATATCGCCGAAGAGGGGATCTGGGTGGAAATGGTGGAAAGCTGTGCGCCCGGCTCCGGCGCTCGTGGAGCGGTGGTGGCCATCGCACTCGTCACGGTCGTCGGGGCAGCGGCCGATACGGCCCACGCCGATGCTGTGGAGGAGGTGAGCGTCGACGCGGAGGCCGACGCCTCCGTGGAAGCGATCCCCCGCGGGGGTGTGGGCGCCGGAGTGGACGTCTCGGTCTGCGTTGCCGCGGTGGGGATCGCGGTGTCCGTCGGCCGACCGGGCTGCCCGCCGCCGCCCGCCCCGGAACCCCCCGAATCCCCGTCTCCCGCCCCCCAGCCCCCCGTGCCACCAGAGCCGTCGGAACCGCCGGAGTCTCCCGAGCCGTCCGAGCCTCCGGAACAGCCCGAACCACCGGCGGATCCACCGCCCCCCGCCGCCCCGGAGCCCGCGGAACCGTCGCCGGACCCGTCGACCGAGCCGGAATTCGTGCCCGCCGAACCGTCGCCCCCGCGCCCAGAGGCTCCGGCGCAGCCCCCGCCGCGCTCACCCCAGCTGGCCGCGGCCCCGATAGCGGAGCCGGTGGTCGCGCCCCAGGACGAGCCCGTCCCTGACCGGGACGAGCCGGAGCCGCCGAAGGAACCGGCGGAGCCGGACGCCGACGAGAACGAGGTGGTCCATCTGCGGGTCGGTCCCCTGCCGAACGGAGGGCCGGAGGCGCCGTCCGGTCACTTTCCCCCGGTGCGGATGATGGTGATCGCCGCGCTCATCGCTATCACCGTGTCCGTGGGCGCCTCCCGGCTGCGTCTGTAGTCCAGGCGGGGAAGACGTCCTCGGGCGGTGACTCACAGGCGCCCGGTGACCTGGTCGATCCGGTCGAATCCGGCGAGTGCCTCCTCAAGCGGTTCCGAATCGACCGGGATCAGCCCGGCATAGGGGTTATCCAGGAACACCAGGGCCGCCACCGTCGACGCGACAATCACCATGTTGGTCACGGACCAGAAGACGCCCGCGCGGGTGCGCGTTCCGCCCATCCCGAACGGCAGGACGGCGATGGCGAGCGCGGTGACCGCGGTGATCAGGACGAGCGTGCGGGGGATGTGGTTCTGGGCGGAGTCGGCCCGCTCGATGCGCTTGTCGACCAGCCCGGATACCTCCTGCCGCGCGACCATGCGGTCGAGCGCGGCGGACTGGTCCGATGTGGGGACTTGGGCCACGCTCGCCCGGAGGCGGCCGAGGGCGGAGTCGCCCGCGGGGCTGAGCTCACCGTGCCGCATCTCCGGCCAGTCGTTGCGGATCACGGTTTCGATATAGGTCCGCAGCTCCCTTCGTACCTGATCCCCGCTGCGGGCGGGGAATGTCGTGGTGCTCCAGTAGAGGTCGGTCGCTGTCGTCGCTTCGGCCACCACGTCATCGGCGGCTTGGCGGTTGTTCTCCCACCCGATGACGATTCCCATGGCAACGGCGATCAGATAGATGGACAGCAGGCACGGAATGATCAGATTGCCGATCGCGCCGCCATCCTCGTGGGGCTTGAATCCGAAACGGCGCACGATCACGACGCCGGCCGCCGTCAGCACGGCGATGGCGATGAGGAGAGACAAAGGGCTGAGGGTCATAACGCTCCAGAAGAATTCTCAAGAATCGACAGGGGGGCGACACCGGGATCGGGTCCGTTGTGGGGTGGCCGTCCGGATCTGCGCGGAGAATATTAAGGAGCGGAGAAGCGGCGAATATGACACGCGTCCGGCAGACCAACTTCATCCCTACCACGTGGATCAATGGGAGGGGGTGTTTTCGGAGAAAACATGGGAATGCCGTCAACAGTTCGCAGGACGCCGTGGTGGAGAGGGCCGGTCCACCCCCGCCGCTGCGACGGACGTGGCGAGCATTCCGCCGCATTATCGGCGAATCGGTGCGAAGCCGGTGTTATCGGGATGGTTTGGCCAGCCGTGGGTTCGATGTCCCTGAAAATGTTCGCGCGGTGAACGGTTGAAGGTCGCGCCGCCTGCATTTCAGCGAAGAATACGCGAACGCGGATTCGGAATTCATTCTAATGTCAAATTCTTGACTTGATATGCGGTGATCTTCATTCTCGCATGTCAGGCGGTGCGCGTGTTGCCCGATTTTGATCTTGGCCAGATCCGGCCATCTGTATCTCCTTGACGAATTATTCGGCGAATAAAAGCATGCACATTGATCGGCCGGTCATTATTACTTGAAAGGGGTATAAATGACTCGGATCAGTTTTCTTTTGGCGGCGGCCGCGGCGATGACGCTGTCGATGGCTGCCCCGGCGACGGCGGAGACGCCCGCGGGGTCGCCGGTGAACCGCGCTTATGCGCAAACCGACGTCACGACGGTCGGCGCCGAGCAGTGCGACCTGCCGGTCGAGGAGCGCAGCGGCAACTGGCTGTGCCTGAGCGACAAGCGGGACCAGGCCGAGGCGCACGAGACCGCGCTCGAAGCCGCGGATGAGGCCACGGCGCAGCAGGCCAGCACCCACTGCACATCGCAGGCCTGCTGGTCCCGCTACTCGGCGATCAGCGGCGACTTCTCAAGTGCCGGTTCCTTCGGGTACGGCCCACTGGTGATCGGCAAGGTCAATGTCTACTACCGGACCGACCTGCTGGGGTTCCGCTCCACGTCCCAGCCGGTGCTCTTCATGGCGGACACCAACGTGTCCGACCTGACCATGTCCGGTGAGCGGCTGAGCTACCCGTGGTTCCGGCCCGAGGGAATGCCGGTGCGCGCTGGAGCGACCTTCTCGTCCTACGCCACCCCGGCCACGGCGGCCCACGAGGTCGTGCGGTGGAAGCCGAACGGGTACCGGGTGGCCGACCAGACGGCCCGCGTCGGTGGCGTCGTCCACCAGTGGAGCTGGTCGAAGCCGGGCTACCCCGGTAGCTGGTACGTCTACGGCAAGAGCATCAAGTTCACCAAGATGCGGTACGGCTACCGCTACGGCGACGTGAACTACCTGCCCAAGGAGCCGGTGCGGTACGGATGGCGTCTCACCCGGTGATCACTCGCTGAACGACCCGAGCGCCGGCACAAGCAGGCCCCCTCACGCTCCACTGCGGGAGCGCGAGGGGGCCGTCGCGCTTTCACCATGGCAAGCCTCCGCCGTCCGACGTCGGTCCCGGCCCGACCGTTCCCGCTCGGCGGGGCCGGTCCGACCGGTCAGCCGGCGGTGACCTCGATGCGACGCGGCCGGGCTGCGGTGGCCTTCGGCGCGGTGATACGGAGGACTCCGTCGTTCAGGGACGCCGTGATGGAGTCCGTGTCCACCGCGCTTGGCAGGACCACGTTGTGCTCGAAATGGCCGACGGGCCGCGTGCGCCGCCAGAACCGGCCGCCGCTCTCGCTCTCCTTCATTTCGCCGCGGACGACCAGTTCGCGGTCGTAGGTGTCGATGGTGATGTCCCGCTTGCGTACGCCGGGCAGCTCGATCTCGACGATGTAGGAGTCGTCCGTCTCGACGAGATCAGCCAGCGGACGCCAGACGTGCTCACCCCCTGGCCGGCCGAACTCCGTCCACAACGTGTTGAACAGCTGGTCCAACCGCTCGTGGACGGCGTCGAGCTCGGGGAAGGGGCGCCAGGAAGGAGCGTTCTGCCGGTGCGGGGCGGTGTTCTCACGCCGGACCGGAAGGAGGTTCACAGCCATCACTCCCTTCGCGATTCGCTGCGCTACTCCGGTACGTGGCCGTTGCCCACCGCGGTCGGGGCCCGCGCCGCCGCGGCGGTCGCTCGGTGGGCGACCCCGCTGGTGCGGGCCCGGACCTTCGTGTCACGCCTCCGCGGAGGCCGGGCGTGCTGTTGGCCTCACGCCTTGATCTCCGCGGCGGGGCCAGCGCTCTCCACCACGTTGATCTTGCGGGGCTTGGCCTGCTCGGCGACCGGGACCCGCAGCGTGAGCACGCCCTCCGCGTAGGTGGCGGAGATGTTGTCGGTGTCCAGGGCCTCGCCGAGGAACAGCTGCCGAGAGAAGGTGCCCGCAGGCCGTTCCGCGACGACGGGGTCCTTGTCCGCCACCGCGCTCTCGCGCTTGGCGCTGACGGTCAGTACGTCGCGCTCGACTTCGAGGTCGATGGAGTCCGCGCGGACGCCGGGAAGGTCGAAGTGCATCACAAATGCGTCGTCCTCACGGTAGGCGTCCATCGGCATGGTCGTCGCCCGGGCCGTGTCACCCAGCAGGCGCTGCGCCATGCGGTCGAACTCGCGGAACGGGTCGGTGCGCATCAGCATCTTAGTCACCTCCCAGATTCGCTCATGAAACCTGCTACGACCTGGCTCAGGTTATATACCACATCTCTGGGCATGTAAACAAGGGAACGAAAGCGTGCGTTTCTCGCCCGCACGAGAGGAGGTGGAGGGCGGTGCCTGGTGCGCAAGATCCACACGAAGTTCTGGGGGTGAGTGCCGACGCCACCCGGGATCAGGTCACCCGGGCGTTCCGTGCGCTGGCGCGCCGATACCATCCGGATTCCGGCGCGGGCGACCCCGCTGCGTTCGCCCGCATTCGCGACGCCTATGAGAAGCTCCGCGCGCGCGAGCGTTCCGGGAGCAGGGGTTCGTCGCCACGGCGATCCGCCCCCGCGTCCGGCGTCCCGATCCCGGTGCGGGTCACGACCCCGACCCCGCGTCGGGGATCGGATATCTCCGCCGCGGTGGAACTAGACCTGGAGCAGGCGGTGTTCGGCACGACCGTCATGGTCGATCGGGGACGCCACGGCCCGGCGGCGGTCCGGATACCCCCGGGAGTGCCGCACCGGCACCGGGTGCGTGTGGTCGGCAGCGGCCGCCCCGGGCGCCACGGAGGTCCGGCCGGCGATCTCATGGTGACCGTACTGGTGGCCGAGCACCCCACCTACCGACGTGTCGGCGCGGACCTGAGCGCCACCCTCACGATCAGCTACCCCGAAGCCGTGCTGGGCGCGACCGTACCCGTGACCACTCTGTCGGGTGCGGAAGTGGATGTCACCGTCCCGCCCGGAACCGCCCCTGGCCATCGGCTGCGCGTTCCCGGCCACGGCGTCCCTGGCCAGGGCCGACGCCCGACGGGCGACCTCGTGCTGGAGATCCAGGTCCACATCCCCCAGGAGCTGGGGGCCGACCAGCGCGCAACGCTCCAGCGCCTGGCCGAGCTGCTCCCGCCACCGCCCCGGGACCCACGCGGCCACCGCCCCGGCCACTGACAGCGCGTCCCAATCCCACCACCGACGCTACGTCCGCCGCCCATTGCGCGAGAACGGTCGGCCGCCGTCGGCGCGGCGTCCCCGCACATGTGGACCAAGCGCGCGACGCGGGCGTGTGCCGCGCCGACGGTACGCCGCTCTGGGCCATGCGGCGGAGACCGTCCCGCGTGGCGGCCCCTGAAGCGGCGCGGTCGACGATGTGATGTGGCCCACCGCTGGAGAACGCGGGTATCGGCGACAGTGCGACTGGTGGCCCTTTGAGCCCGAGCGCAAAAGGAGGGCGCGCCCTCGGTAGGCGCGCCGTTTCCATGTGCACGGAGGTCGAACTCGACGACTCCACGGTGGACGCCGCGCGGGTTATGGAGTAGGGCAAAGTCCTCGGCCGATTAGTACCGGTCAGCTCCACCCCTCACAAGGCTTCCACACCCGGCCTATCAACCCAGTCATCTACTGGGAGCCTTACCCCCTCACAAGGGCAGGAGACCTCAACTCGAAGCAAGCTTCCCACTTAGATGCTTTCAGCGGTTATCTCTCCCGAACGTAGCCAACCAGCCATGCTCCTGGCGGAACAACTGGCACACCAGAGGTTCGTCCGTCCCGGTCCTCTCGTACTAGG